>QCMN01000007.1 GCA_003213715.1 Pelagibacteraceae bacterium AG-422-B15
AATTTTCAATGCTATTAGTGATAATCCTATAAGCAAAAATATCTGACAATTGCCTAAAAGCAATTTGCTTATTCTGCATTTTATTCCATACAGAGAAGATTTTTTTTTCACGTCCTATTATTTGACAATCAATTTCATTTTTTTCTAAAAGACTAAAGATTCTTGTCTTTATTTTATCAGTTAAATTAGATTTATCTTTCTTTAAATACTCAATTCTTGTCATTAATGAGGAATATGCAGATGGATTTAAAATTTGAAATGATAAATCTTCCAACTCGTCTTTGAATTCATGCATCCCTAATCTTCCAGCAAGGGGGGCATAAATTTCTAATGTTTCCGATGCAATACGTTGTCGTCTTTTTTCCTGTGGAATAAATTGAATTGTTCTCATATTGTGTAAACGGTCAGCTAACTTTACTAACAAAACTCTTATATCCTTCGACATTGCTAAAATTAATTTTCTGAAATTTTCAGCCTGGAATTTATTTTCAGTATACGTTTCAATTTTTGAAAGTTTTGTAACGCCATTTACTAATTGAAGGACTTCTTTTCCAAATTTTTCTTCAATTTCATTTTCTGTAGCAAGAGTATCCTCAAGTGTGTCATGTAAAAGGCCCGTTATAATTGTGGAAGTATCTAACTTTAAGTTTAATAGAATATCTGCAACTGCAACTGGGTGAGATATATAAGGATCACCTGAATGCCTTTTTTGTGACTTGTGACACTCGACTGCAAAAGAATAAGCTTTTTCTATTAATTTAGAATCAAGATTCTTATCAATTGGTTTTGCAGGTTTATAGACTGTTGATTGTGCCATAATGCACTATTAATCATACATTATATACTAAGTGAAGCCCAAAATAATTGATAATTTATAAAGTATTCAAGACTTTGTATAATTTATCTTCAATATGCAAGCTTTTATGAAGCCTCATAATTGATGATTTTTTTTCAGAGTGGAGCCATCCAGGACAAATGTCCAATAAAGGTCTTAATACAAAATTTCTCTCATGAAGTCTTGGATGTGGAATTTCAACAGAATTTTTTTTCTCCTCTATCAATATTTTACTGGACTTACTAAGCAAAAGAATATCCAAGTCACATGTTCGAGAAGTATTTTTACGATAGGCGTATCTTCCAGTAATTCTCTCAATTTTTTTTAAAATTATTAGTAAATTTTTAGGTTTTAATTTTGTTTCAACGACTAAAGCAGCGTTTAAAAAGGTTTCGGCAGCAGTTTTAAAATTTTTAGGTGGCGATGAATATAATTTAGACTTTTTTATTACTTTGATATTGTTACGCTCCAACTCTTTTAAAACAAATTTAAGTGTATCTAATTTATTACCAAATCTTGAGTTAGAATTTGACCCAATTCCTAAAGCGTAAATCATCCGTATTTTTTTTTCTCCCTAACCCAATCTTTTCTTTTTTTAGCATCTCTTTTATCATGTAGTTTTTTTCCTTTAGCAAGAGCAATTTCCAACTTTGCCTTACCTTTTTTATTGAAATATATTTTTGTTGGGATCAAAGTAAGTGACTCTTTATTTAATTTTCCAATGATTTTTCTGATTTCTTTTTTGTTTAAAAGTAATTTTCGTGGACGGTTTTCAACATGATTAAGATATGAAGCATTAGAATATTTCGAGAAATGTGAGTTTATTAAAAATATTTCACTATTATCTTCCCTTGCATATGACTCGGCTATCTCAACTCTTCCATTTCGAAGCGATTTTATCTCACTACCTTGTAGTTCAATTCCTGCCTCAAATAATTCAACAAATGTATAATTATACTTTGCTTTTCTGTTTTGAACTGCTATTTGCAAGGCTATATTAATGATGCGTGCTTCATAGCTTTATCAATTAATTGCTTAGTTTCATCTGATATACTTGTGAGCGGCAGTCTTATGTCATCTTTGCATAAACCAAGCTTAGAAGCTGCGTATTTTACTGGGGCAGGACTGGACTCAACAAATAAAGCATGATGTAACGGCATCAGTTTGTCATTTATCTCAGAAGCTTTAGCAAAATTTTGATCTAAACAATGTTTCATAAATTCAGAACATAATTTTGGGGCGATATTAGACGTTACTGAGATAGATCCGTGACCACCATAAATCATAAAAGCTAACGTAGTTGCATCATCTCCTGTTAATTGATTAAAATTTTCTCCTATTGTTGTTTTCGTTTCATAAACTCTTGGTATATCTGAAGTAGCATCCTTTACTCCAACAATGTTTTTAATTTTAAACAAATCCATCATTGTTTTTGTATTCATATCAACAATTGATCTGCCAGGAATATTATAAATAATAATTGGAAGTGTAGTTGCCTTACTAATTGCCTCAAAGTGTGAATATAAACCATGTTGTGTAGGTTTATTATAATATGGTGTAACTACTAAAGCTCCATCAGCACCTGCTTTTTCAGCGTGCATGGTGAGATCGATTGCTTCCTCGGTGTTGTTTGATCCTGTTCCTGCTATTACTGGTACACGTTTTGCTGTTTCTTCAATACATATTTCAACTGCCAGCTTGTGTTCTTCGTGGCTTAAAGTTGGTGACTCGCCTGTTGTACCTACAGGAACCAGTCCATGTATACCCTCTGATATTTGAAAATCTATCAGAGACCTAAATGATTTTTCATCAATAGATTTACCGTCAAAGGGCGTAATTAATGCTGTATGAGATCCTTTAAACATTGTTTACAATAGCACTTTTAATTATTTAAAAAAACCTTAATCATAAATATACTTGTGCAAATCAAACAAATAACTATTTCGTGAAAAAATTAATCATTTTTGTAGTAAGTCTATTTTTTATTTCAGGAATATCTTCTTTTGGAGAAATAACGCCTGTAAAGAGAAGTCTATACATTGAATTGCCAGGACCTGGGTTCTCGATCCCAATAAAAAAACCAGCGCAGCCTGCACTCTCTCAATTGTTGAGCAATAAAGACTATGAGTTATTTGAGTTAGCGCTCGACAAGGCAGATGAATATAAATGGGATCGAGTGGTTGGAATAAGCGAAAATATTAATAATGAAACAGCAAAAGAAACATTAAACTGGCTTAGATATTATAATGGTGCAAGTAACTTAACATTTTCTGATTACAAAAAGTACATTGAGAAAAATTCAAATTGGCCTGAAATAGAAAAAATAAAACTTAAAGCTGAAACAAAAATCACATTTAGAGATAATTACGATGATTTAATAAATTACTTTCGCGATAATCCTCCAGAAACAGGCTGGGGTCAAATTTATCTAGGTAACGCACTTTTAAATAGCGGCAAATCTGAAGAAGGAAAGAGACTTATTATTGATGGTTATATTGATGGCAATTTCACAAGAAAAGAACAATCTCAAATCATAAAAACTTATAAAAGTATTTTAAATAAAGATCATCATCTAAGAAGAATAAATAAATTACTGTGGGACGGAAAATATAGGACTGCAGCCAGATTGGTAAAATATGTTGATAAAGATTATCAAAAACTATTTGAAGCCAGGATAGGATTAATTTCATTTGCAGGTGGTGTAGATAATTTAATAAAACTGGTTCCTGATGAATTGAAAAGTGATCCTGGGCTTGTTTATGATAGAATCAATTGGCGAATAAAAAAAAGAAAGTATGATAGTGCGCTAGTATTATTATTAGATATCAATAAATCAAATTCAAGTGAGTTAGTTCGCCCAGACAAATTTTGGGATAAAAAAAGTTTTCTTATTAGGCGTTTAATTGACCGTCATGAATATGAAACTGCATACGCGCTTGCCATAAATCACGGTTTGAATGAAAGTAAAGATATTGCTGAGGCTGAGTGGTTAGCTGGTTGGATAGCTCTTACTTTTTTAGCTAATCCAGAATCAGCCTATCTTCATTTTCAAGAAATTTGGAATGTTTCATCAAGACCAATCTCAAAAGCAAGAGCCGCCTATTGGATGGGAAATGCATTAGAGGAAGTTGGTAATTCTAAAGAGTCGCAAAGCTGGTATGAAAAGGCTTCTTTGTACAGTCTTACCTTTTATGGTCAGCTCGCGGCGAGCAAATTATCAGAAAAGAAATTATTTAAACCAATGCTAGTAGAGTATTCCGATGCTAACAACACTGATTATAAAGAAAATCGACCAGTTTATTTATCAATCTCTTTGTTAAATGAATTTGATAGACCTAAATTGGTTAAAAAATTTATTTGGGATCTTGCTGATCGTGAAAACCTTAGTACTTCTGTAAATTCTGTCAAAACTGCAAATGATATAGAAAGACATGATTTTGCAGTTCAAGCAGGTAAAATTTTATATTATAACCACACAATTCTTGACCCTCTAAGCTTTCCTCAAATTGAAAGACCTGAATTTGGAAAAATTATTTTTCCAGAACAAAGTCTAATACATTCTGTAACAAGACAAGAGAGTCAGTTTGATCCTAAAGCTGGAAGTTATGCAGGAGCTAAAGGATTAATGCAACTTATGCCGTATACTGCAAAAAGGGTCTCAAAAGGGTTAAAGCTTGAATATACAAAGAGTAAATTAACTGAAGATCCAAAATATAATGTAATTTTAGGAAGTGCTTATTTAGATAAATTACTATCGAACTATAATGGCTCATACATTTTGTCTCTTGCAGCTTATAATGCCGGTGAATCACGGGTTTCCAGATGGATAAAAAAATATGGGGACCCAAGAAAAGACGATATTACAAGTGAAAATTGGATAGAGTTGATACCTTTCAAAGAAACAAGAAATTATGTTCAAAGAGTAATGGAAAATATTCAAGTATATGAATTTATTGAGAATGGATTGAAACCAATTGAGTACACTTTATCTTATAATCTCAATCGTGCTTATGTTGGAGGAAAAACTCTAATTAAACCAAGTAAGAAAAAAGAATCATAATAACAGTAGTGTGGCGGAGAGAGAGGGATTCGAACCCTCGGTACGGGTATAAGCCCGCACAACTCCTTAGCAGGGAGCCGGTTTCAACCACTCACCCATCTCTCCACACATTGTTTTAATATATCAAATTTATATCGATTAAAAGAAATTACTTTATTGTGATAACTTTTTCTTGATAAGATCATTAACTATTTTTGGATTAGCTTTACCTTTAGAAAGTTTCATGGCCTCACCAACAAAAAAACCAAAAAGTTTATCTTTTCCATTTTTATATTTTTTAACGTTTTCTGGATTTGAATTTAATACATTATCAACTAGGCTTTCTATTTCATTTTTATCACTAATTTGAGACAAACCTTTTTCATCAATAATTTCTAACGCGCCTTTGCCACTTTCACACATTTCCTCCAGCACTTCCTTTGCTTGACGGTTTGAAATCTTACCATTTTCGATGTTATCAACCAGTTCACCAAGTTGTTTTGAAGTAATTGGACTATTTTCAATAATAAGATTTTTTTTATTAAGTATTGAAAATAATTCGCCAGTAACCCATGTTGTTACAAGTTTTGGATTCCTATTTTTTACAACGTCTTCGAAATATCTACTTATTGCTTTGTCTGAAACAATAATATTTGCGTCATAAGAACTAAGAGAGTATTCATTAATTAACCTCTCTTTTATTTGATCTGGCAATTCTGGTATTGAGTCTTGTAAACCTTTAATCCAGTCATCATCCAAAGTGAGCGGCAAAAGGTCTGGATCAGGAAAATATCGATAATCATGAGCATCTTCTTTTGACCTCATAGATCTCGTTTCACCAGACTGCGTATTAAATAATCTTGTTTCTTGATTAACACTATCTCCTTGCTCAATTAGTTTTATTTGTCTTTTTGCTTCATAAACGATAGCTGCATGAATAAATTTAAATGAGTTTAAGTTTTTGATTTCGCACCTTGTACCTAATTCATTTCCAGGTTTGTTTACAGAAACATTTACGTCGGCTCTTAGAGATCCTTGTTCCATATTTCCATCACATGTACCAAGATATCTTAGAATACTTCTAACTTTTCGAACATATTCAACAGCCTCCTCTGGTGAGTTCATATCTGGTTTAGATACAATTTCCATTAAAGCAATTCCTGAACGATTCAAGTCAACAAAAGTGAGGTTTGGATCCTGATCGTGCAAACTTTTACCTGCATCTTGTTCTAAATGAAGTCTTTCAACCCCTATTTTCTTTTGACCGTTTTCAGTTTCTATTTCAACAAATCCTTCTCCCACTATTGGGTCCTTATACTGAGATATCTGGTAGCCTTGTGGTAGGTCTTGATAAAAATAATTCTTACGATCAAAAATAGATTTTTTATTTATTTTTGCATTTAATCCAATCCCTGACTTAATGGCTTGCTCAATACAAAATTTATTTATTACAGGCAGCATTCCTGGCATTGCTGCATCAATTAAACTAACTTGACTATTAGGTTTAGATCCAAAATCGGTTGGTGATGATGAAAATAATTTAGATTTTGAATTAACTTGAGCATGAATCTCTATTCCAATAACTAAATTCCAACCCTCTATCATTTGAGCCACCATTTTGTTGGAGTTTCTGAATAGTTAATGGTTTCCTCTATATTTCTGGCAACATTGAGTAGTTTTTGTTCTTCAAATGAATTTGTTATCAATTGTAAGCCAATTGGCAAATTATTTTCGTCATTTGCGAAGGGAATTGATATACCTGGTAAACCCGCAAGATTTACAGGAACAGTAAAAATGTCATTTAGATAGTTTTGTACTGGATCAGAAGGCTCATTTGCAATTTCAAAGGCTGTTGAAGGTGTTGAAGGAGTGAGAATCGCATCAACTTTTTTAAAGGCTTCAACGTAGTCACTTTTTATTAATGATCTTATCTTTTGTGCCTTAATATAATAAGCATCGTAATACCCTGATGACAATACATATGTACCAATTAATATTCTTCTCTTTACTTCATCGCCAAATCCTTCTGATCTCGTTTTTTCGTACATATCAATGAGATCATTTCCTTTGACTCTTAGTCCATATCTTACTCCATCATAGCGAGCTAAATTTGATGAAGCTTCTGCAGGTGCGATAATATAGTAAGCAGGTAAAGCGCTCATTGTATGAGGCAGGCTAATATCTACTATTTCTGCTCCGTTATTTTTTAGTAAATTTGCACACTCATCCCAGCTTTTTTGAGTACTAGCTGGAAGCTTGTCACTTCTAAATTCCTTTGGTATTCCAATTTTCATCCCTTTTATGTCTGAATTTAAATTTTCATAATAATTTTCTTTTGGATTAACCGAAGAAGTTGAGTCCTTTTCATCATGACCCGATATAATGTCTAATAAGATTGCAGCGTCTTCAACAGTTTTTGTAATTGGTCCCGCTTGATCTAATGAAGATGCAAATGCAACAATTCCCCATCTGGATACTCTTCCATATGAAGGTTTCAAACCAACAGTACCTGTAAAAGAAGCTGGCTGTCTAATTGAGCCTCCAGTATCCGTTCCAAGAGAGGCTACACAAAGATCACCTGAAACTGCTGCTGCTGATCCTCCAGATGATCCTCCTGGAACAAGCTCATTATCAGAATTTACAGATTTCCATGGATTCTTAACTGAACCAAAAAAACTAGTTTTGTTAGTTGAACCCATTGCAAATTCATCACAATTTAATTTGCCTAAACTAATCAAGCCTGCATCATCACAATTTTGAGTTACTGTAGACTCATAATTTGGAACAAAGTTTGATAAAATTTTACTTGATGCTGTAGTAGTCACACCCTTCGTACAAAATAAATCTTTTATTCCAATTGGAATTCCGTCGTACTTACTTCTGAGATTTTGACTTTTTCTTCTTTCGTCAGACTTTTCAGCATCAATAAGAGCTTTCTCTTGTGATATAGTATTATAGCAATTTAACTCCTTACCATTTTCAATATTTTTTAAATACTCTGAAGTTAACTCTTTCGATGATATTTTATTATTTTCCAAAAGAACTGCCAGCGATTTTAATGTATAACTATCTTTCATTATTCGATCACTTTTGGAACAACAAAAAAGTCCATTTCTTTTTCAGGTGCATTTTCTAATATATCTTCAGCACTATTCTTAGTATCGACTTTATCATCTCTAACTTCTAATTTTTGATTAAGGGAATTAGATGTTGGATCAACTTGATCAGTTTTAATTTCTTTTAACTGATCAACAAATTCTAAGATTGAATTAAGATCCTTACTAAGATTATTGAGTTTATCGTCACTGATTGAAATTCTTGCTAACTTTCCAAGCTTTAAAAGACTTTTCTTATCAAATTCCATTTTTATATGAGGTACTAACTTAAATTAATGTATGATATACAGTCAAAAAATGACTAATGAAACAAAAAAAGAAGTAGATATCGCAGAATTTAAGTCATTAGTGGAAAGTTATCATAAAATTCTAGGATTGGATATTGGCAGTAAAAGAATTGGAGTTGCAATTTCTACATCGGATATGACGGGGGCTCTACCATTAAGAACTATTAAATATTCAAACATGAAAGACTTTCTGAAAGAATTAAATGAGCTAGTTAGACTTCACGACGTTAAAGCACTCATCATTGGACTGCCATTAAATATGGATGGAAGTGAGGGAAAAAGTGCTCAATCAATCCGTGATAAATCAAGAGCAATAAATTTGTCTTTGAATATTCCCTATTCTTTTTGGGATGAAAGACTTTCTACTGTTGCTGTGGACAAGCTATATATAGATAATTCTAAAAGCAGAAAAAAAGCCCATAATGAAAAAAAAGAAATTGATAGTCTCGCTTCAGCATTTATCTTGGAAGGTGCATTAAATTATATTAAAAGAATTAATTAATGCTTGAAAACATTAAAATCCCTAAAATCTCTCAAACCCATCTGCATGGCATAAAAAATCTCAGCATTGAGGATATAAATAATATTTTAGAACTCAGTAAAATTTTCAAAGAGCACAACAAGGAAAAGGATAAAAAAATACCTATCTTAAAGGGTAGAACAATTATAAATCTTTTTTTTGAACCCTCTACAAGAACACTAATCTCTTTTGAAATAGCTGCTAAAAGATTAGGCGCTGATGTAATTAATATGAATATTGAAGGGTCTTCATTAAGAAAAGGTGAAAGTTTATTTGATACCGCTCAAACTTTAGGAGCAATGAACCCTGATCTTGTAATTATCAGACATGGAGAAAATGATGCCTCAAAAGAAATTGCTAAAATATTAGAATGTCCTGTTATAAATGCTGGAGAAGGTGTTAATGAACACCCCACACAAGCATTGCTTGATGCTTATACAATCATGAATCACAATCGAAAGCTTAATGATATCACAGTTTCAATATGTGGTGATCTTGAACATAGTCGAGTAGCAAGGTCAAACTACTATCTTCTAAATAAAATGAAATCAAAAGTTAGATTCGTATTTCCTGATTATTTTAAACCAAAAGATTTAGATAAATATGATGTTGAAACGTTCACAAATTTAGAAGAAGGCATAAAAGATGCTGATATAGTGATGATGCTTAGAATCCAAAATGAAAGAATAAAAGATTTAAATCTTCCATCAGCAGACGATTATTTTAAAAGTTTTGGACTTACTTATGAAAAGTTAAAATTAGCAAAGCCTGAAGTACTAGTGCTTCACCCTGGTCCAATAAATCGAGGTGTAGAAATAGAGAATGAACTAGCTGATGATGTAAACAAATCAGTGATAACTGAACAGGTTGAAAATGGAGTAGCTGTTCGGATGGCTTGTTTGTCAATTATGGTGAAATGATATTCGAAATAATTTTAATAATTTACTTTTCCTACCTTCTAGGATCAATCCCAACTGGTATTTTGGTATCATGGTTATTCAATTTAGGGGAGCTTAAAAGTATTGGCTCAGGAAATATTGGGGCTACGAACGTACTAAGAACAGGAAACTTTTCAGCTGCAGGAATTACACTATTAGTTGATTTTTTTAAAGCGTTAATACCAATAACACTTACTCTGGCAATCAATGATAATTTACTTTTTATTTCTGGAACTTTTATTCTATTTGGTCATATATTTCCTATATGGCTTGATGATTTAAAAGGAGGTAAAGGATATGCTTCTTTTATGGGAATTATATTTGCAGTTAACTTTTATTTATTTTTAGCTCTTGGAGTAAGTTGGATTATAATCTTTGTGATTTATAGATATTCGTCACTAGCAAGTTTGCTTTCCGCAAATTTAATTTCGTTAATTTCATTATTTTATTTTGATTTCAATGTTTCTTTTATGTGCTTAATTATAAATCTAATTATGATCTTTTCTCATCATGAAAATATAAATCGCTTATTAAGGCGTGAAGAAAAGAAATTGTATTAAGCCTTATATTCTGCCAATTATAAAATATTTTTTGTGAAAATTTGACAAAGCTCACAAAAATATATTAAAGAGCGCGTTTATAAGGATATGAATTTAGTAATAGTAGAAAGCCCAGCTAAGGCTAAAACAATAAATAAATACTTAGGAAGTGAGTTCAATGTACTTGCAAGCTTTGGTCATGTTCGTGATTTGCCATCTAAAAATGGCTCGGTAGATCCAGAAAATAATTTTGCTTTTGAATGGGAAGTTTCTTCAACTTCAAAGAAACATATGAAAGAAATTTATGATGCCAGCGCTGATGCATCTACTCTTTATCTTGCAACTGACCCGGATAGAGAAGGTGAAGCAATTGCATGGCATATTGTTGAGCTATTAAATAAGAAAAAATTATTAAAAGATAAAACTGTCAAGAGAGTGGTCTTTAGTGAGATTACAAAAAATGCAGTAAAAAATGGAATTGCCAATCCAAGAGATATTGACACTGATCTTGTAGACGCCTATTTAGCTCGAAGAGCACTGGATTATCTATTTGGCTTTAATTTATCACCAGTGTTATGGAGAAAGTTACCGGGAGCTAAATCAGCAGGAAGAGTTCAATCAGTTGCCTTAAGATTGATATGTGAACGTGAACTTGCCATTGAGTCTTTCGAACCTGAAGAGTATTGGAAAATTAAAGGCAATGTAAAATTTGAGGATGGTTTTAATATAGAAGCAAATTTACTTTCTGTAGAAGGCAAAAAAGTAGAAAAATTTAGCTTTAAGTCTGAAGATGTTGCGAAAAAAATTGTAAATTTATTCTCGGATAATAAATTTGAAATAACAGATATTACAAAAAAACCAGCATCAAGGAATCCGGAACCACCTTTTTCAACCTCAACACTTCAACAAACCGCATCAAGTATTTATGGTTTTGGCGCCTCTCGAACAATGCAAATTGCACAAAAATTATTTCAAGGTATTGAAATTAATGGTGAAACAGTTGGTTTAATAACTTACATGCGTACTGATAGCACTGATATATCTAAAGAAGCCATTGAAACGTATAGAAACTATTTGAAAAAAAATTTTGAAAATGGGTATTGCCCTAATGAAGTAAGAACTTACAAATCAAAAAAAGCTAAAAACGCTCAAGAAGCTCACGAGGGAATTCGACCTACTGATATTGAATTAACACCTGATCAGGTTTCAAAATATTTAGACACAGATAGTTTAAAATTATACTCATTAATATGGAAAAGAGCCCTTGCAAGTCAAATGAGTTCTGCTGTATTTGAAAGAACAGCTATTGATATCAGCTCTGAAAGGAATGAATTGAAACTAAGAGCAAACGGTTCTGTGGTAAAATTTGATGGGTTTTTAAATATTTATAGTGAGTTTAAGGTAAAAAGTGATGAACAAATTAAAAAAGATGAAAATGAGGAAGATGAAGATGAGGTTACATTACCTGCTATTTCGAAAGGAATGAATATAGACTCAGTTTCACCAACTGAAACACAACATTTTACACTCCCACCCCCTAGATACTCTGAGGCAAGTTTAGTAAAAAAATTAGAAGAATTGGGCATAGGAAGACCTTCAACCTACGCCAGTATAATATCTGTTCTAAAAACAAGAAATTATGTTGAACTAGATAAAAATAGGTTTGTACCTGTTGATAGAGCAATATTGATAACAGCATTTCTTAAAGGATTTTTCTCAAAGTACATTGATTATGAGTTTACCGCTGGAATGGAAGAATCACTTGATGAAATTACTTCTGGAAAAATAAAATGGACTGAATTCTTAGAAAATTTTTGGAAAAATTTTTCTACAAATGTTGGTGATGTTACTGATTTGAGAATTACTAATATATTGGATAATTTAAATGAAATTCTTAAGTCCCATATATTTGAGCAAAAAGAAGGAAGTAACGGTGAAAAGGCAATATCAAGAAGTTGCCCTTCTGAAAACTGTGAAGGTGAACTAAGTCTTAAAGTAAGTCGATTTGGAGCGTTTGTAGGCTGTTCCAACTATCCCGATTGTAAGTTTACTAGACCTATCTCTCATAAAAAAATTAAAGAAGCATTTGAAGATACAATTCTTGGACAAGATACTGAATCAGAACAGGATATAAAATTATTGAATGGAAGATTTGGTCCATACGTTCAGCTTGGTGACGTCGTTGAAAAAGAAAAACCAAAAAGAGCCTCGGTGCCTAAAGGTATTTCCCCCTCTGCAATTGATTTAGAGAAAGCTCAGTATTTATTAAGTTTACCAAGAGAGATAGGCGGTCACCCTGAAACAGGAGAAATTATTACTGTGAATTATGGCCGCTATGGTGGTTACATTAATTGTGGCGATAAAAATGCTAGCCTTGAAGATAATTCTGAAATTTTTGATATTGGTATTAACAGAGCAGTTTCTCTGCTTGCTAATGCAAAGCCTGGTAGACTTAAAAGTTCATCTGAAATCAAAACTTTAGGAGAACATCCAGATGATAAAAAACCAATCAAAGTGATGAAAGGGAAGTTCGGGCCCTATATTAAATATAAAAGTATTAATGCCACAATTCCCGATAATATTGACCCTGAAGAAATTCTAATGGAAGAAGCTATTGATTTGATTGAAAAAAAACTAGAAAAAACAGGTAAGAAAAAGAAAAAATCTTCTAAAAAATAAAAAAACCTGTATCTTTATAATCTTTACAAAAATTAATTTATTAACAAGTCGAAAGGTTAACTATGGCTCTCGCTCTAAATGATGTGATGGAAAAAAAATCATCTCTGGATTTTAAAAATCAGGCATTTATTAATGGAAACTATACAAATTCAGTAACAGGCAAAACGTTTGAGAGCATTAGCCCTGTTGATGGATCAGTAATAACTAGTGTTGCGGAGTGTGACATTGAAGATATAAACAAAGCTGTAAAAGCTGCGCGTGATGTATTTGAAAAAGGATCATGGTCTAGAATGGCTCCCTCAAAAAGAAAAAAAATTCTCTTTAATTTCGCTGACTTAATGAAAAAAAATATTTTAGAGCTAGGCTTACTAGAAACTTTAAATATGGGAAAGCCAATAACAAGAGCAACAGGCGATATAGCTGCATGTATTAATTGTACAAAATGGTATGCTGAGGCAATTGATAAGCTTTATGATGATGTAGCTCCAACAAGTGATAATTTGATTGCCACTATCACAAAAGAACCACTGGGTGTAGTTGGAGCGGTAACTCCTTGGAATTTTCCTTTATTAATGGCTTGTTGGAAGTTTGCGCCCGCGTTAGCTACTGGAAATAGTTTTATTTTAAAACCTGCAGAACAATCACCTCTGTCTGCACTAAGAGTTGCCGAACTAGCAATGGAGGCTGGGATTCCAGAAGGAGTCTTCAATGTAGTGCCAGGTTATGGTCCTACTGCAGGAAAAGCATTAGGGACTCATATGGATGTTGATAAACTTGGTTTTACTGGATCTACAGAAGTTGGAAGATATTTTTTATCTTACGCAGGTGAGTCTAACATGAAGAGAGTTTCATTGGAGTGTGGTGGAAAGTCTCCAAATATAATATTTGCAGATGCACCTGATCTAGACCATGCTGCAAAAATGGCAGCAGATGGCATGTTTGGAAACAGTGGTCAGGTGTGTGATGCGCCCTCAAGGTTGCTGCTTCAAAAATCGATTAAAGATGAATTTTTAGAAAAAGTTGTAAGCTACTCACAACCGTGGATGCCAGGTAATCCGTTTGATCCAAACACTTTAATGGGTTCAATTGTCGATAAAACACAAACTGAAAGAATCATGAATTACATAAACACAGGCAAATCTGAAGGTGCGAATGTTATAACTGGTGGTGATCAGGTGCTTCAAGACTCAGGTGGCTACTATGTAAGTCCTACAGTTTTTAAAGATGTTCAAAATTCAATGACTGTTGCTAAAGAGGAAATCTTTGGACCAGTATTATGTGCCATAGATTTTGAAAATGAAGATGAAGCCCTTCAAATAGCAAATGATACTCATTATGGACTTAATGCGATGATATGGTCTAATGATTTAAATAAAGTACATAAGCTTGCAAAAAGAATTAAAAGTGGGAAAGTTCTAATAAATAGTTTGAGCGATGGAGATATGTCTTTACCTCACGGTGGATACAAGCAGTCAGGTTCTGGAAGAGATAAATCTCTGGAAGCTCTTGGCCAATATACGCAAACAAAACTTACATTGATAGAAGTTAAGTAATTAGTGTCACATAAGCTATCTGATGGCCTTCAAAAGCAAATAAACAAAGCTACCCTTTTAAAGGATAAACCACTGCTTATAACTGATGCTGATGAAGTCTTATTAAATTTCGTAAAATGCTTTGAAATTTATTTAGAAAAAAAAGGATTTTGGTACGACCTAACTTCATACGCTCTTTTTGGAAATATAAAACAAAAAGGAACTGATGAAGTTGTATCTAATGAAGTTATACTTGAATATTTAGATGATTTTTTTCGAACAGAATCAAAAGATATAACTTTTGTCGAAGGATCAATAAACTTTATCAATAAACTTTTGGACTCTAATTTTCAAATTTTAGTGCTGACTAATATTCCATTCAAATATTTGGATGATAGAAAGCATTGTTTTCAAAAGAATGGTCTTAATCTTCAAATAATTGCCGGAAACGGACCAAAAGGGTTGGTAATTAAAGA
This sequence comes from Pelagibacteraceae bacterium AG-422-B15, assembly GCA_003213715.1. Lineage (GTDB taxonomy): Bacteria > Pseudomonadota > Alphaproteobacteria > Pelagibacterales > AG-422-B15 > CACNXQ01. The sequence goes on from QCMN01000007.1 coordinate 14,962, forward strand.
ATTAATTAGAGACTTTAAAGAAAAAGTTTTTTTTATAGATGATTTAGCTCCCCACATATCCTCCGTAAAAGAAGAAGTATCAAGATCTAAAACTATTCATTACATATCTGATGAACGATTATCTAAACTTGCAGTTTCACCGAAAGAGGCGGATTTTCGTGCATATAGTTGGAAAGATATATATAATTTTCTTATTAATGAAATTAGCGGATAAAATACTCGAAGTAGAACAAGATTATAAGCAATTTGAGCTTGTAACTCTTGGGAATTATTTGCCTTTTAAAAAAATAGGTAACTTAGTTTATGTATCTGGGCAACTTCCTATAAAAGATGAAAAAATTATAACTGGTAAAGTTCCATCAGAAACTGATATTAAGGAGGCATCATATGGATCACGCATATGTATGCTTAATACTTTGTCTATATTAGATCAACTAAACCCTTCATGTGAACTTAGTGATTTTAATTGTATTCATGTTGCTGGTTACGTAAATGCTGATCATTCATTTTCTGACCATCCCTTAGTCATCAATGGTGCATCAGATGTTGTTTGCGATATTATGGGAGAAAAAGGAAAGCATTCAAGAATTGCGGTGGGAGCAAACTCTCTTCCAAAAAACGCTAGTGTTGAAGTTGCATCAATATTTGAAATTCTGAAATAATGAAACCTTTTCTTGATCGTCCGATTGCCCATAGAGGGCTTCATGATAAAACATTAATCATTGAAAATTCTTTGGAAGCATTTGAAAATGCAATGGAACACAACCTTGCAATAGAATGTGATATTGTCTTATCTAAGGATAAAGAAATTATAGTATTTCATGATTACGATTTAAAAAGGATGTGTGGAATAAATTCTAATATTAATGATCTAAGTACAAACGAAATAAGAAAACTAAAGCTTTTAGACACAGATTGTAAAATACCATCACTCGATGAGATGCTGCATTTAGTAGATGGCCAAACACCTATTTTAATTGAAATAAAATCTGGTTTTAATCCTGAAATTGAAGAAAGGTTAATCGAAATAATTCGAGCTTACAATGGGGAAATTGCTTTGCAGTCATTTGATTATAAAATGTGTGAATGGTTTAAAATCAATGCTCCATTTTATAAAACAGGCCTAATAACTAGTAATGATAACATCGATTTTAAAGAGATTTCTCATCTCGGCATTAATTTTTTAGCGGTTGATGTAGAAAAAATAAGTATGAGAAATATTCAAAGTATAAGGAAGAAAAATATTCCACTATTAACTTGGACAATTAATAATATGGAAAAGTATAATTTGTCAAAGAAGTTTGCGGATAATATTATTTTTGAAGATATACATAATGAAATTAGTTAAGAGTATAAAATATCTCGATAAAATCCTAAATCGATATAGAAGCGATGGTTTTAAAATTCACTTAACACCCACAATGGGAGCTCTACATGCAGGACATTTAAAATTAGTAAAGGAGTCAAAAAAACTGAAAGCAATTGTTGTAGTTAGTATTTTTGTTAACCCTACACAATTTGGACCAAAAGAAGATTATAAAGATTACCCGAGGATGCTCAAAAATGATCTTAAAGTTTTAAAAAAATATGGTGCTGATATTGTCTTTACTCCAATACAAAAACAAATTCTCTCCCATAAAACAAAACATAATTGTCCACAGTTTGCAATTGAGAAACGACTATGTGGTAAATCAAGGCCAAATTACTTTCCAGGTGTAAAAAATATTGTACTTAAACTTTTTGATATAGTGCAGCCAGACGCGGCATTTTTTGGTGAAAAAGATTATCAACAGTATTTAGTAATTAAAAAAATGACTGAGTCATTAAAATTAAATACAAGGATAATATGTGTTAAAACTGTTAGGGATAGAAATGGGCTTCCACTTTCATCAAGAAATAGCTACTTAAGTGGTCAGGAATTTAAAATTGCTATTAAAATCAACAAATTACTTAAAAAATTACCTCCATTGATTAGAACCAAGTTAAAGATTAATAAAATACTTAATCACACAAAAAAAGTCCTGATAGATCATGGTGTTGATAAAATTGATTATCTGACTGTATTAAATGATGATCTCTCTGTTCGAAAAAAAATAAGTGATAAATCAAGAATATTTATTGCAGCTAAAATAGGAAATACTCGATTAATTGACAATATAAAAATCTAAAATAAATAAATTGAAGCGAGCCCTAGAAAAGATAAAAATCCAAATACATCAGTTATTGTTGTTACAAACACACTTGATGCCAAAGCGGGATCAATTTTAACTTTATTAAAAATATATGGAATTAGGAAACCAAACAAACCTGCAGATAAAATATTTATTACCATTGCTGCTCCAACAATTATAGACAAACTAATATCAGAAAACCAAATCCAAGCAGCAAGCCCTGTTATAATCGCAAATAAAATTCCGTTTAATATTGATATCGCAATTTCTTTGAAAAATACTTTTCTTCTATTGTTATCTACTAATTCTTTAGTTGCGATAGCTCTCACGGTTAGTGTTAAGGTTTGTGTTCCTGCATTACCACCCATTGATGCAACAATTGGCATTAAAATCGCCAATGCTACCATTTTCTCAATACTGGCATCAAACAGACTTATTACATAAGATGCAAGAATTGCAGTTAATAAATTTAGAAATAACCATATAAATCGTCGCCTCGTTGATCTTCCAATGGACTGGTTCATCTCACTTTCTGAAACACCCCCCAACCTCAAAATATCTTCTTCTGCTTCTTCTTGAACAACCCACACAATATCATCTGCCGTAATTCTTCCAATTAATCTATTTTGGTCATCGACAACTCCAGCTGACACCAAAGAGTATTGCTCAAAGAAAAGTGCTACTTCTTCTTGATCCATAGATGCCGTAACAAATTTTGGGTTTTCTTCTAAAATTTCATTTAATTTTGTATCTCTACGTGACTTCAGAACTTTAGAAACTGAAGCGCTCCCCAACGGTTTATTACTCGGGTCAACAATAAAAAGTTCATAGAATTCATCGGGTAAGTCAATTTGTTCTCTTAAATGATCAATAGCCTGCCCTACTGTCCAAAAGCCTGGCATTGAAACAAATTCTTTTTGCATTCTTCTTCCAGCAGTATCTTCAGGGTAATTAAGACTTTCTTGTAAAATTTCTCTTTCTGTGGGGTTTACTTGGTCTAAAATTTTCTTTTGAGCTGCTGGCTCCAAAGACTCAATGAGGTTAATTGCATCATCTGTCTCCATCTCACTAATGGAGCGAACTACTTTAGTATCCTCTAATTCTTGAACTGTTTCATCAATAATAGTGTCATCTAGCTCAGCAAGAACATCTGTATAGCGGTCTTCACTAAGATTATTAAGAATGTAAGATCGTTGCTCTTTACTAAGAAAAGTAAAGAGATCAGCCAAATCTGCTGGATGAAGAGGAGAAATAATATTGGTTAGTTTATCTTTTTCTTTGTTATTGCAAAAATTTATTACATCATTAATTAATTGATTATTAAATGTAATATTCTCATTTTGAGGAGGTTCATTTACAATATTATTCATAATAAAAACATGTACATCAATTTAGGTTATTATCCAGAAAAACATGGAAATTAAGATCGATAATTCAGCTCAAGACTACCTAAAAAGTCTTAAATATATGGAAAATAGAGTGAATGAAATAATTAAAAACCAGAATGACGAGCTAGTTTGGCTCTTAAGTCATCCAGCGATATATACATCAGGATCTACTGATCATAAAAGTGACCTTCTTAATAATAATAAAATACCTGTAATTAAGACTAATCGGGGAGGAAAATATACTTATCATGGCCCTGGACAAAGAGTTGTCTACCTTATGATCAATTTAAATAATAGAAAAAAAGACATTAAGTTTTTTGTAAACCAACTTGAAAAATTGATCATAGAAATTTTAAGTAATTTTCATATTGTTGCAGAAGCAATACCTGATCATCATGGAGTATTCGTTAAAAAGGATAATGGTCAACTCTATAAAATTGCCAGTATCGGTCTAAAGGTAAAAAAATGGGTTACTTACCATGGTTTTTCAATAAATATAAATCCAGATTTAAGTCACTACGAAGGTATCAAGCCATGCGGAATGAGTAGCAAATTTGTCACTAGTTTTTCAGATTTAGGTTATAATATAAAGAGTAAGGAAATTGATAAAACAATTGAAAAAACTCTAGTTAAATATTTTAATTGAAATGAACTTTACTTCTGTAAAAAATAATAAAAAAACTATCAATCTCAAAAATAAAAATAAGAACTATGAAGTAAATGCTCAATGGCTTTATGAGCATAGTACGAACAGCAAGATAAGAGATAATTATACTAATCAACTATTAATAGAAGCGGCGGAGATAGATGAACATTTATACGTTAAATCAGCCAAAATAAACAAAAATGTTTTACAAATTCAATTTTCAGATAATTCAAAACATTCGTATCAATTTGACTATCTCTACAATCAACTAGAATCTGAAGAATTCAAGTCCAAAAAATGTTTATGGAATAAAGAAAGTATTAAAATTCCAAAATATAACTTTCTGCTAATAAATGAAAAAATGTTATCTGACATTTTATTATCTGTTGAAACATTTGGTTTTTGTTTAGTTAGAAATATTCCAAAAACAAAGAATGGTTTAAATGAACTTATGAAACTTATTGGGCCAGTTAAAAAAACAAATTGGGGTGGTATTGCTGATGTAAAAAACATAAAAAAAGCCTATGACTTAACTATGACAACAAGAGCACTCGAGAACCATACTGACAATCCATATCGCTTCCCTACACAAGGTTATATTTTTTTACATTGCATAGAAAACGCTTCAATAGGTGGAGAAAATACAATAGTTGACGGTTTTAATGTTGCAAAAATTTTGCGAGATAGACATAAACAATTCTTTAATACGCTTACAACTTTCAATACCTTTTTTAGATATAAAGATGAAAATGCCTGGTTAGAAAATAAATGTAAGCTGATCGAGTTAGATGATATGAATAATGTAATACAAGTAAGGTACAACAATAGAACTGAATTAATTCCATTCGATAAAAATAAAAAAATAGACAATTATATTAATGCAAGAAGAAAGTTATGGGATTTAATTAAGGATAAAAAAAATAATATTCGCATTAAACAACGACCAGGTGACATGTTAATTTTAGATAATTATCGTGTATTGCATGGAAGGGGTGCATATAGAGATACTAAAAATCGTCGCTACTTTAGACAAGGCTACATGGATAGAGATATTTTTCAGAGCAAATTAAAAACTTTGGCTATTTAGAAAATAGAATAAGCTCCTCATCAGCGCCCACGCTATCACCTGGCTTTATTAGAACTTTATCAATTACGCAGTCTTTTTCACTTTTTAAAATATTTTCCATCTTCATGGCTTCAATGATTAGCAATTGATCTCCACTTTTGACTTTTTGTCCTTCAGATACGTCTATTGACTTGATTAGACCAGGCATTGGAGAAATTAATTTTTTTGATAAATCTTCTAATTTTATTTTTGGCATAAGCCTTATGTAAGTTTCATGTTGCTTACCTACAACTATGGTCTGACATCTACAATCATAGTAACTGATATCCGAAGAGTTAAGGTTTACAAGTTTATTTAATTTAAAATACTCTATTTGCTGATTTATACTAACCTGGCATAACCTCTCGTTTAGCTTTATAGATGTTTCAATCTCATACTCTTTTTTTTCTATTTTAAAGGTTCCATAAAATCTTTCTTTTTCAAACTTAGATTCTGTAACTTTGAGGTTAAGAAAATCTTCTCCTACCTTTATAACAAAATCATTTGAACTTAGTATCTTGCTTTGTAATTGGAATATAAATAAAACCTGGGCAAAAATTGCAATTCTGTGTTTTTTATATTCACTTAAATTATGATTAGAATAGTAACCCTTAGGGAATTTTTCTTTGATAAAATTTGTACTTATTTTGCCGTTTCTAAGCTTTTTGTCATCTAAAATTGAAATCAGAAATTCAATATTATTTTCAACTCCTGATAAGTAGTAATTTTGCAGTGACTTGATCATTAAGTCTATTGCAGTTGCTCTATCCTTACTATGAACCGCTAACTTTGATATCATAGGATCATAAAATAAAGAAACTTCAGATCCAGGATTTATTCCTGTATCATTTCTAATAATTTGATCTTTATCCTCGATTTTTGATGGCTCTATGTATTCAGTCACTCTACCAATTGAAGGTAAAAAGTCTTTAGTTGGATCTTCGGCATAAATACGAGACTCAACTGACCAGCCTTGAAGGTTAATATCTTTTTGTGATATATTTAACTTTTTGTTATCTGCGCAATAAATCATTTGTTCAACCAGATCTACGCCTGTAACAAGCTCAGAAACAGGATGTTCAACTTGAAGTCTTGTGTTCATCTCGAGAAAATAAAAATTTTTGTTAGCATCTACTACAAATTCTACGGTCCCCGCTGAGTCGTATTTAACTTCCTTTGCAAGGGTTAAAGCTTGTGCAGCCATTTCATTTCTCATTTCTTCATCTACAAATGGCGATGGGCACTCCTCAATAACTTTTTGATATCTCCTTTGAATTGAGCATTCTCTCTCACCTAAATGAATTTGATTTCCATGTTTGTCACAAAGAATTTGTATCTCAATATGTCTTGGTTGCTCTATATATTTTTCAATAAACACGCGATCATCCCCAAAGCTTTTCTTTGACTCACTCTTTGCAGCATTAAAATTTTCCTCTAATTCACTATTTTTTCTTACTATTCTCATTCCTTTACCGCCACCTCCAGCTGATGCTTTTAGCAAGACCGGGTATCCAATTTTATTTGAGATTTTTAATGCTTCTTTTGAATTTTTTACTGGAGCGGTATGACCAGGTATTACGTTGAGTTTAAGCTTTATTGCAAGATTTTTAGACTCAATTTTGTCTCCCATTTTTTTTATAGCATTCGGATTGGGTCCAATAAATTTTATTTTCTCTTTAGCCAGTCTTTTAACGAAAGCTGCATTTTCAGATAAAAATCCGTATCCAGGGTGAATTGCGTCAGCCTTTGATTTTTTTGCAATATTTATGATTTTATTGATATCTAAATAAGACACAGCTGGCTGAGAGCCTCCTATATGGTAAGACTCATCTGCCTGTTTCACAAACAAAGAGTCTTTATCAGCATCAGAATAAACAGCTACCGTATTGATATTCAACTTTCTTGCTGTACGTATAACTCTACACGCAATTTCTCCTCTATTCGCAATTAGAATTTTTTTAATCATTAATTATAATGGTATATTATCGTGTTTTTTTAAGGGAGAAGATAATTCTTTATCTTTAAGATTTTCAAGCGCTGTCGCTATACGACGACGTGTTGAATGTGGTCTTATTACGTCGTCTATAAATCCTCTTTTTGAAGCAATAAATGGATTTACAAACTGATCTGTATATTCTTGTGTTCTCTTATCAATTTTCTTTTTATCCTTAATTTCATTTCTAAACAATATTTCAGTAGCTCCCTTTGCACCCATAACTGCAATTTCTGCGCTTGGCCATGCATAATTAATATCACCCCGCAAATGCTTTGAGGCCATTACGACATATGCACCTCCGTAAGCCTTACGAGTTATTATTGTAATTTTAGGAACGGTTGCTTCAGCATAAGCATATAAAAGCTTGGCACCATTTTTAATGATACCATTGTGTTCCTGAGAGACTCCTGGCAAGAAACCCGGTACGTCAACAAAAGTTACAATTGGTATATTGAAACAATCACAAAATCTTACAAACCTGCCTCCTTTTTTACCAGAGTCGATATCAAGACATCCTGCCAAAACTAAAGGCTGGTTTGCAACAAATCCAACTGTTCTTCCCTCAATTCTACCAAAACCAGTGATAATATTTTTTGCAAAGTCAGGCTGAATTTCAAAAAAATAATTATTATCAACTACTTTATTGATTAGTTCCTTCATATCATATGGTTTATTTGCGTTTTCAGGAACAAGAGTATCTAAAGAGTAATCTGGACTTAGGTCTTGAAAACTATCTTTTATATTTTTGGATTTCTCCCGATTGCTTGAAGGCAGCAAGTCAATAAGACTTTTTACTTCCTGAAGTGTTTCAATATCATTGTTGAATGCTCCATCGGCTACAGAAGACTTTGAAGTATGTGTTTTAGCGCCTCCCAATTCCTCTTGGGTAACATTTTCTTGTGTCACGGTCTTTACAACATCTGGACCAGTCACAAACATGAATGAGGTATTTTTAACCATAAATATGAAATCTGTCATTGCAGGTGAATACACAGCTCCACCAGCACATGGACCCATAATTACTGAAATTTGAGGAACAACTCCAGAGGCAAGAACATTTCGTTGAAACACCTCTGCATAACCCGCTAAAGAAGCAACGCCCTCCTGAATACGTGCGCCACCAGAATCATTTATGCCAATAATAGGAGCTCCAACTTTCATTGCCATATCCATTATCTTGCATATTTTTTCTGCATGAGCTTCAGATAATGAGCCCCCAAAAACTGTAAAGTCTTGACTGAAAACGTATACTAATTTTCCATTTATTTTTCCACTACCGGTAACCACTCCATCACCCGCATACTTCTGATCGGCCATGCCAAAGTCATTAGTACGGTGTTCCACGTACATATCGTACTCTTCAAAAGTATCTTGATCTAAAAGTACCTCTATTCGTTCTCTTGCTGTTAATTTGCCTTTTGCATGTTGAGAGTCAATTCGTCTTTTTCCTCCACCCAGTTTAGCCTCTTCGCGCTTTTTTTCTAATAATTTGATGATATCACTCATGAAGTAACTATATTATATAATATTTCTGAATTATCAATTTATAAGTATTTTCTAAAGTGATTTGGGAGTTCAGTCTCTATTTTGACTTTTTTATTATTCATATCAATGAATTCTAAAGCGCCAGCATGTAGAAATAAATTAGAAAATTTTATTTGATTACGTTCAATATAATATTTTTTATCACCAAGGATTGGGAAACCATTCATAAAACAATGTTGCCTGATTTGATGTTTTCTACCTGATTGAGGATTTAATTTTAAAAGAAAATATTCTCCAGGCAGTTTTTTTATTATTTGATATTTTGTTTCAGCGGAAACATTTTTTTTATTTTTGGGAAGCATATCATTAAGTATTCCCTCTCTATTTTTTGGTTTTTTTTCAACTATTGCATAATAAGTTTTCTTTATTTTATGGTTAGACAGAATTTTATGAAAGTACCTTGCTGAATTAGAATTTTTTGCAATTATCAATAGACCAGTTGTGTCTTTATCAAGCCGATGTACTAGCTTAGGATGACTATCTTTAGTATTTAAAAATTGAAGTAGATCATCAATTGATAGATTAATTTTTGATCCACGCTGACATGGTATTCCAGCCCATTTATTAATAATAATATAGTCATCAGATTGAAAAACTACTGAACTTTTAATTTTTCTCTTGAGTATGTTGGATATTTTAATTGAGGGTTTATTTTTATGAATTAATTTGAATTCCTTGAAAACATCAACAATATCATCTTGTTTAACTCTATAACTTCCAAGTTTTTTTTTATTATTTACTTCGATTGATTTTTTTCTGAGCTCTTTGTGAAGTAATGAAAAAGGAATATTTAATCTTTCTTTTAAAAACTTGTCTAATCTCACCCCGTTAGAAGCACTATCAACAATTATAGTTTTTTTGGATTTCATCTAAATTTATATGTTTAGATAAATCAACTTAGTATTAATTAGATATTATTTTTCTTGATCAAGAATTTGAATGTAAGCCATAGGCGCATTATCACCTGATCGATAACCGGCTTTTACAATTCTACAATAGCCACCGCTTCTATCTTTAAATCTTTCAGATAAATCTCCAAAAACTTTTGTCACTGCTTCTTTATCTCTAAGCGAGTTAAAAGCATTTGCCCTAGATGAACTTTTATTCTTTTTACCTAGTGTGATAATCTTTTCAACAAATGGTCTTAATTCCTTTGCTTTTGGAAGTGTGGTTTTAATAGTCTCATTTTTGATTAGAGAAACAGCCATGTTCTCAAGCATCGCTATCCGATGCGATGATGTCCTATTTAACTTTCTTTTTGCAATTCCGTGTCTCATTTTTAGTTATATGGATCTTCAATCTTTCTTGCCATTTCCTCGATATTTTCAGGTGGCCAATTAGGTACTTCCATGCCTAAATATAGTGACATAGTGCCTAGTACTTCTTTTATTTCATTTAGAGACTTACGGCCAAAATTGGGTGTACGCAACATTTCAATTTCACTTTTTTGAACAAGGTCTCCAATGTAAATAATATTATCATTTCTTAGGCAGTTCATTGATCTCACTGAAAGTTCAAGCTCCTCAACTTTTCTTAAAAGATTTTTATTAAATTGAGGTTCCAATGCATCAGGTTCTTCCTGAATCTCTTCAGGTTCTTCAAAATTAATAAATGATTGCAATTGGTCTTGAATTATTCGTGCTGCAAAAGCAATTGCATCCTCAGGAGATACTGATCCATTTGTTTCAATTGACATTGTTAACTTGTCATAATCCAAAACTTTTCCTTCTCTAGTATTTTCTATACTGTATGAAACTTGTTTCACTGGGCTAAATATGGAGTCTATCGGAATCAGGCCTATTGCAGAATCTTCTGGCTTGTTATGTTCAGCGGCAACATAACCTTTACCTTTTGCTACGGTCAGCTCCATATTAAATTCAGTATTGTCATCAAGATTACAGATAACTAACTCTGGATTTATAATATCAATTTCAGATGGTGTATTTATCATACCCGCAGTAATCTCACCTGGACCAGTTACATTGAGATTCATTTTTCTTACACCTTCAGAATGCATATTTAAAGATAGGGACTTAATATTTAACACTATATCTGTAACGTCTTCTCTTACTCCATCAATAGATGAAAATTCGTGAAGAACATTATCTATTTTAATAGCTGTCACAGCAGTACCTTGTAGTGACGACAACAGCACTCTTCTAAGAGCATTTCCAAGTGTTAATCCAAAACCCCTTTCAAGTGGTTCCGCAATTAAAGTTGCTTTATATTGAGTGTCTTCATCACTGATTAGCTTTAGTTTTGAAGGTTTTATTAATGCCTGCCAATTATTAATAATACTCATAGTTTTTTTTCCTTTAATAAATATTAAACTCTTCTTTTCTTTGGTGGACGACAACCATTGTGAGGAATTGGTGTAGTATCTTTTATAGAAGTTATATAGAATCCTACAGCTTGTAATGCTCGCAGTGCCGACTCTCGTCCTCCGCCTGGTCCTTTAACAAATACTTGTAAATTTTTTAAACCAAACTCTTTTGCTTTTGTGCCAGCATCCTCAGCTGCAATTTGTGCAGCGTATGGTGTGGACTTTCTTGATCCTTTAAAACCTTTTACTCCCGCAGACGACCATGCAATACTATTACCTTGTTCATCGGTAATAGTAATCATAGTATTATTAAATGTAGCATTAATATACGCTAGTCCAGAAATGATACTCTTTTTTTGTTTTTTCTTTTTTACAGTTTTAGCTTCAGCCATATTTATTTAGTAACCTTTTTCTTTCCAGCAATTGCAATAGCTTTTCCTTTTTTAGTTCTAGCGTTTGTATGAGTACGCTGACCTCTACATGGCAAATTTTTCCTGTGTCTTACACCTCTATACGTACCTAAATCTTTCAATCTTTTGATATTTCCAGATACCTCTCTTCTTAAATCACCTTCAACTAAAAATGATGATGAAATAACATCACTAACATTTTTTATTTCTGCTTCAGATAAATCCTGAACTCTGGTATTTGCATCTACATTTGCCTGAGAACATACATCTTTTGAAATCTTATCACCAATTCCATAAACATAGGTCAAAGCAACTCCTAATTTCTTTTGGGTTGGAATATTTACTCCAGCAATACGAGCCATTAATAAAGACCTAACATTTTTGGTTTGAGAGATTGCGGGATTATAGGATTATTAATTAATTGGTCAAGCATATTAAAGATGATCTATAATTGTATTAATTGATTGATTTATATGCATAATTTCACCTACACCGCTGACTTTTTTTAGCAGTTTTGCTTCATCATAATATTTTATTAAAGGCATAGTTTCATTGAAATATGTTTCGAGTCTTTTAAGAAGAGTTTCTTCATTATCATCGGATCTTCCTTCTTCTTTAGCTCTAGATAATATTCTGTCTTTTAAATGTTTTTCATCAACATCTAACTGAATTACGCATGATATCTTGTCTTTAAGTTCTAACATCAATTTATCTAGAAGCTTAGCCTGTTCAGTATTTCTGGGAAAGCCATCGAGTAAGTATCCACTTAAATTTTTATTATTATAAAAAAATGATTTAATAACATTAATTATAATATCGTTAGAAACTAGTTTTCCCTCATCAATGATTTGTTTAGCCTTTACCCCAATTTCACTTTTATTAGCTATCTCCACCCTAAGCAGATCACCTGTAGATAAATGACTTAAATTATATTTTTCACAGATTAAATTTGCCTGTGTTCCTTTTCCAGCTCCTGGGGGTCCCAATAAAACTAAATTCACCTTCTTGTGCCTCTTAGGCGAGATTTTTTAATTAGAGCTTCATATTGATATGCAAACAAATGACTTTGAATTTGTCCAACAGTATCCATGCCTACAACCACAACAATGAGTAGTGATGTGCCTCCCAAATAAAATGGGATTGAGTATTGTGCAATTAAAATTTCCGGGAGTATGCATACAAATGCTAAATATAATGCCCCAATGGTTGTTATTCTGGATAAGACAAAATCAATATACTCAGCAGTTTTTTCACCCGGCCTAATTCCTGGAATAAAGCCACCTTGTCTTTTTAAATTATCGGCTGTTTCAACTGGATTAAATACAATTGAAGTATAAAAGAATGCAAAAAATATAATAGCCGCAGCATACATAAGCATGTATGCAGGTTGGCCCCTACCAAGTAATGCTGCAATATCATTTAACAATCCTGGCTCTGCAGATACATTAAAATTTGCAATTGTAATTGGTAGTAACAGAATAGATGAAGCAAATATTGCTGGTATTACTCCTGCAGTATTGAGTTTAAGAGGTAAATGTGTGCTATCTCCAGCAAACATCTTATTACCCATCTGTCTTTTTGGATACTGGACTATTAATCTTCTCTGAGCTCTCTCCATAAAAACAATAAAGATAACTACAGCTACAATCATCGCTAGAAGTAACACAAGCGTAAGAGTTGAGATTGTTCCCTGACGACCCAATGTAAGTGTATTTATTAAGGCACTAGGTATCTCAGCTACAATACCAGAAAAAATAATGAGCGATATTCCATTTCCTATGCCTCTACTGGTTATTTGTTCTCCTAGCCACATTAAGAAGACAGTTCCACCAGTTAATGTAATTGTTGTTGAAAGTCGAAAAAATAATCCAGGGTCTGTAACAACTTTTCCTGCTGACTCTAACCCAACAGAAATCCCATATCCTTGTAATAAAGCAAGTAAGACAGTTCCGTATCTTGTATATTGAGTAATTTTTCTTCTACCAGGCTCACCCTCTTTCTTCAAACTTGCCAGATGCGGAGAGACACTTGTCATAAGCTGCATAATAATTGATGAAGATATATATGGCATGATACCTAATGCAAAAATAGCCATTCGACTAATTGCGCCACCTGCGAAAACATCAAACATTCCAAGAATTCCGCTTTGATTAGTTTCAACAAGAAGTTTTAATTGCTCAATGTCTATTCCAGGTAAAGGTATATATGTGCCAAATCTATAAATTATTAAAGCACCTAAAGTGAACCAAATTCTTTTCTTTAATTCAGTTGCCTTAGAAAAGACACTAAAGTTGAAATTTGATGCTAATTTTTCAGCTGCTGAAGCCATTTCGCTAAATTGCTTTACTTATTTTTAATTCAACACCAAGTTTTTGAAGTTTTTCTTCTGCAGACTTAGTTACTTTACTACACTCAATTATATTTTTTGATTTTAATTCACCTGTACCGAGAATTTTTAGGAGTTTTTTATCTTTATTTTTCAAAATACGTAGCTTTTTTAAGAGTGCAATATTTATAATCTCTGACTCGTTGATAGAATTTTTATCGATCAATTTCTGCAGTGTAGAGAGGTTTAATTCAAAATATTGTTTCTTTGTAAAATTTGAAAATCCAAATTTAGGTAATCTTCTATGTAAAGGCATCTGTCCACCTTCGAAACCATTAATAGCAACACCCGAACGAGCTTTTTGTCCTTTGTGACCACTCCCAGAGGTTTTACCTTTACCTGAGCCTATGCCTCTTCCGATTCTCTTCTTTGATTTAAAGCTCTTGTTTTTATCAATTTGATTTAATTTCATTTAATTATTTTCCGAAATTACTAAATGTTTAATTTTTTTAATCATGCCTAATGTTTCAGGCGTCGCTTCTCTTATGACACTGCTGTTAATTTTTTTTAGCCCTAGTCCTTTTACCGTCGCTATTTGTCCTTTTTGAGAACCAATCGTACTTTTTTTTAATGTAATTTTTAATTTTTGAGTCATGTCGTTTCTCTTGCAGAAGTAATGTTGCCGACTTTTTTAGATCTCCTTGCTGCAATTATCTTGGGCGATTTTTGCTGTTTCAGTCCATCTACTGCTGCTCTGATAATATTATAAGGATTTGAGCTACCAACTGACTTTGCAACAATGTCTTGTATGCCTAATAATTCAAATACTGCCCTAACTGATCCTCCAGCAATAATACCTGTACCTGAGGGTGCAGATCTCATTACAACCCGTGATGAACCATGTATTCCAATTATATCATGATGTAAAGTTCTACCCTCTCTAAGCGGTATTCTGACCAAACTTTTTTTAGCTGAGTCTGTTGCTTTTTTTATGGCCTCTGGAACCTCTTTTGCTTTTCCATGACCAAAACCAACTTTACCGGACTCATCACCAGCAACAACTAATGCTGCAAATCCAAATCGCCTTCCTCCTTTAACAACTTTTGTAACACGGTTAATTGCTACTAGTTTGTCTTTAATATCAATACCATTTTGATCTTTGTTCTTGTTTTCTTTAACCATAATGTTTCCTATAAATTTATACCCCCAGATCTTACTTCATCAGTAATAGTTTTTACTATTCCATGATACAAATTTGAACCACGATCCAAGTAAACATCTTTAACACCCTTTTCAGCTGCTGACTTAGCAAGTTCACTTCCTAATATTTTTGCATTTGCAACATTACATGAATTTTTATTTTTTTCTGATTTTAAAGTTGAGGCACTGCAAACAGTAATACCTTTATTATCGTCAACGATTTGAGCATACAAGTGCTGTGAGGACTTATAAAGAGTAAGTCTCATGCGAGATTTATTATTTTTCTTTAGCTTAAACCTGACCCTACTTGATCTTTTTTGTTTTTTTGGAGATAACATTATTTCTTTTTACCTTCTTTTCTATTTATATATTCATCGGCATACTTTATTCCCTTGCCTTTATAAGGTTCAGGCCCCCTAAAATTTCTAATTTCAGCAGCAGTTTGTCCAACAAGTTGCTTGTCAGGACCCTTAATCTCAATATTATTTTGCTTATCTACTGTGACTGTAATATTTTCTGGAATATCGTAGTTTATTGGATGACTATACCCAAGCAATAATTCAAGAGTTTTACCTTTTAAGGCTGCACGATATCCAACGCCATTCATTTCTAATTTTTTTGTAAAACCCTCGCTTACACCAATAATTAAATTATTAACTAAATTTCTCTGTAAACCCCAGAAAGAAACTAGAGTTTTGTCATCAGATTTGGGTTTCATTGTAATTTTGTGACCCTCAATTATTACTTCGATTTGAGAATTTAACTTAGACTCAAGTTTGCCTAATGGTCCCTCAGCTGAAATTAATCCATCTTGAAGATTAATTTTTACGCTTTCTGGTATATTTATTTCTTTTGATCCAACTCTAGACATAATTAAAATACTCTACAAATGATTTCCCCGCCTACTTTTTGATCTCTTGCGTCTGCATCCGTCATCACACCTTTCGAAGTTGAAATAATTGAAATTCCAAGGCCATTATGTACATACGGTATCCTTCCAGCGCCAGAATAAACACGCCTACCTGGTTTTGAAATTCTTGTGATCTCTGAAATTACAGGACCTTTTTCATCATATTTCAGTTCAATATCGAGCTCTTCCCTGCCAGATGAGTGTTTTGTTCGAGCATATCCTCTTATGTAACCTTCTTTTTTAAGTACCTCTAAAATATTTTCCCTTAACTTTGATACAGGAGAACTAACAATCGGTTTATACCTCATTTGTGCATTTCTAATTCTACTAAATAAATCTGACAACGGATCTTGTAATGACATATTTCTACCTTTCTACCAGCTTGATTTATTCATTCCAGGGATTTGACCTTTAGATGCAAGATCCCTCAAGGCAATTCTAGATAATCTCACTCGTTTATGGTAACCCCTTGGACGGCCTGTTAATTCACATCTATTTCGAACTCTTGTTCTCGCACCATTCCTTCTTAGTTTGGAAAGTTTTAGTTGAGCTTGGAACCTATCATCAATAGAGGTTTTTTTATCCATAATAAGAGATTTTAGTTTACTTCTCTTATGCAGGTCTTTTTCAGACAGCTTTATTCTTCTTTTATTTTTTTCTATCGAACTTTTTTTAGCCATATCCTTACCTAATCATTAATTGGAAAATTTAGAGATTTTAATAACAACAATGCCTGCTCATCATTTGAAGCTGTAGTATTTATTGTAATATCTAACCCACGCACCTTATCAAGTTTATCCACGTTAATTTCAGGAAAAACTGTGCATTCCTTAATTCCGAAAGAGTAATTACCCCTTCCATCGAAACAATTTTTTTTCAATCCTCTAAAGTCTCTAATACGCGGAAGGGCAATAGTAACGAGTCTATCAATGAACTCGTACATCCTGTTACCTCTTAAAGTAACCTTTACTCCTAAAGGCATACCAGTTCTGATTTTAAAAGTAGCGATTGATTTTCTTGCTTTTGTCACTAATGGTTGTTGACCTGCTATCGAAGCTAATTGATCTGAAGCTAGTTGAATTACTTTAGAGTCATTTACTGCCTCTCCGAGGCCCATGTTTAATGAAACTTTTACCAACTTAGGCAGTGCAAGATCATTCTTTATGGAAAGATCATTCTTTAGCTTTGGCACTATCGTATTTACATACATTTCTTTTAAACGTGGAGTATAATTATCCATCGATTTGATCTCCCGTTTTAATGTTAATTCTCACTTTTTTATTGTCTTTTAAGTATTTATAACCAACTCTAACACCTTTGTTGGTCTTTTTATCAACCGGCATTAAATTAGAGAGCATAATTGGCATCTCCTTATTCAAAACTCCACCTTCGTTTTTCTGATCTTGCTTTTGATGTTTCTTTGAAATGTTCACGCCTTTAACAATTGCTTTCATGCCTAATATTTTCATCACTTCACCAACTTTTCCCTTATCCTTGCCTGTGTTAACAGTAACTTGATCACCTTTTTTTAATCTCATGCTCATTATAAGACCTCCGGTGCTAGTGAAATGATTTTCATTTGTTTTTTTGATCGTAGCTCTCTACAAACAGGGCCAAAGATTCTTGTCCCTACCGGTTCACCCTGATTATTAATTAATACAGCGGCGTTTGTATCAAACTTAATTGTACTTCCATCAACTCTTTTCAACTCTTTTCTAGTTCTTACGATTACAGCTTTATGGACAGTTCCTTTTTTAACCTTCCCTTTTGGTATTGCGTCTTTGACAGTTACTACGATAATATCTCCTACAGATGCAAAACGACGCTTTGATCCACCAAGAACTTTAACACATAAAACCTCTTTGGCTCCTGAGTTATCCGCAACATTTAATCGAGATTCAACTTGTATCATTTAACTAATTGCAACCCATCTTTTTAGTTTAGAAATTGGCTTAGACTCCATAATTCTTACTTTATCTCCTGCATTAAATTGATTATCGGGATCATGTGCGCTGTATTTTTTTGATCTTCTAATCACTTTTTTTAACACTGGGTGTTTAAACTTTCTTTCAACTAAAACTGTTATTGTTTTATCTTGTTTGTTACTAATAACAGTTCCTTGTAATATCTTTTTTGGCATGTTAGTTAACCGTTTTTTCCTTCATTATTGTTTTTATTCTTGCTATTAGTTTTCTTACCTTAAAAATTCGAGACGTATTCTCTAGCTGGCCTGAGGACTTTTGAAATCTCAAGTTAAAGGACTCCTTGTATAAATTTTGCAACTCAGTCTTCAGTTGATCTGCTGTTTTTTTTCTTATTTCTTCTGCTTTCATAAATTCTCTATTTAATTAACTGTTCCACTACCTTAGTTTTAATAGGCAGTTTAGATGAAGCGCGTCCAAAAGCCTCTGTTGCAATTGCTTGTGAAACGCCATCAACTTCAAATAAAATTTTTCCTGGTTTAACCCTGCATGCCCAATACTCTGGTGATCCTTTACCTTTACCCATTCTTACTTCTGTAGGTTTTTTTGAAACTGGAACATCAGGAAATATTCTAACCCATACTCTTCCAGCTCTTTTCATGAATCTTGTCATTGCAACACGGGCAGCCTCAATTTGACGAGCTGTGACTCTTTCAGCTTCTAAAGCCTTCAAACCATATGTCCCATAATTAAGCGTTGTTGCTGACGTTGCAACTCCCTTAATTCTACCCTTATGAGCTTTTCTATATTTTGTTTTCTTTGGCTGTAACATATCTATCCTAATTTATTTGGGTTGTTATCTAATTCATGAGGTGCATTATCATCTATATCGCCTTTATATATCCAAACTTTTATTCCGCATGAACCATATGTGGTTTGTGCTGTTGCGACAGCGTAATCTACATTTGCTCTGAAAGTATGCAGAGGCACTCTACCTTCCCTATACCACTCAGTTCTTGCGATTTCTGTTCCCCCAAGTCTACCTCCACAATTCACTCTAATTCCGTCTGCTCCCAAGCGCATTGCTGACTGAACTGAACGTTTCATCGCTCTTCGGAAAGAAACGCGTCTTTCTAATTGTTCAGCTATACCATCAGCAATTAATTGTGCTTCTACTTCTGGTTTTCTAATCTCCACAAGATTTATAGAAACTTCATCGGAAGTAAATTCAGAGATTTTTTTCTTCAATTTCTCAATATCACTACCTTTTTTTCCAATAATAAGACCTGGACGGGCTGAATATATTGTAACCTGTGCTTTCTTTGCAGGCCGTTCAATCTGAATTTTTGCTACAGCACAATTTTTAAGTTTTTTCTCAAGATAAGCTCTAATCTTTAAATCTTCCTGCAAGAACGATCCAAATTCTTTCTTTCCAGCATACCATCTAGATTGCCACTTTTTATTAAGAATTAATCTAAGTCCTATTGGATTTACTTTTTGACCCATATACTATTTTGCCTTCTCTTTCTTTACTTCCTTAACTTGATCTTCAGAAACTTTAATTGTGACGTTAGTCAGAAATTTATTAATTCTCCCAGGTCTTCCCTTTGCTCTTGCTCTCCATCTTTTCATCACCATACCTTTACCACAATATGCTTCAGTAACTTTTAATATATCAATATCCAACTGATGATTATTCTCGGCATTAGCAATTGCACTGTTTAAAACTTTAGAAATATTTTTAGCAACCCCTCTAGATGAAAACTTTAATAAGTTAAGTGCTTCTGATGCCTTTTTGCCTCTAATCATTTCAAGTACTGCATTAGCTTTTGACGGACTCACTCTCATGTTCCTTTGAATTGCATATGCTTCGTTATCTTTTCTTATAAGTTGTCTCATATTTACTTTGTTTTCTTATCACCTGTGTGGCCATTAAAAGTTCTAGTAGGAGAGAACTCTCCAAGTTTATGGCCAACCATGTCTTCAGTTACGTTTACAGGTATAAATCTTTTGCCATTGTGAACCGCAAAATTTACACCCACAAATTCGGGTAGTATAGTTGATCTTCTAGACCAAGTCTTAATGACGCTATTGCCACCAGAAGCGGAAGCCGCTTTTACTTTTTTTAATAAATGGCTATCAACAAATGGTCCCTTCCAAACAGATCTTGTCATTTATACCTCTATTCTTGCTTTCTTATCCGTTTTTCTTTTTATAATAAATTTATCAGTTCTTTTATTATTTCTTGTCTTTTTTCCTTTTGTAGGTTTACCCCATGGAGTTACAGGATCTCTTCCACCAGAAGTTTTACCTTCACCGCCACCATGTGGATGATCGATAGGATTCATCGCAACTCCTCTGACAGATGGTCTTATACCAAGCCACCTGTTCCTACCGGCCTTACCAAGCTTTTGGTTTTTTTTATCAATATTTGATAAAACACCTATTGTAGCTCGACATTCTTCTCTAATTTTTCGTTGTTCCCCTGAAGGCAACTTAATAGCGACATAACCATTAGATTTTCCAACTATTTGGGTTGATGTGCCCGCAGATCTTGCTAATTGTGCCCCGCTTCCTGATTTTAATTCGATGTTATGTATATCAATGCCTACAGGTATGTCAGACATGGGCATACAATTTCCATTTCTAATTTCTTTTTTTGATCCAGAGATTACTTTATCTCCAACCTTTATATCTTTTGGGGCCAATATATAGCTTTGAATACCGTCATCATATTTAATCAACGCTATATATGAAGATCTATTTGGATCATATTCTATTCTTTCCACAGTCGCACTCACATCTATCTTATTTCTTTTGAAATCAATTATTCTATATTTTGATTTATGCCCTCCACCTTTTCTCCTCATAGTGATTCTGCCTGTATTATTACGTCCACCTTTTTTAGAGATACCAGTGGTAAGTGATTTTACTGGTTTACCATTCCATAATCCTTTTTTATCAACTAGAGTAAGTCCTCTGGTTCCGGGCGTATTAGGTCTGAATTTTTTAAGTGCCATTTATTTATACTCCCGCATTAATATCAATTGTTTGACCATCTTCGAGGGTAACGAATGCCTTCTTGTAATCCGACCTTTTACCAAGAGAACCCCTAAATGATTTAAGCTTACCCTTAACGATTGAAGTATTTATTTTTTTTACTTTGACTTTAAAAATGTTTTCAATTGCTAATTTAATTTCTTTCTTTGAACTGGTTTTCTGAACTTGGAATGTAACTTGATTATACTCTGAACCCATCGAGGACTTCTCTGTAATTATAGGTTTGATTATCGTTTTAAAATCTTTAATTGTAACCATCTTAATTAATCCTACTCTCAAGTATTTCTAAAGCATTCTTACTCATGATTAATTTTTCAAATCCAAGTAAATCGAGTGCATTAAAATTATTTATGCTTGAATACTTTATATTTTTTAAGTTTCTTGAAGCTAATGCAAAATTATTATCAGGTTTATCGCCCTCTAATATGAGCGCAGAGTGAGCATTTAAATCTGAGAGGCTTTTAACTAGTGTTTTTGTCTTTGGCTCTGCAATTTTAAGTTCTTCAACAATTATTAAATTGTTGTTCTTGAGTTTATCAGAAAGAATATGCTTCAAAGCCTCCTGCCTAGTTCGTTTTGGCATCTTTTTTAATGAACGAACTCCTCTTAAGTTATGAGCCATTCCACCACTTCTAAATATATTTGCTTTTTTGGAGCCGTGCCTAGCTCCTCCACTTCCCTTTTGTCTTCCTACCTTTTGTGTTGTTCCTTTTACTTCAGACCTGTTTTTAGTCCTGGCTCTTAGAGGTTTCTGGTTAGACTCATTCCATCTAACTAGAGAGCCAACAACACTTAAATCGGATTTACTATTGAATAATTGATCTTTCAAATTGACCGACCCACTCTTTTTTCCATCTATTTTGTGCATGTCAATTTGCATTTACTTATTTTTCCTTCTTAACTTCTTTTTCTGATTTTACTGGTGTGGCTTCGATTTCTTTGATGCCATCTTTTTTAATTGAGTCCTCAACAACTAACCAAGTTCCCCTTGAGCCTGGCGTAGCTCCTTTTACACAGATTAGATTTTTTTGGTCATCAACCTTTACAACCTGTAAGCTTTGAAGAGTTTTGTGAACATCTCCATATTGTCCCGCCATCTTTTTTCCTTTGAAAACTTTACCAGGGTCTTGGCACTGGCCTGTAGATCCATGACTTCGATGTGAAACTGAAACACCATGAGAGGCTCTCAAGCCTGAGAAATTATGACGTTTCATTACTCCAGCAAATCCTTTGCCCTTTGTGTAACCAGATACATCAATAAATTGACCTTCCTTGAAATGACTTGCTTTCAATTCATCTCCACTTTTAATCTCTTGGTCTTTACTAATTTCAAACTCTCTAAGATATTTATAAGCGTCTGATTTTTTCTTATCAAAGAAGCCCTTCTGTGATTTTGATATTTTTTTTAACTTGCAGGCACCAACCAATACCTTGTCTGAATTTTCATTTTCTGATGTAATTCGATCAATAATTTTACAATTTTCAACATGAAGTACAGTAACAGGAATGTTTGTTCCACTTTGTGTGTACAAATTACTCATTCCAATTTTTTTTGCTATAATACCTGATCTCATATCTTATAATTTGATTTCTACATCAACTCCTGAAGCTAAATCTAATTTCATTAGTGCATCGACTGTTTGTGGCGTTGGGTCGACTATCTCTATTAATCTCTTATGAGTCCTGATCTCGAATTGCTCTCTACTTTTTTTGTTAACATGGGGAGATCGAAGAACTGTAAACTTCTCATTATTTGTGGGTAATGGTATTGGGCCTTTCACCATTGCTCCGGTTCTTTTAGCTGTATCAACAATTTCTACTGATGATTTATCGAGTACACCATGGTCAAAAGCCTTCAATCTTATTTTGATATTTTGATTTTCCATTTTAATTCCTTATGCAAATTTTGCTTTTACCTCATCTTGAACGTTTTGAGGTACTTGCTCATAATGATCAAAAAACATTGAATATTGAGCTCTTCCCTGAGTCATAGACCGTAATGTGTTTACATAGCCAAACATATTGGCAAGAGGCACCATTGAGCTAATTGCAGTTGTATTGCCTCTAGCTTCACTTCCACTAACTTGACCCCTTCGACTACTTAAATCACCTATAACATCCCCCATAAACTCTTCAGGCGTAACCACCTCAACTCTCATAACAGGCTCAAGAAGTTTTGGGCCTGCTTTTTGACAAGCGTCTTTAAATGCCATCCTTCCAGCTATCTCAAAAGCTAAACTACTAGAGTCTACATCGTGATATTTTCCATCGATTAGTGTTACTTTGTAGTCAATTATGGGGAATCCGGCTATGACACCAGTATCAGCAACACCTTCAATTCCCTTTTCAACTCCAGGAATATACTCTTTAGGTATATTACCTCCCTTAATCTTGTCTTCAAATAATCTTCCTGTCCCCGGTTCACATCCCTCGACGATGATCTTTACTTCAGCGAACTGACCGGCTCCTCCACTTTGTTTTTTATGTGTATATGTAACTTCAACTTCTTTGGATATTGTTTCTCTGTAAGCAACCTGTGGAGCTCCTACGTTAGCTTCAACCTTGAACTCTCGTTTCATTCGGTCAACAATAATATCCAAATGAAGCTCGCCCATTCCTTTAATAACAGTTTGTCCAGACTCATCATCAGAAGTTACTCTAAAAGAAGGGTCTTCTTTAGCAAGTCGAGCAAGCGCTTCACC
Organism: Pelagibacteraceae bacterium AG-422-B15; assembly: GCA_003213715.1. Taxonomy (GTDB): domain Bacteria; phylum Pseudomonadota; class Alphaproteobacteria; order Pelagibacterales; family AG-422-B15; genus CACNXQ01. The sequence continues at coordinate 38,666 of QCMN01000007.1, forward strand.
CATTTTTTCTTGGTCAGCTTTTGTTTTTGGTTCAACTGCAATTTCAATCACTGGATCTGGAAAATCCATTGACTCTAAGATGATTGGCTTTTGAGAATCGCATAAAGTTTCACCAGTTATTGTGTCTTTCAAACCTGCTATCGCAACAATATCACCAGCGTACGCAGTTTTAATATCTTCTCTGTTATTTGCATGCATAAGTAACATTCTTCCAATTCTTTCCTTATCACCTTTAACGGAGTTCATGATTGTTGAACCAGCTTCTAACTTTCCTGAATAAATTCTTGTAAACGTGAGAGAACCTACGAAAGGATCGTTAGCAACTTTAAATGCTAATGCAGAAAAAGGCTCCTCATCTGATGCTTTTCTTATTTCTTCTTCTTCTTTACCAGGTATGTTGCCTGTAGCCTGTTGTACCTCACTAGGATCTGGCATAAAGTTTACAATAGCGTCTAAAAGTGGTTGTACACCTTTATTTTTAAATGCACTACCTGTTAAAATTGGAACAAACTCAAAATTGATAGTACCTTTTCTAATACAACGATTGAGAGTTTCTTCATCAGGCTCTTCCCCGTCTAAATATTTTTCTAAAACCTCTTCATCCTGCTCAACTGCCATTTCAACCATTTCAGATCGATATTTTTCAGTAGTTTCTTTTAATTCTTCTGGAATCTCTGCGTACTCGTATTTAGCTCCAAGGTCTTCATTTGCCCAAACAATTGCTTTATTTTTTACAAGATCAATAACACCCTTGAGATCAGATTCACTTCCATAGGGAATTTGTAGAACTAAAGCATTTGCTTGAAGTCTGTCTTTAATCATATCAAGACATTTATAGAAATCAGCTCCGGTACGATCCATTTTGTTGACAAAGCACATTCTTGGAACCTTGTATCTATTAGCTTGTCTCCATACAGTTTCTGTTTGGGGTTCAACACCAGCTACACCGTCAAATACTGCGACGGCACCATCAAGAACTCTAAGTGATCTCTCAACTTCAATAGTAAAGTCAACGTGACCTGGAGTATCAATTATGTTAATTCTATGATCATTCCAAAAACATGTAGTTGCTGCTGAAGTAATTGTAATTCCTCTTTCTTGCTCTTGTTCCATCCAGTCCATAGTAGCTGCACCATCATGAACTTCTCCGATTTTGTGACTTTTACCAGTGTAATAAAGTATTCTTTCTGTAGTAGTGGTTTTCCCTGCATCAATGTGAGCCATGATTCCTATATTACGGTATTTCTGCAGTGCGTATTCTCTTGTCATATTACCACCTAAAGTGTGCAAAAGCTTTATTGGCTTCCGCCATTTTGTGAGTATCTTCTCTTTTTTTTATTGCCGATCCTTTGTTGCCAGCTGCGTCCATTAATTCAGAACTTAATTTATCAACTAAACTTTTTTCTTTACGGTTTCTTATTGCATTAACAATCCATCTAATTGCTAGAGCTTGCGACCTGTTACTTTTAACCTCAACTGGGACTTGGTAAGTTGCTCCACCAACTCGTCGCGATCTTACCTCAACAAGTGGTCTAACATTTTCTATTGCTTTGTTGAAAACATTCATAGGAGGTTCACCAGTTTTGCTTTCAATATTTGTGAATGATTTATTTATTATGGCCTCTGCAACAGTTTTCTTGCCATCAAGCATAATAGCATTTGTAAATTTTGTAAGAACTTTACTTCCATGAACTGGATCTGGTAGTACTTCTCTAATTTGAGCTTTTCTTCTTCTAGACATTTATTTAGGTTTCTTTGTTCCGTATAATGAACGACGTTGTTTTCTCTCACCAACACCTTGAGTATCTAAAACTCCTCTTACAGTGTGATAACGAACTCCTGGGAGGTCTTTAACACGACCGCCTCGAATTAATATTACTGAGTGTTCTTGCAAGTTATGACCCTCACCGCCAATATAACTTGTAACTTCAAATCCATTTGTAAGTCTAACTCTCGCAACTTTTCGTAATGCTGAGTTAGGTTTTTTAGGGGTAGTTGTATAAACTCTAGTACAAACACCTCGCTTTTGAGGATTTGCTTTTAATGCTGGAACCTTATTTCTTTTTTGAACTTTGGTTCTAGGTTTTCTAATCAGCTGACTTATAGTCGGCATAAAATATCTCCAGTCTTTACAACTTAAAGGTTAACTATTTTAAAAAATTAATAAAAAGTAGCGTTTAGATTTTTCTACCGCCTACTATTTAAGAATGCCGAATAATACTTAATAGTTTATGCAGGTCAACAAAATTTATTAGGAATTCTCCTGTATTTCGCCTGATTCTTGCTCTTTCTTTGCCTGAATTGCCTCAATTTCTATTTTTGCCTCTTTATCCAACAATTTTGCCTTATTTTCAATTTGATTAAAGGTTCTTCCTGTTCCTGCTGGAATTAATCTTCCAACAATTACGTTCTCTTTGAGTCCCTCAAGGCGATCCATTTTACCTTTTATCGACGCATCAGTAAGAATTCTTGTTGTTTCTTGGAAAGATGCAGCTGAAATGAAAGACCTTGTTTGAAGAGATGCTTTTGTAATACCAAGCAATACAGGTTTAGCTATAGCAGGTTTCTTTCCTTCACTTTCTAGCTGTTCATTTGTAGTCAAGAATTCAAACCTATCAATCTCTTCACCTTTGATAAATGAGCTATCACCAATTTCAGTAATATGGACTTTTTGTAACATTTGCCTACATAGTACTTCGATGTGCTTATCATTAATTAATACGCCTTGCAGCCTATAGACCTCTTGTACTTCATTGATAAGATAGTCGGCTAAAGCTTCGATACCCAAAATTTCTAAAATGTCATGAGGGTCTGGATTTCCATCTAATAAGTAATCTCCCTTCTCAATAGTTTCTCCTTCTTGATAAGCTATGTGCTTTCCTTTAGGAATTAAAACTTCTACAGGATCACCTTCTTTTTCAGGAGTAATTATTACTTTTTGTTTTCCTCTAATATCTTTTCCAAAAGAAATCACTCCAGAAGTTTCAGAAATGATTGCATGGTCTTTTGGCTTTCTAGCTTCAAATAACTCTGCCACTCTAGGTAAGCCTCCAGTGATATCTTTTGTTTTTGAAGCAGCCTTTGGAGTTCTGGCCAGAACATCTCCCGCATGAACTTCCGATCCATCAGCCACAGAAAGAATTGAGTCAGGAGGCAGGAAGTATCTGGCTTCATTGCCATTTGCAAGAAGTATAACTTCGCCTTTTTTATCTCTAAGTGTTATTCTCGGCTTTAACTCGCTTCCTTTTGGATCTGATTTCCAGTCCTTAACTTTGGTGTATGTTAATCCTGTTTTTTCTTCTGTTTCCTCAATAAGAGAAATTCCCTCTTCCATATCCACATAATTAGCAGTTCCTGACTTTTCTGATATAACTGGATTTGTAAATGGATCCCATTCACAAATTTTTGTACCAGTATTTACTTTAGAGTCCTCATCTACTAAAATTTTTGTACCGTAAGGAACTTTATAATTTGCAAGTTCTCTTCCATTATCATCGTGTATTGCTAGTTGACAATTTCGGCCCATAACAATCAGGTCCTTATTGCTATCTTCAACAGTATTTTTATTTAAAATTTTAAATATTCCATCAGTGTTAATCTCTATAAATGATTGATCATTAATTTGGGCGGCGCCACCAATGTGGAAGGTCCTCATGGTAAGCTGAGTACCGGGCTCACCTATTGATTGAGCGGCTATCATTCCAACAGCTTCACCTTCATTTACAAGGAATCCTCTTGCTAAATCACGGCCATAACATTTTACGCATATGCCTCTTTTACTATCACATGTTAGTGGAGACCGAATATAAACACTTTGAATGCCCGCCGTTTCAATTTTTTCTGCAACAACTTCATCTACATAATCGTCTTTTTTCGCAATATTTTCACCAGTAATTGGATGGTTTACATCGTTCTGAAGGAACCTACCTAATACTCTGTCTGCTATAGAAATTATTACTTCTCCTCCCTCAACAACATCTGAAATCCATACTCCACTATCTGTTCCACAGTCTGGTTCTGAGATAGTGCAATCCTGAGCAACATCGCAAAGTCTTCTTGTTAAATACCCAGAGTTCGCAGTTTTTAGGGCGGTATCTGCAAGGCCTTTTCTAGCACCATGGGTTGAATTGAAGTACTCTAGTACATTCAATCCTTCTTTAAAATTTGAGATAATAGGTGTTTCAATTATATCGCCAGATGGCTTAGCCATAAGACCTCTCATACCAGATAATTGTTTCATTTGTGCCGCAGAACCACGAGCGCCAGAGTTTGCCATCATATAAATTGAATTTATTGGCATTTCCCTTTTGGTATCGTCATCAAATTTTTTGGATGATATTTCATTCATCATTTCCTGAGCAACACGGTCAGTACATTTGGCCCACGCATCAATTACTTTATTATATTTCTCTCGGTTAGTAATAAGACCATCATTGTATTGTTTTTCATATTTTTCTATTTGACCAGCTGTTTCAGAAACAAGTTTTTCTTTTGTCTCTGGAATTATCATATCATCTTTACCAAAAGAAATACCTGCTTTGTATGCATAATAAAAGCCCAAAGCCATTAATTGATCAGCGAATATCACTGTATCTTTTTGCCCACAATATCTATAAACAGTATCAATGAGACCTGATATTTCTTTTTTACCTAAAAGCCTATTTACTAGTTTAGGATCAAGATCTTTATGCTGCGGGACGAGGTTCCAAAGCAACATTCTACCTGGTGTTGTCTCAATTCTTTTTAATTTTTTGTTACCTTCTGGATCAATGAAATTAATTCTGGCATGAACTTTTGCATGGACTGTTGTTGCATTATTTTCAAGAGCTTGCTGTATTTCATAAATATCCTTAAATACAGATCCTTGTCCTGGCTCATTTTCTTTTTCTTGAGATAGATAATAAATACCTAAGACGATATCCTGACTTGGAACAATGACTGGTTTACCGTTTGCAGGGTTAAGTATGTTGTTTGTTGACATCATAAGAACTCTCGCCTCAAGCTGGGCTTCTAAACTCAAAGGCACATGTACTGCCATCTGATCGCCATCAAAGTCAGCGTTGAACGCAGTACATACTAAAGGATGAAGCTGGATTGCTTTACCTTCAATTAAAACTGGTTCAAAAGCCTGTACGCCAAGCCTATGCAAGGTTGGTGCTCTGTTTAGTATTACTGGGTGTTCCCTGATTACACGGTCTAATACATCCCATACTTCTGGACGTTCTTTTTCAACCATTTTCTTGGCTTGTTTTAATGTTGTAGCTAAACCTAAAGACTCTAACCTTGCATATATAAATGGTTTAAATAGTTCTATAGCCATTTTTTTTGGCAAACCACATTGATGTAGTTTTAATTCAGGACCAACAACAATTACAGACCTACCAGAGTAATCAACTCTTTTTCCTAATAAGTTCTGTCTAAATCGACCCTGTTTACCTTTAAGCATTTCTGCCAGAGATTTGAGAGGTCTTTTATTTGTTCCAGTAATTACTCTTCCTCTTCTTCCATTGTCAAATAATGCATCAACTGATTCTTGAAGCATTCTTTTTTCATTTCTTATTATTATATCTGGGGCTCTTAATTCAATTAATCTAGACAATCTGTTATTTCTATTGATAACTCTTCTATAAAGATCATTTAAATCACTTGATGCAAATCTTCCTCCGTCAAGCGGAACGAGTGGCCTTAATTCTGGCGGGATAACAGGGACAGACGTTAAAATCATCCACTCAGGTCTGTTTCCAGAAGATATAAAGGCTTCAAAAATTTTAATCCTTTTTACCAACTTTTCCGACAGTGCGACAGCTTTCGTTTCTGCAAGTTTTGCACGTAAAGCTTCAAGTTCTGGTTCAAGCTCTATTCTTTCAAGAACTTTTCTAACTGCCTCAGCTCCTATACCTGCTGAAAAAGAGTCTTCTCCATATTCTTCTTTAGCATTCTCTAATTCTTCTTCATCAAGAAGTTGATTTTGTATAAGGGGAGTTAATCCTGGTTCAGTAACCATGAATTTTTCAAAATAAAGAACTTTTTCAAGATCTTTCAGCTTCATATCCATCATAAGAGCGATACGGCTTGGAAGAGATTTTAGGAACCATATATGTGCAACTGGAGCGGCTAATTGAATATGCCCCATTCTCTCTCTTCTGACATCTTTTTTTGTTACCTCAACACCACATTTCTCGCAAATGATGCCCTTGAATTTCATCCTTTTATATTTACCACATAGACATTCATAATCTTTAATTGGACCAAAAATTCTTGCACAGAAAAGACCGTCCCTCTCAGGTTTGAAAGTTCTGTAATTTATTGTTTCAGGCTTTTTTATTTCACCGTATGACCAAGATAATATTCTTTCTGGACTTGCAATTGAAATCTTTACCTGGTTAAAATCATCTCTTGATGCCGCAGGATTGAAAATATTCATTAACGATTGACTCATAACTTCTTCCTAATTCAAATTTGAAAGTTCAATATTTAGACCTAATGACCTGATTTCTTTTATTAATACATTAAATGATTCAGGTGTTCCAGACTGGAATACATCTTCACCTCTGATAATGGTTTCATAAACTTTAGTTCTTCCTGCAACATCATCAGATTTAACAGTTAATATTTCTTGAAGAGTATAAGCTGCTCCATAAGCCTCGAGTGCCCAAACTTCCATCTCACCAAATCTCTGCCCACCAAATTGAGCTTTACCGCCAAGTGGTTGTTGCGTAACCAGACTGTAGGGTCCAATGGATCTTGCATGAATTTTGTCATCAACTAAATGGTGTAGTTTAAGCATATAAATATATCCTACAGTTACTTTTCTCTCAAATTTTTCACCGGTTAATCCATCCCATAGCTGTGTTTGACCACTTTTATCGAAACCAGCTTCACCCAACATTTCTGATATTTCAGCTTCAGATGCTCCATCAAAAACTGGTGTCTTAATAGGAACACCATTTGCAATATTCATTGCAAGTTCTTTTTGCTCATCTTTAGTTAATGATGATATTTCATTTTTATATTGATATTTGCCATACACCTTTTCAAGCGATTGGCCAATTACAGAGTGATCATTTGAAGACTTATATTGTGCAAGAGATTTATTTATTATTTCACCTATTCCAGCGCATGCCCAACCTAAATGTGTTTCTAGTATTTGACCAACATTCATTCTACTCGGCACACCTAGAGGGTTTAATACAATGTCAACTGTTCTACCATCCTCGAGATATGGCATATCTTCAACTGGAGCAATTTTACTTATTACTCCCTTATTACCATGCCTTCCAGCCATTTTATCTCCTGGCTGCAATTTTCTTTTAACAGCAACAAATACTTTAACCATCTTCATCACGCCTGGTAAAAGTTCATCACCTCTTTGCACTTTATCAACCTTGTTATCAAAACGAGATTGAATCGCAGATCTCGCAATATCGTACTGTTTTTTTAAATTATCAACTTCATTTTGATCGTTTGAATTTTCAAGTTTCATTTTCCAAAGAGAGTCTAATTTAATATCAAATAAAGCACCTCTATCGTATTTGCTCTGGCTTTCAATATCATCAGGTGAGTCAGATATATTTTTGTCATTAATTAGCAGAATAAGTCTCTCCTTGATATTTCTATTGAGAATTCCTAACTCAGCTTCTCTATCATTTGCTAATTTTTCAATCTCATCTCTTTCAATGGACAATGCTCGATCATCTTTTTCAATTCCATATCTATTGAATACTTTTACATCGACAACAATACCACTTGAACCAGGTGGAAGTCTTAGAGATGTATCTTTAACATCTGTCGCTTTTTCTCCAAATATTGCCCTTAATAATTTCTCTTCAGGAGTTACAGGACTTTCACCCTTTGGTGTAACTTTTCCTACAAGAATATCACCAGGATTAACATCAGCTCCAACATAAACAATGCCAGCTTCGTCAAGGTTACGTAACAATTCATCTCCGGCATTTGGGATGTCTCTAGTGATTTCTTCTGATCCTAACTTAGTGTCTCTTGACATAACTTCAAATTCTTCAATATGGATAGAGGTAAATTTATCCTCTTGAACAATTTTTTCTGAAATTAAAATGGAGTCCTCAAAATTATAACCTCTCCATGGCATGAAGGCTACAACCACATTTCGTCCTAAACCAAGCTCACCAAAATGTGTTGATGGTCCATCTGCGATAATATCCCCCTGTGATACTTTATCGCCAACTTTGACTAAAGGTCTCTGGTTGATGCATGTGCTTTGATTTGATCTTTGAAATTTTTGAAGAGTATAAATGTCAACGCCAGATTCGGTCGTTTTAATTTTTTCTGTTACTCTGACAACAATTCTTTTTCCATCAATTTTATCAACGATACCGTCTCTATTTGCTACAATGGTAACGCCTGAGTCAACTGCAACTACTTTTTCTACTCCTGTTCCCACTAATGGAGACTCAGCCTGTATGAGAGGAACTGCCTGTCTCATCATATTTGATCCCATGAGAGCTCTGTTTGCATCATCGTTTTCTAGAAATGGTATTAGAGAGGCTGCACAAGATACTACCTGCTTAGGTGATACATCCATATAGTCTATTTCCTCTGGAACAGTCATTACAAAATCACCATTTCTTCGGCAAGAAACCAATTTAGTAATAAAACTTCCTTTATCATCTAGTTCACTATTGGCTTGGGCAATAGTGTAATCAGCTTCTTCCATTGCAGGAAGATATTCGACTTCATTACTTACCTTTCCTTTGATTACCTTTCTATAGGGGCTTTCAATAAAACCATATTGATTCACTCTCGCATGAGAAGCTAAGCTATTTATCAAACCAATATTTGGACCCTCAGGTGTTTCAATTGGACAAATTCTTCCATAGTGAGTTGGATGTACGTCTCTAACTTCAAACCCGGCTCTCTCTCTGCTAAGCCCACCTGGTCCTAATGCTGATAACCTTCTTTTATGTGTAATTTCAGCTAAAGGATTAGTTTGATCCATGAATTGTGATAATTGTGAGGTTCCAAAAAACTCCTTAAGAGATGCAACCAAAGGCTTTGCATTAATGATATCCTGAGGAGTGGCGGCATCAACTTCTAAAGAATTCATCCTTTCTTTGATTGATCTTTCCATTCGGATAAGCCCCATTCTGAATTGATTTTCAACTAATTCCCCTACCGACCTAACTCTTCTGTTGCCTAAATGGTCAATATCATCTACTTCACCCTTTCCTGTTCTTAAATCCATTACCGTTTTGATCACTTCGATGACATCTTCGCTGCGAAGCACTGTAACAGTGTCTAAGCATTCTATGTTAAGCCTATAGTTCATTTTGACTCTACCCACATCAGATAGGTCATATTTTTCTGATTTGAAGAATAATGAATTAAATACTTCAAATGCTGTCTCTAGGTTCGGTGGTTCTCCAGGTCTCAGTACTTTATATATTTCAACTACTGCTTCCTCAGGACTTAAGTTTTTATCAACTCTTAGAGTGTCACGTATAAATGAGCCTACATTAATTCCATCTATTTCCAGTACGGGTATTTTTGATATTTTTAATTGCTTAATTTTTTCAATTGTTTCGGTAGTAATTTCGTCAGATGACTCAAAATAAATTTCTCCAGTTTTTTCGTTAATTATATCTTCAGCAATAAACTTACCAATAAGCTCATCATCCTCTAGCAATAAGTTTTTCAGACCATCATTAAAGAGCTTTTTTGCTATAGCTGGATTTATTTTTGTGCCCTGTTTAACAGCAACTTTTCCATTAGCTGCATTAACAAGACTTTTCTGAAGCTTTCCTGTCTTAATATTTTTAGGATTAAAACCTACCTTCCATTTGTCATCTTTTGTACTTAAAGAGTAAGTCTCAGTACCATAAAATAAAGATAATATTTCGTCACGCTTAATACCCATTGCCATGAGAAATGTAGTGATAGGAATTTTCTTTTTTCTATCAATTCGACAGTGAATGATATCTTTGTGATCAAATTCAATATCTAACCATGAGCCTCTATAAGGGATTACTCTTGCTCCAAATAACAACTTACCACTTGAATGTGTCTTTCCATTATCATGATCGAAAAATACCCCTGGACTTCTATGCATCTGACTAACAACTACTCTTTCAGTTCCATTAGTGATAAATGTTCCTTTTTGAGTCATTAGGGGCAAATCACATAAATAAATTTCTTGTTCCTTGATATCTTTTACTGTTCTAGACTCTGTTTCTTCATCTATGTCAAAGACGATAAGTCTTAATTTTACATTTAAAGGAGCTGCATAGGTCTTGTCTCTTTGACGGCATTCATCAACATCAAATTTAGGAGACTGAAAATCATACTCAATATATTCAATTCTTGCTGATCCTGAAAAATCTTCTAGTGGAAATACACTCTTAAAAACCTTCTGAAGACCCTTATCTGGTCTTTCAGACGGATTTGTATGCTCAAGTAAAAAATCTTCATAAGATTTTTTTTGTATTTCGATAAGATTAGGGAATTTTGAAACTTCTTTTAACTTGCCAAAGTTTTTACGAACTCTTTTTCGTTCAGTAAATGATAATGTATTAACCATTAATGTGTATTCGTCCTATAAACAATAGCTAAATGTTGCAAGCTATTGAGAAAAAATATTTTAAAAATTACTTAAGTTCTACTGTAGCGCCAGCAGCTTCTAACTTTTCTTTAAAGCTATTAGCTTCATCTTTTGAGACGCCTGTTTTCAATTCCTTTGGCGCACCCTCAACAAGATCTTTTGCTTCCTTTAAGCCTAATCCAGTGATTGTTCTTACTTCTTTAATAACGTTAATTTTTTTATCGCCAGCAGCAGCTAATACAATTGTAAATTCATCTTTTTCTTCTACAGCGGCAGCATCACCTGAAGGTGCAGCTCCTGCAGCAGCAACGGCTACGGGTGCAGCGGCAGATACACCCCATTTCTCTTCAAGCATTTTAGATAGCTCAGCAGCTTCAATAACTGTTAAATCGGATAGTTGATCAACTATTTGTTGGAGGTCAGCCATGTTTATTCCCTTTCTTAATTTAATTACTTTGTACTATATGCATTAAAGACTCTTGCTAAATCACCTGATGGTGCGGTTAACACTGATGCGATTTTTTGCGCAGGAGTACTTATCAAACCTATTAATTGTGCCCTTATTTCCTCGAGAGATGGCAATTTAGATAAAATTTCAATTTTTTCAACAGTTAAAATTTCATTATCCATTATTCCGCCAAGAATAACTAAATTACTGTTATTTTTGGCAAAATTTGTCAAAAGCTTTGTCAATTCTACAGGGTCATTTGAGTAGGCAATAGCTGTTGGTCCGTCAAAAAGTTCAGATAGCTCTGATTTATCCGTACCTTCAAGGGCCAATTTTGTTAACCTATTTTTAGTAACTTTTATATTACATCCAGAATTGAAAGACTGGACTCTTAATTCAGTCATATCGGTCATGGACATACCCCTGTAATGAAAGACCAGTACAAGGCTATTCTCACTTAAAATTGTCTTCAAATTCTTAATAAATATTTCTTTTTGTTCTCTTTTCATTTTTACGCTCCAAAGGAATCCAAGTTTATATTGATACCTGGGCCCATAGTAGGACTTATTGAAACTTTTTTTACAAAATCCCCTTTAATTCCTGAAGGTCTTTCTTTTGATATTATTTCATAGAAAAATTTTATATTATTTACTACATCATCCTTTTCAAAATCAGATTTCGCAATCCCCGCCTGAACTAAGGTGTCACTATTTTTAAATTCTATTTCGCCTGCTTTAGCATCCTCAATTGCTTGTTTTAAATCATTTGTTACACTGCCTAATTTAGGATTAGGCATTAGGTTACGAGGTCCAAGAACTTTTCCTAATTTACCAACTTTGGACATCATGTCAGGGGTTGAAATACATCTATCAAAATCAACAAATCCATTATCTACTTTTTCTACAAGTTCATCTGATCCAACAATATCAGCACCAGCATCTTTGGCTTCTTGTTGCTTATCATCTGATGCAAAAACACAAACCTTTACATTTTTTCCCAGACTTTTTGGAAGCTTAATCTTACCTCTGACGTTTTGCTCACCATTTTTAGGATCAATATTCAAATTCATACAAATATCTATAGTTTCGTTAAACTTGGTCGTTGCTGTTTTAATAGCAATATCTACTGCATCTTCAAGAGAGTAACTCTTTGAGAGATCATTTTCAGTAATAATATTTTTTAATCTTTTACCCATTATCCTGTTACCTCTATGCCCATGGACTTTGCAGACCCTATGATAATTTTAACACCTTGCTCCACAGTATTAGCATTCAAATCTTTTAATTTCTTCTCAGCTATTTCCTCACATTGTTTAATTGAGATAGTATTAATTATATCTCTTCCAGGCTCTTTAGATCCTTTTTTTATTTTTAAAGCCTCTTTAATAAAGAAAGAAGCAGGTGGGAGTTTTATATCCATTGTAAAACTCTTGTCAGTAAAGTATGTGACTACAACAGGCAGCATAACGCCTGGTTGTTCATTTTTACTTTTGTCATTAAACATTTTACAAAAGTCCATGATGTTAATGCCTCTTTGTCCAAGGGCAGGTCCAACTGGTGGAGATGGATTTGCCTGTCCTGCAGGTACTTGTAATTTTAATGTGCCTTCAATCTCTTTTGCCATTATGCTTTCTCTACTTGTGTATACTCCAACTCTACAGGTGTTGATCTGCCAAATATAGACACAGATACTTTTACTCTTGCCCTTTCTTCATCTATTTCTTCGATTAGGCCATTGAAAGAAGCAAAAGGTCCATCGCTTACTCTTACTTGCTCTCCCACTTCAAATGTAATAGATGGTTTAGGACTAGTTACACCTTCTTCAATATCTTGTAAAATCTTATTTATCTCACTCTCAGGAACCGCTGATGGTTTTCCTTGTGTGTGGCCAAGAAAGCCGCTTACTTTTGGTAAAGCCTTTACCATATGATAAGTTTCGTCAGTCATCTCCATTTTAGTTAGCACATAACCTGGGAAAAATTTTCTTTCAGCATTTCTCTTTTTTCCTTTTTTTACTTCAACAACTTCTTCAGTAGGAACAATTATTTCACTGAACGCAGACTCGATATTTTTTGTTTTTGCTTTTTCTAAGATCGCTGCCGCAACCTTTTTTTCAAAGCCAGAATACGCGTGCACTATGTACCATTTATGTGACATTATTAAACAACAACCCCGATAAGTTTATCTAATCCAAAACTGAATATTTGATCGATGATTAAGAAAAAAACTGCTGCAAAAGCAGTAATCAGAACAACCATAACTGAACCAGTTAATGTTTCTCTAGAAGTGGGCCAAGTGACTTTACCTCCTTCTCTTCTGACTTCTTGAATGAATTTAAATGGCTTCATAAAATCTACCTTAAGTGGCAGGAGCGAAGGGACTCGAACCCCCAACCCCCGGTTTTGGAGACCGGTGCTCTACCAGTTGAGCTACACTCCTCCAGTTATGAGATAATCTCAGTTACTACACCTGATCCAACTGTTCGTCCGCCTTCTCGTATTGCAAAACGCACGCCTTTATCCATTGCAATTGGAGCTATAAGTTCAATCTCCATTGCAATATTGTCACCAGGCATAACCATCTCAGTTCCATCAGGAAGCTTACAAACACCAGTAACATCAGTTGTTCTGAAATAAAACTGAGGACGATAATTTGTAAAGAAAGGTGTGTGTCTGCCACCCTCTTCTTTCTTCAAAACATAAGCTTCACATTTGAATTTAGTGTGCGGTGTAATAGAGCCAACATGTGCCAGAACTTGACCTCTTTCTACTTGATCTCTCTCAATGCCTCTTAAAAGTGCACCGATATTATCACCTGCTTCACCAGTATCTAGGAGTTTTCGGAACATCTCAACTCCAGTACAAGTTGTTTTTTGAGTTTCTTTAATCCCAACTATTTCAAGCTCCTCGCCTACTTTAACGATACCGCTTTCAACTCTACCTGTACAAACAGTACCACGTCCAGAGATTGAAAACACATCCTCAATTGGCATAAGGAATGGCTTATCCTTATCACGCTCAGGTTGAGGGATATGATCGTCTACAGCTTTCATAAGTTCCACAATAGAATTTTTTCCAATTTCATCGTCTCTACTCTCTACTGCTGCCAAAGCTGAACCTTTAACTATTGGAGTTGTATCGCCAGGAAATTCATATTCATTTAGAATATCTCTGATCTCAACTTCAACAAGCTCTAATAATTCTGCGTCATCAACTTGATCAACCTTATTTAAGTAAACAACTATTGCAGGAACTCCAACCTGACGCGCAAGTAGAATGTGCTCTCTAGTTTGTGGCATTGGTCCGTCCGCAGCATTTACAACTAATATTGCTCCATCCATTTGCGCAGCACCTGTAATCATATTTTTTACGTAGTCAGCGTGACCTGGACAGTCAACGTGCGCATAGTGTCTTGCATCTGTTGTGTATTCAACGTGAGCTGTTGAAATTGTAATTCCACGTTCTTTTTCTTCCGGAGCCTTATCGATTGCATCGTATGCAGTAAATTCAGCTCCACCTGACTCTGATAATACTTTTGTTATTGCCGCAGTCAAAGTTGTTTTACCGTGATCCACATGACCGATAGTTCCTACATTACAGTGAGGTTTACTTCGATCGAATTTTTCTTTAGCCATTTTTTTGTTCCTCTCAATTTTTAGTCTTCGTTGTTTTTGGAGCGGGTGAAGGGAATCGAACCCTCGTAATCAGCTTGGAAGGCTGGAGCTTTACCACTAAGCTACACCCGCTTATTCCTTCAAGCTACCCTAAGGTACCTTAACGTGGTGGAGGGGGTTGGATTCGAACCAACGTAAGCATAGCTAACGGG
>QCMN01000008.1 GCA_003213715.1 Pelagibacteraceae bacterium AG-422-B15
TTTTTAGATAAACCAAAAAATATTACATCATTTGAAGTTATTAAAAGGCTTAAAAAAATTTTAAATATTAAAAAAATTGGACACACTGGTACTTTAGATCCTTTTGCGACTGGAATACTTGCAATTGCTTTAGGTGAAGCAACAAAAAGCATTCGTTACCTCAACCAAGATAAAATTTATAAATTTAATGTAGTTTTCGGTGAACTAAAAGATACTGATGATGTTACCGGAAAGACTATGAAAAAATCAAATATTGTTCCTACATCATCCGAAATAGATCAATGCATTGAAAAGTTTATTGGAAAACACAGACAAATACCACCGCAATTCTCTGCAGTAAAGGTTAACGGTAAAAGAGCTTATAAACTTGCGAGAAATAATCAAAAATTTGAACTCAAAGCAAAAGATGTATTTATAAAAAGTTTTGAATGCTTAGGTTCTAAAAATAAAAATGAGTATTCTTTTATAATGAAATGTTCCACTGGGACTTATGTGAGATCAGTAGCTAGAGATTTAGGAAAAATGCTTGGAACATATGCCTATGTTTCTGAGTTAAGAAGAGTAAAAATAGGTAAAATTGAGGAAAAAGATATTATTTTACTAGATAAATTTGAAGAATTAGTACATATTGGCGATCATTTTGAAGTAATGCATTCAATTAGAGATGTACTGGACGACATCCCAGCAGTATTGATCGATCAGGAATTAAGTCTTAAATTTCGAAATGGTCTTAGCTTTGAGTATTTTAGTAAAAAATCTGAAAATGATTATTTATTAATTGAAACAAATACAAAGTTTGTAGGTATAGGTAAAGCTATTGAGGGTAAAATAAAACCTGTGAGGGTTTTTAATTTATAAAAGGAACAGTGATGTCGATAAATAGAGAAAATAAGACTAAGATAATTGATGAATATGCGAGATCTGAAAAAGATACAGGATCCCCAGAGGTACAAATAGCTATTCTTAGTGAGAGAATATCTAATTTAACTGAACATTTTCAGTCACATAAAAAAGATAATCATTCAAGAACTGGTCTTATGAGACTTATAAATCAAAGGCGGAGCTTGCTAGCATACTTAAAAAAAAGTAATAAGGAATCTTACGAGAAATTAATAGAAAAGCTCGGTATTAGAAAATAAAACAATGATAAATAAAAATTTTAGAGGAATGAAAGAATATGGAAAAAGCTATTTCAAGAGAAATGAATTGGGGAAACCAAGTTTTAAAAATAGAAACAGGAAAGGTAGCAAAACAAGCAACTGCTTCAACAATAGTTAGTTACGGAGACACAGTTGTTATGGCTAATGTCGTAGCTGCTAAAACTGCAAAACCCGACATTGATTTTTTTCCATTAACTGTCAGCTATCAAGAAAAATTTTATGCTGCAGGTAAAATTCCAGGGGGCTTTTTTAAACGTGAAGGTAGGCCTACTGAATTTGAGACACTTACTTCAAGACTAATTGATAGACCTATAAGACCATTATTTCCTGAGGGATTCAAAAACGAAACTCAAGTTATTTTAACTGTATTGTCACACGATACAGAAACAAACCCTGACATAGTTGCAATGATAGCAGCTTCTAGCGCCTTGACATTATCCGGAATACCATTCATGGGACCAATTGGTGGATGTAGAGTTGGTTATGACGGAAAAGATTACATATTAAATCCAAAAATTAATGAAGAAACTCAATTAGACCTTGTCGTATCTGGAACTCAAGATGCTGTTCTGATGGTAGAGTCTGAAGCTAAGGAACTTTCTGAAGAAATTATGTTGGGTGCAGTTAAATTTGGACACGAATCGATGCAAGAAGTCATAAAAATAATTATCAATCTTGCTGAGGAGTGTGCTAAAGATCCATGGGATTTTGAACATCACGTTAATAATGAGCTGATGAATGAGCTTAAAAGAGAATTCGAAGATCAAATCAAAAAAAGTTATTCAATTGTTGATAAGATGGAAAGACAAAACTCTCTGAGCGAAATCAAGTCTGTGTTAGAGGATAAATATGATGACATTGAAGAACAAAATATTAACGAAGTAATGTCATATTTCAAAAAAATTGAAAAAGATGTCGTTAGGTCTCAAATTTTGAATGATAAATCTAGAATTGATGGGCGTAAGCTTGATGAAGTAAGAGATATTTCTTCAGAAGTCTCATGGTTGCCAAGAACACACGGATCTTCCTTGTTTACTAGAGGTGAAACACAGGCAATTGTTGTTGCAACTCTAGGATTTGGAGAAGACGAGCAACGAATTGAGGCACTTCAAGGTTCTTATAAAGAAAATTTCATGCTTCATTATAATTTTCCTCCATATTCAGTTGGTGAAGTTGGAAGAATGGGTTCAGCAGGTAGAAGAGAAA
Source organism: Pelagibacteraceae bacterium AG-422-B15 (assembly GCA_003213715.1). GTDB lineage: Bacteria > Pseudomonadota > Alphaproteobacteria > Pelagibacterales > AG-422-B15 > CACNXQ01. The sequence continues at coordinate 2,367 of QCMN01000008.1, forward strand.
TTGGTCATGGTAAATTAGCCTGGAGAGCTCTTAAAGCTGTACTGCCTAATAAAGAGGATTTTGATTACACAATTCGTTTAGTGTCAGATATCACTGAATCAAATGGTTCATCATCGATGGCGACTGTTTGTGGATCTTCACTCGCTCTAATGGATGCTGGGGTTCCAATCAAAAATTCTGTTTCAGGTATTGCAATGGGATTAATCAAAGAAGGCGATGATTTTGCCGTTTTATCTGATATTCTAGGTGATGAAGATCATTTAGGCGATATGGATTTTAAAGTAGCAGGCACCAAAGACGGTGTTACATCATTGCAGATGGATATTAAAATCACCGGAATCACATATGAAATTATGGAAAAAGCTCTCGACCAAGCTAAAGGAGGAAGAGAATATATCTTAAATGAGATGAATAAAGCTTTAGACTCTCCTAGAACTGAGCTTGGACCTTACACACCAAGAGTTGAAATGATGAAAGTCAAAAGAGATAATATTGGTGAAATTATTGGAAAAGGTGGTGCAACTATAAAAGATATAATTGAAAAATCTGGAGCAAGAATCGATATTAGTGATAGTGGCAATGTAAAAATAGCTGGAACCAATAATGAATCAATTCAAGCCGCAATTGAATTAATAAACTCAATTATTGAAGAGCCTGAAGTTGGTCAGGTTTATGAGGGTAAGGTTGTTAAAATTATGGAATTTGGCGCATTTGTTAATTTTTTTGGAAAAAGGGATGGACTTGTTCACATTTCACAACTTTCTGAAGAGAGAGTTGAGAAAGTTACTGACGTTGTAAGTGAAGGTGATATAGTTAAAGTCAAAGTAATCGGTTTTGATAAAGGCAAGGTTAAATTATCAATAAAGGATGCTGAAATCTAAACAAAGGTTTCATTAATGGAATACATTAATACTTCAGAAGATAAGCTTCATGAAGAATGCGGTGTATTCGGTATATTTGGAAGCCCAGACGCTTCCACACTTACTGCCTTAGGATTGCATGCCCTACAACATCGTGGTCAAGAAGGTGCAGGAATTGTTTCATTTGATGGAGAAAAGTTTCACGGCGTTAGAAGACCAGGACTTGTTGGGGATCACTTTAATAAACAAGAGGTAATTGATAGGCTAAAGGGCAGCAATGCTATTGGTCATGTAAGATATTCAACAACTGGAGACTCAATTTTAAAAAATATTCAGCCATTGTATGCAGATTTAATGTCAGGCGGCTTTGCATGTGCGCATAATGGAAACCTTACAAATGCTTCAGCTTTAAGAGAAAAGCTTGTTAGTCGTGGATCAATTTTTCAATCTACATCTGATACTGAAACAATTTTGCAATTAGTTGCGCAGTCTGAGAGAAAGCAAATAGTTGATAAACTTATAGACGCTTTATTTCAAATCCATGGAGCCTATTCACTTGTTATTCTTACAAATAAGAAACTTATTGGTGTAAGAGATCCTTATGGAATAAGACCTTTAGTTCTTGGTGACCTTAATGGGGCCCCAGTTCTAGCTTCAGAAACATGTGCTCTTGATATTATTGGTGCAAAATTTGTCAGAGAAATTGAAAATGGAGAAATAATAATAATTTCAGAAAAAGGGATGGAAAGCATTAGACCTTTCCCAAAAGTTGCAGAAAGACCATGTATTTTTGAGAGAATTTATTTTTCTCGACCTGACAGTATGCTCGGAGGTAACACAGTTTATTCTTATAGAAAAAATCTTGGAACAGAATTAGCAAAAGAACATCAAGTTGATGCAGATATAGTTGTACCTGTTCCTGACTCGGGGGTTCCAGCCGCTCTTGGCTATGCTCAGCAGTCAAGCATGCCATTTGAACTTGGTATAATTAGAAACCACTATGTTGGAAGAACATTTATTGAGCCATCCCAAAGTATTAGACAATTTGGCGTAAAACTAAAACATAATGCTAATGTTTCGTATATTAAAAATAAAAAAGTTATTTTAATTGATGACTCAATTGTGAGAGGAACTACGGCTAAAAAAATTATTAAAATGATTTATGATGCAGGTGCAAAAGAAGTACATTTGGGTATAGCATGTCCTCCGATAAAACATCCTGATTTCTATGGTATTGATACACCTGACTATAATGAACTTATTGCGTCAAAAAACAGTATTAAAGAGATTAATAAAGCTATTGGATCTAAATCTTTATTTTTCTTATCATTAGAAGGCACTTATCAAGCTATGGGTTATGACTCTAGAAATCCCGATCAACCTCAATTTACTGATCATTGTTTTACAGGCGAGTACCCTACAAGTTTGATTGATCGTGAAAAAGGCAATATATCAAAACAGTTCTCTCTTTTAACTGAAAAAAACTAAATTTCTTTAGGAACACCTACAATATTATAGCCACAGTCAACGTAATGAGTTTCACCTGTTACGCCGGAAGACAAATCACTGAGTAAGTACAGGCCTGATTTTCCAACATCCTCTAAATCAATGTTTCTATTCATTAAAGAATTTTTCTCAGACCACTTCATCATGTCTTTACCACCAGAAATACCAGCCATAGCAAGTGTTTTCATTGGTCCTGCTGATAATGCATTGACCCTAATGTTTGAAGGGCCGAGATCAGCAGCTAAATATCTTACACTGGACTCAAGAGCAGCTTTTGCGACACCCATTACGTTGTAGTTCCGAATATATTTTTGAGATCCATCATAAGTAAGTGTTAGAAGTGAACCGCCATTTTTCATTATTTTTTCAGCTTCGTGAGCTACCTCTGTAAAAGAAAAACATGAAATAAGCATAGTATTTGAAAAATTATTGCGTGATGTATTCAAATATTTTCCTTTTAATTCTTCTTTTTCAGAAAATGCTATTGAATGTAATACAAAGTCAATTTCGCCCCAATGATTTCCAATTTCATCAAATGATTTTTTTACTGATCCTTCTTTTAATACGTCACATTCAATCAAAAAGTTACTTTTAATTGAATTTGCCAATGGCTTTACTCTTCGATGCAAGGACTCTCCTTGATAAGTAAAACAAAGCTCAGCGCCTTCATCAGATAATTTTTTTGAAATCCCCCAAGCAATAGAATGGTCATTAGCAACACCCATAACCACCCCTTTTTTTCCATGCAGTAAACTCATCCTTCAAACCTCTTAAACACTAATGATGCATTTGTACCGCCAAATCCAAAGCTATTACTCATTGCGGTATCAATTTTTTCATCATGACGTGAAGTTAGAATATTCATTCCAATTGCTTCATCATCCAACTCATCAATATTAGCAGACTCTGAAACAAAATTATTATTCATCATTAATAAAGTATAAATTGACTCGTGAACACCAGCAGCGCCTAAAGAATGCCCACTTAAAGATTTTGTAGAACTGATAAGAGGTAAATCATCTTTAAATACTTTTTTTATTGCTTTCAATTCAGCAATATCACCTACAGGTGTTGATGTTCCGTGAGCATTAATGTAATCAATTTTTTCAATATCTTTTTTTGCCATCATCATGCATCTTTCAGCACCTTCTCCTGATGGCTGAACCATGTCATGACCATCTGATGTAGCTCCATAACCGACTATCTCCGCATATATCTTGGCATTTCTTTTTGCCGCTGTTTCTAAATCTTCCAAAACGACTACCCCACCTCCGCCAGCAATTACAAAACCATCACGATGTTTATCAAAAGCCCTGGAAGATTTTGAAGGTTGATCATTATATTTTGAAGATAAAGCGGGCATTGCATCAAAGAGTGCTGACAAAGTCCAATCTAATTCTTCACCACCCCCAGCAAATATACGATCCTGTTTTCCCATTTGTATAATTTCAAAAGCGTTACCTATACAATGAGCGCTAGTAGAACACGCTGAACTTATTGAATAATTTATACCTTTAATTTTAAAATACGTTGATAAAGTTGCAGAGTTGGTGCTGCACATGACTTTTGGAACGCTTGTAGGACCAATTTTTTTTGGACCTTTTTCTCGAGTGATGTCAAACGCTCTTAGTAAGCTTTTAGTAGATGGTCCGCCTGATCCCATAATTAAACCTGTCATATTATTCGATATTTCACCTTCATTAAGTCTGGAGTCCTCAATGGCCTCATTCATAGCAATATAATTATAGCTTGCTCCATCTCCCATAAATCTAAGAAACTTTCTTTCTATAGTCTCCTCTAAATTGAGATCTATTTGGCCACTCACCTGGCTTCTAAAACCCATTTCTTTTTGTGATTGGTCAAAAGAAATACCGGACGAAGCATTGTATAATGATGATTTTACTTCATCCTTATTATTTCCAAGAGATGATACGATTCCAAGACCTGTAATTACAACTCTTCTCATTATTTAATCAGTCCTACCTTTAATCCTTCGGCAGAATATATTTGCTTACCATCTACTTCTACCACTCCATCGCCTACTCCTACAATAACGCCTCTTTTTATTATTTTTTTCATTTCAATTTTATATTCAACCAATTTTGAGTCCTTTAAAATTTCACCACCAAACTTTACGTTTCCTGAACCTAGCGCCCTACCGCGTCCAGGTTCACCAATCCATCCCAAATAGAATCCAACTAATTGCCACATTGCATCCAAGCCTAGACATCCTGGCATTACAGGATCCATTTCAAAATGACAATCAAAAAACCATAAGTCTGGTGTTACGTCCAATTGAGCAACAATTTCACCTTTGCCGAATTTACCACCACTATCAGTAATTTTTGTTATTCTATCAAACATTAACATTGGGGGAAGTGGAAGCCGTGCATTTCCAATTCCAAACATTGTGCCGTGAGCGCAATCTAAAAGATCTTCTTTTGTAAAGCTTGATTTTTTTTCCACAAGGTTTATCTATCTTATTGTTTTATATGAAGTTTGTAAGATTAATGTATTATTATTGTAAAATACATTAAATTTTAATAAAAATAAATTTATGAAAGATATCAAGCATTTTTTGAGACAAAACTCGCTAAGACCAACTAAGCAAAGAGTGATCATAGCTAATTACTTATTTGACGGTGTAAACAAGCATGTAACAGCTGAAACTCTGTCAAATAAACTTTTGAAGATGAAAGCGGAAATATCCCTTGCAACAATTTATAATACCCTTCACGATTTTTACGAAAAAGGTCTTTTAAAAAAATTAATGATTAATTCTGAACGTATTTATTTTGATACTAACACTGAGCATCATCACCACTTTTATTCTAAAAAGGATCAAAAATTGATTGATATTAATGTAGATATGAAAGTAAGCGGCCTCCCAAAGCCTCCAAAAAATAAAAAAATTAATAAGATAGAAGTTCTAGTTCACTTAGATAATTAATTGATAATAATTCTCAATATCAGTTTAGAACGATTCTAATGTATTGACTTTTTTTGAATCAATTATATCTTTGTATTAACTTATTAAGGAGAGACAAATGACTGAATTAAAAGATAGCAAAACTTTGGATAACCTAAAAGCGGCATTCGCAGGTGAGAGCCAAGCAAATAGAAGATATTTATACTTTGCACAAAAAGCAGATGTAGAAGGCCACAATGATGTAGCGGCTGTATTTAGATCAACTGCAGAAGGTGAAACAGGACATGCTCATGGACATTTAGAGTTTATGGAAGAAGTAGGTGATCCTGCAACAGGAGAACCAATTGGTTCAACAGAGGATAATCTAAAAGCTGCTATAGCTGGAGAAACTCATGAGTATACTGATATGTATCCAGGCATGGCGAAGACTGCAAGAGAAGAGGGTTTTGACGAAATAGCTGATTGGTTTGAAACATTGGCTAAAGCTGAAAAGTCTCACGCAGGCAAATTCCAAAAAACATTAGACTCAATCGATTAATTAAAAAGGGGCTAAAATAGCCCCTTTTTTCTATCATGGAAATAAAAAAAGAAGGCAGTTTAGCTGCACCTACACGTGATATTGTAGATTGGAACTCAGATGAATATCTAAATGAAAAAGCTTTAGATGCTGAGATGCGTCGACAGTTTGAAGTTTGTCATAGTTGCCGAAGGTGTTTTAATCTCTGTGATAGTTTTCCGACATTATTTGATTTTATTGACGACTCCCCAAATGAGTCAGTTGACGATTTAACAAAAAAACATTTTGAGGATGTTACAGATAAATGCACATTATGTGATATGTGTTTTATGACTAAATGTCCTTACGTACCGCCCCATGAATTTAATATCGATTTTCCTCATCTGATGCTCAGATACAGAACATATCAAGAAAGTCAAAAAAAATTATCTAAAATTCCAAAAGAACTTGCAAAGGTAGATCGAAATGCGAGTCTCGCAAGACTGTCGCCCAGTATAGCTAATTGGTCATCTGATAAAAAAAATAAATTAACAAGAAGTCCGTTGGAACTTATGACAGGTATAGATAAAGATGCTGAATTACCTAAGTTCGAAAAAAAGTCATTTCATGATAACTTTAAAAATATTTCTAAAAAGCTAAATAAAAATGCTCCAGCCTATGGAAGAAAGGTTGCAATTTATTCAACATGTTATGTTAACCATAATAATTCAAAAGTAGGAGTAGCAGCTAATAATGTTTTAAATTTTAATGGTGTGGACACAATATCAACGTACCCAGGTTGTTGTGGAATGCCACATTTAGAGCAAGCGCAGCATGAAAAAGTAAAAATTCAATCAGAAAATATCTCAGTAGAACTATGTAAACTTATCGATCAAGGTTATGACATAGTAACTCTCACAGCCAGTTGTGGTTTAATGTTAAAATTTGAATGGCCATTAATTAACCCAGAAAATAAAAATGTTAAACGGCTATCAAAGCATGTTTTTGATATTGATGAATATATTGTTGATATAGCTAAAAAAGAAGGACTTGCTGATGGTTTACAATCTTTTGATGATGGAATTACTGTTCACAACGCCTGCCATGCTCGGGCACAAAATATGGGCAATAAAGCGCTAGAAATGTTGAAAAAAATTCCCGAGACCAAAGTAGATGTCGTTGAAAAGTGCGCTGGACATGGTGGAACTTTTGGGGTTATGAAAAAAACAAGAAAGTCGGCAATTAAATATGGCAGGGCGACAGCTCGTCAAATCCGAAACAAAAAAAACAAGTATATGGTTTCCGATTGTCCGCTCGCTTGCAAACACTTAAATGAATTTTTGAATGATGACAAAGAAGCAAATTATATTTCTATGCACCCAATAGAAGTTATAGCAAAATCCTATAATTTAACTTGATATTTAATGATTAATTATTAGGTAAGTGATATGCCAATCGAACAAAAACAAATCGACTCGTCAGATTTATTAGACTTAACTACCTATTCAAAAGAGCGTAAGGCAATTCGAAAAGAAGTTGTTGCAATGAAAAAAAATAGACGAGTAGAGTTAGGACCACATTCTACTTTCTACTTTGAAAATTTTTTTACAATGAAGGCTCAGATACAGGAAATGCTTTATATTGAAAAAGGTGGAGACGAACAATTAAGAGATGAATTAGAGGCGTATAATCCCCTAATACCAAATGGTTCAGAATTAGTTGCTACATTCATGTTTGAAATAGATAATCCATTAACTAGAAAAAAAGTTTTGTCATCTTTAGGTAATGTAGAAAATAAGACATATATAAAGGTTAATGGAAATAAAATTTTTGCTGTGCCTGAAAATGACGTAGATCGTACAGACAACTCAGGAAAAACATCATCAGTTCATTTTCTACACTTTAAGTTTGAAGATCATCATATTAAAGATTTTAAAGACATGGATTGCTCTGTTGAGATTGGAACCGACCACGAACACTATCCACATATTTCTGTTCTTACTAATGAGGTAAAAGCTGCACTAATAAAAGATTTTGATTAATCTTTTCCTGTAGATCCAAATCCTCCATCTCCCCTTTTTGTTTGATCAAGATTTTGAACTTCTTTAAACTTTACTTGTATAGCATTTGTGAAGACCATTTGAGCAATTCTATCTTTTGGATGAATGGTAAACTCATCTTTGCTTAAATTTATTAATACAACTTTTATTTCACCCCTGTAATCACTGTCTATTGTTCCAGGAGTATTCAAAATTGTTATACCATGTTTAAATGCTAAACCGGATCTTGGCCGAATCTGAGCCTCCAAACCTTTTGGCATTGCAATTGAAATTCCACACGGAATAATTTCTCTTTCCCATGGACGAATTTTAATTGAATTTTCAATGGATGCGCTTAAGTCGACTCCTGCGGCCTCATCAGTCTGATAAGAAGGAATATCAAAATCCTTAAGTTTTGAAGTTTTTTTTATTTGTACTTCTGAGAATGGTAGATTAGCCAAATCAATAATATCAATTATTCAAGTGAAGAGAAATTTTTTGACACAGTTTCTTGGCTACTTCTTTTTTTGTCATCAATTCCCAGTTTTCAGAATATAGTTTTGATGTAAAGTATATTTTGTTTGTATCCTGATTAAATACACTGTTTTCTGAAACATCGTTGCCTAGAACCCAATCACAGCCTTTTTTATTTAGTTTTTCATTGGAGTTTCTCTCAAGATTACTGGTCTCAGCTGCGAATCCTACTACTAGTTTTGGTCTTAGATGGTTTCTTTTACTCAGTCTTTCCAAAATATCTGGGTTTTCTTCTAAAATCATATTTTGACGTGATCCATCTTTCTTTATCTTTGTAATCTCTTTATTAGCAATCTTATAATCTGCTACGGCAGCAGCACATACGGCTATATCTGCTGGCAGTGAACTTTCGCAAGCTTCTAACATTTGATCAGCTGAGTCCACGTTTATGACCTGTTCTACATTAGGCCTGGTTAAGCTCGTTGGGCCAGAAACTAAAGTTGTTTTTGCGCCTAAGCTTTGTAATGTTTCTGCTATTGCATAGCCCTGTTTTCCAGAGGACTCATTAGAGATAAATCTTACAGGGTCTATCATTTCTTTAGTTGGACCAGCAGTAACTAAAGCAGTTCGGTTTACAAGAGGTTTATAATCAAGTGCATCAAAATATTTTTTAATGAATTTTACCACTTCATTTGGTTCAGCCATACGGCCTTCTCCGTATTCACCGCAAGCCATTTCACCGTTATCCGGACCGATAAATTCGATGCCATCGTTTTTCAATGTCTCAACATTTCTTTGTGTAGAATTATTCAACCACATTCTTACATTCATTGCTGGTGCAATCAGTATTGGCTTGTTTGTAGCCATGAGAACGGTGGATGCAAGATCATCAGCTACCCCGTAAGCCATTTTTGAAATTATATTTGCAGTTGCTGGAGCAACTAAAATAATATCTGACAATCTAGAAAGTTGAATGTGACCCATTTCATGCTCATCTGTTAAATTAAACAAGTCAGTATAAACTTTGTTTCCTGAGAGACTCTCAATAGATAAAGGTGTTACAAATTCAGACCCAGATTTTGTTAAAATACATGTTACGTCTACATTATTTTTTTTTAATTCACGTATTGTTTCTAGAGACTTATATGCAGCAATACCTCCAGTAATAATCAATAGAACTTTTTTATTTTGCATTTTGTACACGTATACTTTTTTTTTCTAAATGACTAGTAATAAACGAAAAATTTATCTAAATGAATACAAAAGCGAGCATTATTCCAACTATAAGGGCTACACCGCCTATTACATATGAGTTGCTAGTGCTATTTTTTGGAGTCTTATCCTCTTCATTCTTTACAATCAAATCAAAGGCTTGATCAGCTCTTGAGATAAAGTCGGGAATGTCAGGAACTTTTCTTGCTATACTTTGTAATGCTTGTTGTGTTTGTTGAAGTCTATTTTTTATTCCTAACTCATCTTTTAGCCATGTTTCAATTTCAGGTTTCGATACTTCCCAAAAATTAATATCTGGATCCAACTTTCTGGCAACGCCCTCAACCGTTATCATTGTTTTCTGTAAAAGCAAAAGCTGTGGTTGTAAAAACATATTAAATTGCTTTGTTATATCAAATAACTGAAGAAGCACATTTCCCATTGAAATATTTTTAGCTTTTTGATTTATGATTGGTTCCCCGATCGATCTCAAAGCTTGTGAAAAATCCTCTATAGATTGATTTTTGTCAATCAAGCCTGCTTCTTGATGAATTTTTGCAATATGTAAATAATCTTGTTTTATAAAACCATAAATAATTTCTGCTAAATAAGATCTATTTTTTTTATCTAATCTACCCATAATACCAAAATCAACCGCTAAAAGTTTACCTTTTGGATTAAGGAACAAATTACCTTGATGAAGGTCTGCATGAAAATATCCATCTCTTATTGACTGTCTTAAAAAATTTATAATCAGATTTTCAGCTGCCTGTTTTTTATTTACTTTTTTTTCGTTCAACTCATCAATTTTATCTGCTGGAATACCAATAATTTTTTCCATCGTGAGTATTTTTTGAGTAACTTTATCCCAATAAACTTTTGGTACATAAAAACTCTCATCCATATTCGTATTCTCAGATAACTCTGAAGCAGCCGCAGCCTCATATCTTAAATCCAGCTCGAACTTTATGACTTCCTTTGCTTTTTTTATTATAGAATTAGGCCTTAACCTTTGAAATTCAGTAAAATTTTCCATGAAAGTGGTAAGCCACTCAAGCCTTTCCATTTCCTGATTGATTATTTTTTCTATTTCTGGCCTTAGAACTTTCACCGCCACATCAATTTCTGTATTAGATGACTTTATTTTAGCAAAATGCACTTGAGCAATTGAAGCTGCTGCAATTGGTTCGCTAAATTGCGAAAAAACATTATCAATATTTGTTCCAAACTCATCTTCAATAATTTCAATAGCTGTTTTTCTTGAAAAGGGCGGTAAATTATCTCTTAATAATGATAGGTCCTCCGCAATTGTATTGCCTACGATATCAGGCCTTGTAGATATTAACTGTCCTAGTTTAACGAATGAAGGACCAAGTTCGTTCAATGCTTGCGCAATCCTTAACCCGTCAGATTTATTCTTATGGTTTCTATCATAAGACACACCTATAGAAATTAAATTCGTGAAAAAAATAAATAAAAATTTAAATCGTATATTTTTATTTATTAAGATTAATACATTGTACTTTTTTAGTACTCTAATCAGTTTGATCAAAAAAAGTAAATTACTGAGCATTTATAGTTTTTGTGGCATTGTGTATGGCTACTATTCCATTAAAAATATTACGATAGTTTACATCTTTAAATTTTGTACCCTCAATTATTTTTTTAAAATTTTCTTGTGATGGGAAATTACTAATTGTTTTTGTTAAGTACTCATAAGGCTTTTCATCTCCAACAATAATTTTACCCATTACTGGTATAATTGAAGAATAAAAATTATACACACTTGAAATTGTTTCATTCTCAGCTTTAGAAAATTCCAAGCAATAAAATTTTCCCCCCGGTTTTAAGACTCTGTATGCTTCACTCAGTGATTTTTCAATATTAGAAAAATTCCTAACACCAAATGATACGAGGTATGCATCAAATGTATTTTCTTTAAAAGGGAGATCTTCTGCTGGTGCAACAATCCATTCAATTTTATCTTTAAAGGTGTGATTTTTTTTTCCTTCTTCAACCATAAGTTCATTTGGATCACAAACAGTAGCCTTTCCTTTGCCTTTAACCCTTTTTAAAAATCGTCTTGCTACATCACCAGTCCCTCCGGCTACATCAATTATATGCATCTCTTTTTCTGGAGAAAGCCAATCGATTAGTAATTCTTTCCAATATCTATGTGCACCAAGTGACATAATATCATTCATGATATCGTATTTGCTCGCAACTTTTTCAAAAACTTCTTTTGTTTCCATAATACGCTTATTTATTTAATATCTTATAAACTAAAAAAGTATAAATGTAATATATGCCAGAGCTACCAGAAGTCCAAACAGTTGTAAATGGTATAAAAAGCAAAATTAATAAGCATAAAATTTTACGATTCAAGAAATATATAAGTAAATTAAGATATCCTATCCAAAAAAATTTATCTTCAAAAGTAGAGAGCTCTACAGTTACAACTGTTTTTCGAAGAGCAAAATATATAATTATAAATTTATCAAATAACAGATCCTTAGTAATACACTTAGGCATGTCAGGAAGGATTATTATTGTAAAAAATAATAAAAAAAAATTTAAACACACACATTTCTCTATCTTATTTAACAAGAACTTAGTTATTCAATTTATTGACCCAAGAAGATTTGGATATATTTTCGTTACGGAAACGGCCTCATTAGAAAGACATAGGTTCTTTGTGAACCTCGGAGTCGAGCCTCTTATTGGACAATTTAATGACCGATACCTTATAAACGTAACGAAAAATAAAAAATCGCCGATTAAAAATATTATTATGAATCAAAAATATATTGTTGGGGTGGGAAATATTTATGCGTCTGAAGCATTATTTATGTCAGGTATTCATCCATCCAGGTTAGGTAAAGATATTACAAAACGGGATTGTGAAAAATTGGTACGCGCTATTAAAAGTGTACTAAAAAAATCTATAAAATTAGGCGGTTCAAGCATAAACGATCATACGATGGTTTCTGGGAAGATGGGATATTTTCAAAATAAATTGTATGTTTATGGTAGAGAAGGATCAAAATGTGTAAAAAGATCTTGTCAGTCGCCCATAATACGAATAGTAATAGCGCAACGTTCATCATTTTATTGTTCTGAATGTCAAAGATAAAAAAATATAATTAATTATGGCCAATACAAAATCTGCACAAGGTAAAGTAAGAGAAATTTCTAAAAAAACAGATATTAATAAATCCGTAAGGAATAGATATCGTACCTATATCAAAAAAGTAGAACTAAATATTGTTAAAGGTGATAAGGCTAAGGCCAGAGAGTCTCTAAAGCAGGCAGAGTCAGAGATGATGTCAGCTGTTTCAAAAAAGATCGTTCATAAGAACACTGCCTCAAGAAAAATTTCACGTCTATCAAGTCAAATAAAGTCTCTCAAATAGATTCATTAAACTTTTCCGTAGCTTATGATAAGCAGTGAAAGTTACACGCAAACATATCACAGTAATTTAACTCTAAATTTTATAAGTATCTTAATTCCTTTTCCTATTGCGATTCATTTTTAGAGAAGCTAGTTTAATTTAAATTAAAAAATATCTTTTTTAATTATTCAGAGAAAATAATTTTTTAAGACTAAATTATTAAAAAATTTAGTCAGGGCTTTTTTGATCAAATTTTAAATTCATCAAAAAAATTTAAAAAAGGCATATGTTTTTTTTGTAAATTAGATAAGATTTTATTAGGGCTATTGGAGGGGCTTGCAAAAAATGTATCAAGATCTTAATCAGAATCAAGCTTCATCAGTAAATCTAAAAGATCAATGGAATTCAGTCTTAAAAAAGCTCAATACAGAATATGGAAATGAGATATTTAATAGTTGGATCAAGAATATTTCAATAAGAAACCTAGAGGAAGATGTTTTATACTTCACTGTGCCTACAAGATTTATTAGAGATTGGATTACTTCACATTACTTAGATAAAATTATTTTTTTTCTAAACCAAGAAAATTCACAAATCAAAAGAGTAAAAATAAATATTGATAATTCGCTTACTGCTAATATGCTTAATATTGACAAAGATCCAAGTGACCAAAGAAAAATAAATTATAATACAAACAATTCTAATTACATTGATGATTGGCCGTTAGATGACAGATTTAAGTTTGATAAATTTGTTGTTGGTCCTTCTAATGAACTTGCTTTTGCTTCTTCAAAAAGATTTTGCTCAACTGACGTAAATGATTTTAACCCTCTTTACATTTATGGTGGTGTTGGTTTGGGTAAAACTCACTTACTCCATGCAATTGGATGGAAATTAAAAGAAGAAAATACAGCTAACAGCGTTTTATATCTTTCGGCTGAAAGATTCATGTTCCAATTTATAAAATCTCTAAGACAAAAAGATACAATGTCATTTAAGCAAAAATTTAGATCCGTAGACGTGTTAATACTCGACGATATCCAGTTCATGATTGGTAAAGTTTCAACACAAGAGGAGTTTTTTCATACATTTAATTCACTATTGGATATGAACAAAAAAGTCATAATTTCAGGTGATAGATCCCCAAGTGAACTAGCCAGCTTTAATGAGAGAATGAAGTCAAGATTATCAGGTGGACTGGTAGTAGATATTATGCCTGCAGATTTTAATTTAAGATTTTCAATTATTAAAAATAAATATGATGAACTTGTTAATAGAAATAAAAATTCATTAAGTCTAGATGAGGAGGTGTTATCGTTTTTAGCTAGAACAGTAACCTCCAATGTAAGAGAACTTGAAGGTGCTCTAAATAAAGTTTATACATTTTCAAATATTTTGGGTAAGAAAATCGATGTTGAACTAACTAAGTCGGTTTTAAAAGACTTACTTAAGTCTAATGATAGAAGAATTACTATAGATGAAATTCAAAAGAAAGTATCAAGTTATTATAACATAAAGCTTGACGATCTCATATCTAGCAGAAGAATAAGAACTTTTGCAAGACCAAGACAAGTAGCAATGTATTTATCAAAAAAACTTACAACTAGGTCACTACCTGAGATTGGAAGAAAATTTGGAGGGAGAGACCATACGACTGTTATTCATGCAGTAAAAAAAATTGATGAATTAAAAGAACATGACTCTAAATTTGATGAGGATGTAAACTTGATTACTCAAATGATAACTTCTATTTAATCAATTACTGATGCTTAATACTTTATGGAATTTAAAATAAATAGTTCAGATCTATTGAAGGCACTGTCTCATATTCATGGAATTGTCGAAGTTAGACACACTTTGCCAATACTCTCAAACATTATATTAAAAGCTAAAGATAATGAATTAACTCTGTCATCGACTAATTTAGATATATATTGTGCAGACAAAATCAAAGCAGAAGTCTCTATAGCAGGTGAAATTTCAGTTTCAGCAGTAACATTTTTTGAAATCGTTAAACGACTTCCATCAGGTTCAGAAGTATTGATGTCAATGGAAGAAGGTGAAAATGAAATTACACTAAAATGTGGAAGATCTAAATTCAACTTATCAACTCTTAAAACTGATGATTTTCCAATTATTTCTGATAATGATTTATCAACAAACTTTATCATAAGCGCTGATGAATTGATTAGAATTATAGACAAAACTAAATTTGCAGTGTCAAACGAGGAAACGAGATATTATTTAAATGGTATTTTTCTGCATAAAGCTGATAGGAATTCCATACAATTTTTAAGGGCTGTTGCTACAGACGGTCATCGCTTGGCACAATATGATATTCCACTTCCACAGGGCGCTGAAGAGATAACTGGTATTATCATTCCAAAAAAGACTATTTTTGAATTAAGAAAAGTGCTTGATGATGCCAATGGCGACGTAAGCGTTTCGTTAAATGAAAATAAAATTAAATTTACTTTTAATGATCTAAAGATCATCTCAAAGGTTATTGATGGTACATTTCCTGACTATACAAAAGTTATACCTCAGAATAATAACAAAAATTTTAAGACGAATAATAATGAATTAAAAAATGCTATTGATCGTGTTTCAGCCGTTGCAACTAATGAAGAATCTAAATCTAAAGCAATCAAGTTATCTATTGAAGATAATAAGCTTAATCTAAGTGTTGAAAGTCAATCAAAAGGTTCAGCAAATGAGATATTAGATATTAGCTATGATGGTGATAAAGTTGATATCGGTTTTAATTCTAAATATATTATAGATATTTGTAATGAAGTCGATGGAGAGGAAGTAGACATAAGTTTATTAGACTCGGTCTCACCAGCCATTATTCTTGATAAGACAGATGAAAATCTATTTTTCGTTCTAATGCCAATGCGAATTTAATTATGTATCCTAATACTAGGATTGACAAAATTTCGCTAATTAATTTTAAAAATCATTTAAATACAAATCTAAAAGATCTCAGTTCATTCGTTGTCCTTAATGGAAATAATGGATCAGGAAAAACAAATATATTAGAGGCGATATCACTTTTTTCACCTGGTCGTGGTATAAAAAATTCACGCTTTGTGGAGATGCCAAATAAGGATAAGGATCAAAAAAATTTTAAGATTAAAATTAATGTAAAGTATGACACTGGTGAAGTTGAACTTTTTCGAAGTTTTTCATCTGTGGAAAAAAATAAAAACTACATTTCAGTAGATAATGAGAAAATTACTAATTTTCAATTATTAGAATTCATAAATATATTATGGATTACACCAATTATGGAAAAAGTATTAATTCAAAGTAACTCAGAGAAAAGAAATTTTTTTGACCGTCTTATTTTCAATATAAATAAAAACCACTTAAAAAATTATGCAAAATTGCAAAAATTACTAAGCGAGAGATTAGCTTTATTGAAAGAAAAAAATTACGATACAGATTGGTTAAGTATTGTTGAAAAAAACATTGCAAACCTCTCGGTTAAATTGCTAATTGATAGGATAACTTTTATTGACCAACTTAATAATAACTTGAGATCTGTTAAAGCTCCTTTTAATGCATGCCAAGTCGATATTTATCATGAATTATCCAAATTAGGCAATATTAGTAATTCTGAAGATTTTATAGAAAAGTATATAAATGCATTAAATAAAAATAGGGAAATAGATTCTGCATTAAACAAAACTACCTTAACAGTTAACAAGGTAGAAATTAAAATATTCAATAACATTGAAAGGATTATTGAAGCTAGAAATTGCTCAACCGGGGAACAAAAATCTATATTACTTTCAATATTCTTATCAGTTGCTAATATGGTAAAAGACCAAAACAACTGTCGTTCCCCTATTATTTTAATTGATGAGGCAATGGCACATCTGGACACTGAACATAAAGAATTTCTATTTAGTGAGCTAGAGGGTTTAAAATCACAAGTATGGTTCTCTGGTGTTTCAAAAGATCTATTTGAGAATATTAATAACCAAACTGTTTTCTTTGACATGAAAAATGTTGTATGATGCAATAAAATAAAACATATAAGTGAGCGAAGTTTCAAATAATTACGGCGCTGAGTCCATCAAAGTTCTAAAGGGTCTTGAGGCGGTTCGAAAGAGACCAGGAATGTATATTGGTGATACTGATGATGGTAGCGGCTTACATCATATGATATTTGAAGTTGTTGACAATTCAATTGATGAGGCTTTGGCGGGTCATTGTGACCAAATAACTATTACTTTAAATAGTGATGGATCAGTTACAGTGGAAGATAATGGAAGAGGTATACCCACAGAAATTCATCCTGAGGAAAAAATTTCAGCAGCAGAAGTGATAATGACCCAACTTCATGCAGGAGGAAAGTTTGATCAAGACTCATATAAGGTGTCGGGAGGCTTACATGGAGTAGGCGTTTCAGTAGTTAACGCATTGTCTTCTAAACTTCACCTAAATATATATAGAGATCAAAAAGAGCATTTTATTGAATTTAATAATGGAGAAGCCTTAAGCCCCCTTAGTATAACAAATAAAAAAATAAAAAAAAATGGCACTAAATTAACATTTTATCCAGATAAAAATATTTTTTCAGATACTGAATTTGACTCAAAAATTTTAAAACAGAGGTTTAGAGAAATGGCTTTTTTAAACTCTAAGATAACTATAATTTTTTATGATAGTCGGGATGCAGATAAAAAAGAAAGTAAATTTCATTATGAGGGAGGTATTGGTGAGTTCGTTAAATTTCTTGATAAATCAAAAAAATCACTAATTGAAAAACCAATAAGTATAGAGGGTCACAAGAATAATATTGAGTTTAGTTGTTCTCTTTGGTGGAATGATAGCTATTATGAGCAAATTCTCACCTTCACCAATAATATTAGACAAAAGGATGGCGGCACTCATTTATCAGGTTTCAGAGCAGCACTTACGAGAGTTGTTAATAATTATCTAGATGATAGTAAAGTTTCAAAGAAACAATCCATTAGCCCAAATAGTGATGATATAAGGGAGGGATTAACTTCAGTTTTATCTGTTAAAGTTCAAGATCCAAAGTTTTCTTCGCAAACAAAAGACAAGCTTGTTTCTTCTGAAGTAAGACCGGTGGTAGAGAATTTAGTCAATGAAAAATTGTCTGACTGGTTTGAACGACATCCAAATATAGCAAAAGAAATTTTCTTAAAAATTCAAAAAGCTGCTGAGGCAAGAGAAGCAGCAAGAAAAGCTAGAGAACTTACAAGAAGAAAATCTGCACTTGAAATAACAAATTTACCTGGAAAACTAGCTGACTGTCAGGAAAAAGATCCCTCACTTTCAGAAATATTTATTGTCGAGGGAGACTCTGCCGGTGGTTCAGCTAAACAGGGTAGAGATAGAAAGTTTCAGGCAATCTTACCATTAAGAGGTAAGATACTTAATACTTGGAAATCGAGAACCGATAAAATCTTAGGCTCACAAGAAATAGGAACTCTAATTACAGCACTTGGAACAGGTATAGGGCCTAATGAATTTAATCCTGATAAGTTAAGATACCATAAAGTTATAATAATGACAGATGCTGATGTTGATGGGTCGCATATAAGAACACTTTTGCTGACTTTCTTTTTTAAGGAAATGAGGGGACTTATTGAAAACGGTAATCTATATATTGCAAGACCACCTTTATTTAAAATTAAACGAGGTAAGGAAGAACTTTATATAAGTGATGAGGAAAATCTTCAAAAATCTCTTATAAAATACGGCGTCGATGATGCAATTTTTAAGACTGCACTAGGAAATAAATTAAAAGATGAGGATTTAGTAAATACTCTAAATAAAATTACAGAAATCATGGAGATTTATAGCAAGGTTCCTGATAGATATGATAAAAAAGTCTTAGAGCAAATTGCTATTTCTGGATGTCTGGAAGTCAATAAGTTTTTAGGTTCGAAAGAAAAAACAAAAGACGCTATTAATTATATTTCAAAAAGAATTAATATAAGTAGGCCAGATTATGATAGAGGTTGGAAGGGGGAATATTCAATAGATAAGGGATTCGTATTTAGGCGTGAATTGAGGGGCCTTGAGGATAGTATTGTTATTGACAATAATCTGCTAGAGTCGCAACTTATAAAAAATCTTAACTCAAATTACTCAGAACTTTTTCAAATGTTTGAGATGCCTAGTCAACTAATTTTAAAAAATGAAACACTCAAGGTTTATTCTCCATCTCAACTTTTCAATACTGTTCAAAATTTAGGTAAAAAAGGATTATCTATGCAGAGATACAAGGGATTGGGCGAAATGAATCCAGATCAACTCTGGGAAACAACATTAGATCCAAAAAATAGATCTTTAATACAAGTAAAAATTGATGATGAAGAGTCTACAAAAGGTGTATTTGAAGATTTAATGGGTGAAAATGTTCTACCGCGAAAGGAATTTATTGAAAATAGAGCCGATAAAGTAGTAAATCTAGATATCTAATCGAAACGTATACTATAAAGATAGCCATCATTTTTTTTTAACCAGAAGATTTGATTTTTATAATCAGGACAGAATCTTTTAACTAGCAACCAAAAATTTTTTGTGTGGTTAAATTCTTTTAAATGGCAAAGCTCATGTACGATAATATATTTTAAGACTTTTGTTGGTGCAAAAATTAATCTCCAATTTAAATGTATTATTCCAGCAGAGTTACAAGATCCCCAATAATTAAAACTATTGGAAATTTTTAGAGCTTTAATATTTAAATCAAGAGATTTAGATATGCTATCAACATAATTTTTAGATTGATTTAAAATTTGATGAACAATCCATTTTTTAAAAATTGTTTTATGACCATCTTTGTGAGATGTGATGATGATCTTATTATTTTTAATGTATACTTTATTAAAATTATCTTCTTCAAAAATAATTTTCATTCTTTTTCCCATAATTAATAAAGAGGTATTATGCTTTATTAAAACTAAAGGTAGAATTCTGTTAATTTCTTCATATAACCATTTAACATTTTCATTTGCAAATTCGAGCCCACTTTTAAATGAAACATAATTGGGGATAGACACTAATCCACGAAGATTTTTTTTATCAAAAGTAAGCTTATAATTTTTTGATAACTTATTTTTTTTGATCAACAATTGAATACTTTGCTTGTTATAACTAATGATATGATGTTTTTGCATTTTTTTAATGATTGAAAGTATATAGAATATTATTAGATTAACATGTCTAATGATAGGAAATAAATTTTGACTGACTTGCTTAAACAATCTTTTGATGAAGAAATTAATTTAAAATTAAGAACTTTAAACCTAATACACTGGACAGCAATATTTGGTCAGTTCTTTGCCGTTATAATTGCATATTTTTATTTTGAAATAAGTTTTAGTATATATCTCTGCATATTTTTAATACTTTTTAGCGTTGTATTAAATATTCTTGTTAGTTTTTTTTACCCTCTAACAAAAATACTTAATTATAACGAAACTTTTTTTATTCTTGTATTCGATTTACTTCAATTAGTGGGCCTTCTTTTTTTAACCGGAGGTCTAACCAATCCATTTTCTGTATTAATACTTGCGCCCCTTGTAATCGCAGCAACCTATCTTGATTTAAAACGAATAATTATTATTACGTTGATAGCCATTATTTCATTAAATTTTCTTGCTTTTTTTTACTATCCACTAGAAAGCACTGTACTGGGTATTAGTCAGAATGAATTTTCAAGATTTGAGATATTTTTGATATGGTCGGCATTAATAATTGCAACAATATTTCTCACATTTTATTGTTTTAGGGTTGCAGATGATGCTAGAAAAACTCGTAAGGCACTAAAAGAAACTCAACTTTCTCTTTCAAATGAGGAAAAAATTTCTGCATTGATGGGATTAACAGCTGCAGCAGTGCACGAATTAGGTACTCCATTATCAACTATTTCAGTGATTACAAAAGAACTTGTCAATAATAACAATGATGAACAAGTAAAAGAAGATTTAAATGTGATACAATCTCAGCTTAAAAGATGTAGTAATATATTAGAAAGATTAAGATCAAATAGTTTAGATGACAAAAATAATGAATTTATAAATCAGTTAGACTTTATTCGTTTGATTAATGAAATAACATCTTCTTATGATAATAATAATGTTAGCATTATAATTACTAATGATCCTTATTTTGAGAATATAAATGTCACAATTCCCAGGTCAGCTGAAATCGTTCACTCAATTACCAATGTAGTTGATAATGCATTTAAATTTGCAAACTCACAAATTGACATCAATTTAATTAATGAAGAAGATAATATCATTATTGAAGTTGCAGATGATGGTCCTGGGTTTGCACCAGAAATATTCCCCTTTCTTGGGGAACCGTATGTCAGAAATAATAATAAGGCTAAAAAACAGGGTCTTGGCTTAGGTTTATTCATTTCAAAAAACTTACTTGCAAAGTCCCAAGGTGAGATTAAATTTTCTCACAGGGAAGGTGGTGGCGGATTGGTAAAAATAGTTTTATCAAAAAATTACCTCAATTTAATTAATGAGTAATGTAAAAGAAGTTTATATGAATAATGAGAAATCATTAATAATTATTGATGATGATGATGTATTCAGAAATAGGTTAATTACTGCAATGAAACGTAAGGGCTACGATGCTTTTGGGGCTTCATCAGTTTCAGAAGCTATATCATTGGTTAACACTAATGCTCCAAAATATGCTGTAATTGATTTACGCCTAAATGATGGTAATGGTTTGGAGGTTGTTTCAATTTTATCAAATAAAAGGCCAGACAGTAAAATAGTAATGCTTACAGGATATGGAAATATACCAACTGCAGTAGCTGCAGTAAAAGAAGGAGCTTGTGATTATCTCGCTAAACCGGCGGATGCTGATGATATTGAGGCTGCACTAAAGGCTCCTTATTCATCTACACCTGAACCTCCACAAAATCCAATGTCTGCGGATAGGGTAAAGTGGGAGCATATACTTAGAGTGTATGAGCTGTGTAACCGAAATGTTTCTGAGACTGCTAGAAGATTAAAGATGCACAGGCGAACTTTACAGAGAATACTTCAAAAAAAGTCTCCAAAATAATTAGCTAAGCAGTTTTCTTTAATTGATTGATTTCACTTAAGGCGCTTACACCTTGATCAGCAATTTCCTGGCCAGCAACAGTATCGCTTTCATTATTTAATTCATCCATGTTAACAAATTCTGCATAAGTTGCTCTAGTTCTATCAGTAATTATGTGGGCCTTTAAAAGTGTTTTGACAAGAACTCTAAAGATATTATTTTGATTTTTCATCTCGTCCTTTATCACTTCGCCCTGGTCTATATATTTATGGAATTCCCGGTCGACCCACTTATGATCCAAGCCAACGCAGGAATATACATGTTTCTTTTCAAATGGATTAACTAGGTTAAACAGAAGTTCAACAAATATTTTTTCAGCCCAATCTTCTACTTTGATATGCTCTTTCTTAGTCAATTTTGGCACTGTTCTATCTGCCCATATTTTGCCAAATTTATGATGGAAAGCTTCATCGCTCATTGTATATTTTAATAAAGTTTTCAATACTGGGTCATTCGTATTTTCATATGCCATTGCAAACGCTCCCATGGCCAATCCCTCGATCATCATCTGCATTCCGATAATCTTTTTATAAACTAGATCAGATGAAACAATCTCGTTAGCTACCCTACCTAAAGTTGGTCCAACCTTGTAAGGCGAGCCCCATCTTGCTTGTATATATTTAGTAAAACCTGCAACATGTCTAGCTTCTTCTCTTGTTTGATTAGCTGCATATTCTTGAGCACCCGGGTCTCTTAACACGTGACATAAGCTTGCACTTAATGAAAGGGCAGCCTGTTCGCCATGAAGTATTTGGGATAATACAAATCTAAAACTCTCATTATTTAATTTGATTAATTGCTGCTTTGACAACTTTTCTTTAATACTCGGTATTTGAATTTCAATTCCGAAAGGTCCGTCAGGGTCAACAATGTTTTCATTTTCTGTATCAAATGGAATATCAAAATCAATATATTTTTTATCGTTGGGATCCCAGAAATGTTTGTGTGTAGCGCTGATTATTTTATCAAATGCATCTGATCGATCACTGTAGCGATCTTCATCCATCATAGGGATAAAGTGTTTAGGGTTTGCCGCATTATATGCAGGGTCTTTTGTAAGAGAGTTCTTACCTGATTTGGAAGTTTGCCATTTTTCTTGAACTTTATAAACTTGGTCTTTAGCTACAATTTTTGCAATCTGTATTTTCTGAGATAATTCAACCATGGTTACAATTATAATGAATTTTAATAATTATAAAATATATTTGTGAACATTTGTTCATTTTTATATTTAAAATATCAATTAATTTCAATATCTTAAAGAATTAACAAAATTTTGTCATTATTGTCCTATAGATCGCTAACTTGAAATAATTTTTATACATTCTAATTTAAACGTATACAAAGCTATGATTTTCTCATATTTTTTCCCCTATCACATATTAACTCTATAGAAAAATGCTGCAAAAAATTGAAAATTGGTTTTTTAAATTCCGTTTTTGGGTACTAGCAAGTTTTGTACTTTTAACAATTGTAATGGGTTACTTTGCAATTCAAATCCGAATGGATGCGGGGTTCTATAAGCAATTACCAAGCAGCCATTCATTTGTAAAAACTTACTATGAGTATCAAGATGATTTAAGTGGGACCAATAGTATTACTGTTGCTTTAAGAACTACAGAAGGAGATATTTTTAATAAAGAGTATTTTAGTAAACTTTTTGAGTTGAACCAATCTATTAGATATTTACCAGGAGTTAACCAAGGCTCAATGCAATCACTTTGGACACCTAATGTGAAAGTGATGCGTGTTACAGAGGAAGGCTTTGAAAGCACAGAAGTCATTCCGGGCAATCTAACTCCAGAAAAATTATCAGTAGAAGAAATCAATAAGATTAAGGAAAGAATATTAACAGGCGGGCATGTAGGCAGCATCGTTTCAAACGACTTTACTTCATCACTTATCAAAGTTGAATTAACAGAGTTTAATAGAAAAACCGGAGAAAAATTAGATTACTTGCAACTAGGCAAAGATATTGAAGAAATCAGAGATGAATTTGAACAAGGAATATACAGAGTTGAGATAACTGGCTTTGCAAAAATGATATCTGACATTGCTAGCGAAGCATACAATGTCGTAATATTTTTTGCTCTAGCTTTCTTACTTACTGTGTTAGCAGTTTATTGGTACTCACGCTCCTGGACGCTTACCTTTCTTCCCCTTGTTTGCTCATTAACATCATTAGTATGGCAATTTGGAATGCTGAAAATTTTAGGTTTTGGACTAGACCCTCTAGCGATTCTAGTGCCTTTCTTAGTATTTGCTATCGGTGTTTCACATGGAATTCAACAAGTTAATCAGATTACAAAAGAAGTTATAGAAGGACAATCAGCTGAGTATGCTGCAAGGGCTTCGTTCTCAAGATTATTAGTACCTGGTACGATGGCATTAATTACTGATTTAGTTGGGTTTGGAACACTTATTTTGCTTCCAATTGGGATGATACAAGAACTTGC
Organism: Pelagibacteraceae bacterium AG-422-B15; assembly: GCA_003213715.1. Taxonomy (GTDB): domain Bacteria; phylum Pseudomonadota; class Alphaproteobacteria; order Pelagibacterales; family AG-422-B15; genus CACNXQ01. The sequence continues at coordinate 26,845 of QCMN01000008.1, forward strand.
AATTACTGCATCAATTGGAGTTGCTTTCAAAATAATCACTAACCTCGTTATGCTCCCACTTGCTGCTTCATATGCAAGGTATAACGAAAGTTTTGCAACTAGAGCACAATCTGCCATTACATATCGACAGAATTTGATGGGATTTTTTGGAAAATTAGCTAAACCGAAACCGGCTGTAATAACTCTATCATTTAGTGCATTATTATTTGCTGGAGCTACATATTTAGCTAGTGAGAGACATGTTGGAGATCTCCATGCAGGCGCTCCAGAGCTTCGAGCAGAAGCAAGGTACAATCAAGATATTACAGAATTAACTAAAAGATATAATGTTACAACTGATGTATTAGTTGTTATAGCAGAAGTTGGAGCCGCTGTTGGAATTAATCCTTGTAGATCTGATGAGGTAATGGCAGCACAGGATAATCTTCATTGGTATCTAGAAAATATTGAGGGAGTCACGAAAGTAATTTCCTTATCAAGTGTTGCAAAAAGAGCTTTAAGCGGTTACGCAGAGGGTAATCTTAAGTGGACATATTTACCAAGAAATGAAAGAGCATTAGCTTTTGCAACAAGTGTTGTAGACCCCTCAACAGGATTAATTAATGAAGCATGTTCTATTATGCCTATTTATGTTTTCACTAAAGATCATAAAGCGACAACTATTAGTAATATTATTGAAACTGTTGAGTCATATAATAATAATTATCGAGACCTTGACGAGTCAATCACGTGGAGGGTGCAGATACAAAAACCAACAGAAGGTACTGATATAATTCCTTTTGCAGCCTTTTCAGGTACAACAATGCAACCATTCGAGGTTCTTGGTTTAAAAAATCCAGCTGTCTTTAGTGATGACGAATTCACTGACTTTGCATATGAAAATGGATTTAATAGTCGAAATCTCTGGGTCGGAAGCCTTGGAAATTATTATAGAGACATAGATTCATTTGACGAAAATGTAAATTTTAGAGTTAAAGATATCAAGCAGTCAGAAAAAGTATTTAAAAAATTTTTTGAGGATAATCCAGAGTATTCAGATATCGTATTCGAGTCAGATGAAATTAAATATAGGCTTGCTAGTGGTACAGTTGGTATTCAACACGCAACTAATGAAGTTATTGAAAAAGGTGAATTGCCTATGATGGTTGCAGTTTATATTGTTATTATTATCCTAGTATTTACTACTTATTTGGATTGGAGAGCTACAATTTGTTGTACAGTCCCTCTAACTTTTGCAACGATGCTGGGTTATGCTTTCATGGAATTAGCCCAAATTGGATTAAAGGTTTCTACTTTGCCAGTGATGGTCCTTGCAGTAGGAGTAGGAGTTGATTATGCATTTTATATTTACAACAGACTAAATATGAGAATGAAAGAAGGGTTAGATATCACAGAAGCATTTGAGCATACTTTTGCAAATACAGGTGCTGCAGTAGTATTTACCGCTATTACTCTGGCAATAGGTGTTTCTACGTGGTCATTCTCTGCGCTAAAATTTCAGGCAGATATGGGATCGTTACTTACATTTATGTTTATAATAAATATGGTTTGTGCGATGACTACACTGCCTGCTCTTGCTGTTGTACTTGATAAATTATTTCCAAGAAAAAAAATTAATTCTTAGTTAATTTAAGAAACACATCTTCAAGTTTAGTCTCATTTATTATTAAATCTTTAATCTGAATATTCGATAATTGTAATGCATCTAAAATTTTATTGAAACTTATCTCGCTAGGTTTGTAATTTATTATTAGATTGTCACTATTTATTTCACATTCTACATCTAGTCCCATTATTGGTTCTAGATTAAAACTTTTACTATCTAATGAAATAATTATTTGCTTTCTGTCAATTAATGATTTTATGCTTGATGTTGTATCCTTTGTTATTAAATTACCATTATCAATTATTGCAATTTCATTACATAACTCTTCTGCTTCATGTAAATAATGAGTTGTAATAATAATTGTTTTACCTTCATTGTTTAATTTATTAATATTGTTCCATAAATTTGCCCTAAGCTCAACATCCACTCCTGCGGTTGGTTCATCAAGAATCAGTATTTTAGGATCATGAACCATTGCTTTAGCTATAAGCAACCTTCTTCTCATGCCTCCTGATAGTGTTCTAGCGTATGCATGAGATTTATCTTCCAGCGCAAGAAGCTTTAGGATCTCATTAGTTCTTCTATTTTTTTTTGGAACACCAAATAAACCAGCCTGAATTTCTAGTAACTCATATGGAGTAAAAAAAGGATCAATATTTAATTCTTGAGGAACTATACCCATTAATTTTTTTACATCTTTTAAATTTTCATGATGGCTCATTCCAAATATGTCTATGTGCCCAGATGTTTTTCTTACCAGATCAGCTAAAATATTAATAAATGTTGATTTACCCGCTCCATTAGGTCCTAGCAATCCAAATATCGAACCTTTCTTTATTTGAAGTGAGATATTATTTAGAGCTACCTTTTCATTTTTAGATCCTGAGCCGTAAATTTTATTTAAATCTCTTACAGATATAGCGACATCGCTTGACATAAAAAAATAATAAATATTAGAATTAATAGTTTTTCAAAGTAATTTCTTGTATCATTCTGATTATGAATTCTCCAGAAATAAAAAGTGAACAAAATAAAGATGTTGAATATGTAAATTCAAAAAAATTAAGCTGCGCTGGAGTCGAAGGTCCATTAGGTCACCCAAAAGTATACCTTGATATGGGAGATGATAATCAGATCGTTTGTCCGTATTGTAGTAAACTATTCATACTTAAATAAATGGCAGAAAAAAATCACCTATTTTTGGTTGATGGATCAGGATATATTTTTAGAGCATATTACGCATTGCCGCCACTATATCGAAAAAGTGATGGGCTGCCAACAGGGGCAGTGAATGGTTTTTGTAATATGCTTTATAAATTAATTGAAGATACTGACAAAAAGATTAGCCCGACACATCTAGCGGTAATTTTTGACAGTGCCAGAAAAACTTTCAGAAATGATATTTATAAAGAATATAAAGCTAATAGAGGTGATCCACCAGAAGACTTAATACCACAATTTAAAATAATTAAGGATGCTGTGAAAGCCTTTGGTATACCATCTATTGAATTAAGTGGTTATGAAGCAGATGATATTATTGCAACATATGCATCACTCGCAGAAAATAAAAAATGGAGTGTATCCATAGTTTCCTCCGATAAAGATCTAATGCAAATTGTTTCAAATCAGGTGAAATTAATTGATACAATGAAAAATAAAACTATTGGACCAAGTGAAGTAATTGAAAAGTTTGGAGTCACCCCTGAATATGTAATCGATGTTCAAGCTCTAGCTGGCGATAGTTCAGACAACGTTCCAGGAGCTCCAGGCATAGGAGTAAAAACAGCAGCACAGCTGATAAACGATTTTGGTAATTTAGAAAGTCTTCTTGATAACTGTGATAATATTAAGCAGCAAAAGAGAAGAGAAACAATTAAAGGTAATAAGAAAAATATTCTTATTAGTAAAGAACTAGTAACTTTGCGAAAAGATGTAAAGGACATTCCAGAACTCAATGATTTAATTAAAAAAGAAGTTTCCGTTGAAAAATTGATACCTTTTTTAGACGAGCTTGAGTTAAAAAAACTCTCTGAGAGAATTAGAAAAAAAAATCCTAGCGTAAAAATAATAGCGAAGAGTCAAATAAAAACAAATAAACAAAGAAATTCAAGCGGCGATAATAAAATTCCTGATAGAAATTTGAAAAATCAAATCAAAATTTCTAAATCTAAATCTTCTTATATTTTAATAAATGATGAAGAAAATCTTAAAAATTTGATTAGTGAAATCTATAATGTAGGCGAGTTTGTGTATGATGTTGAAACTAACTCGCTAAATATAATTGAAGCTAATTTAGTTGGAGTTTCTTTATGTTTTAACCAAGAAAATGCGTACTATATTCCACTTCAGCATGTTGACCAGGAAGAAAAGACTGTTAAAAGTCAAATTTCTCTAAAAAACTTTCTAACAATTATTTCTCCTTTGATGAATGATGAGTCCATCATAAAAATAGGCCACAATATTAAATATGACAACTCGATTTTAAATAAATATGGAGTCGATGTTAAAGGCTTTCACGATACTATGTTAATGTCTTATGTGCTTGATGCAGGTGTCAATCGACATAGCATGGATGAACTAGCCAGTATCCATTTAAATAGACAAACAATTAAATTCAAAGATGTAGTTGGTAGTGGTAAGTCCCAGATAACTTTTGATAGGGTTAAAATTGAAGATGCGTTAAATTATGCAGCTGAAGATGCAGAAATTACTTTTAAACTGTATCTTTTTTTAAAGAAAAGAGTTAACCAGGAGAGAGGTAATTACATTTATACTAACATTGAAAGAGAACTAATAAATCCAATCCAATCAATGGAGATTAATGGAATTAAAGTTGACAAGAAATATCTTAGTAATTTATCAATTAAATTTTCGCAAAGAATAGAAAAACTTGAGAAAAAAATATACAAAGAAACAGGCTCAGAATTTAATATTGGTTCTCCAAAACAATTATCAGAGATCCTTTTTGATAAATTAAAACTGAAGCCTCCGAAAAAAACTAAAACTGGCGAAAAATCAACGGGTATCGAAGTTTTAGAGGACCTTGCATACGAAGGAAATAAAGTTGCTGACAATATTATTCAGTGGCGACAACTCTCAAAACTCAAGAACACTTATACTGACGCACTCCAAAATCACATTGTCAGAGAAACAGGTAGAATACATACTTCATTTGCTATGGCTTCAACTAATACGGGAAGACTTGCATCATCAGATCCAAATTTACAAAATATTCCGATAAGAACTGAAGAAGGAAAGTCAATTAGAAAAGCTTTTGTACCTGATGAAGGGTTTGTCATGCTAGCTGCTGATTATAGTCAAATTGAACTAAGAGTTCTTGCTCATATGGCTGATGTTAAACAATTAAAGGAAGCATTCATAAATAATGAAGATATTCACCAAATTACAGCTGCAGAAATTTTTAATGTAAAATTAAAAGAAGTTGATAATGAATTAAGGAGAAAAGCAAAAGCAGTTAACTTTGGTATAATATATGGCATTTCAGCTTATGGACTTGCGAAGCAGCTCGCAATTTCAAACTATGAAGCGGGAGATTTTATAAAAAGATATTTTCAGAAATTTTCAGGTATTAGAGAATTTATGGATCATACTAAAGAGTTTTGTCGGAAAAATGGCTATGTAGAAACAGTCTGTGGAAGAAAATGTTTTTTCCCAAGAATAAAGGATAAAAATTTTGCGCTTAGATCATTTCAGGAAAGAGCAGCAATAAATGCTCCAATTCAGGGTACTGCAGCAGATATAATAAAATTAGCTATGATAAAAATAAATGGTAAAATCAAAAATTCAAAGGACTGCAAAATGTTACTGCAGGTTCATGACGAATTAATATTTGAAATAAAAAAGAATAAATTAAACCAATTCAAGGAGATAATAATAAAGGAAATGGAAAATGCTTTAAAACCTAAATTTGATTTTTCAGTTCCTCTAGTAGTTGAATACAACCATGCTTCAAATTGGAGTGATGCTCATTAATGTCTGAAATAATTGTACTTGTAACCGGGGGATTTGATCCGATTCACAGCGGGCATATTGCATATCTAAAGGACGCAAGAAAATTAGGTGATAAACTTATTGTAGGAGTCAATTCTGATCAATGGTTGACACAAAAAAAAGGAAGCTCTTTTCTCCCAATAGCGGAAAGAATTGAAATAGTATCAAATTTATCCGTAGTGGATGAAGCGATTGAATTTAATGATGATGAATTAAACTCGGCATCTGATGCAATTCAAAAAGTAATAGATAAATATCCAGATAATAAAATAATTTTTGCAAATGGAGGCGATAGAACATCAGATAATATTCCTGAGATGGAAAAATTTAAAAATAATAATAATGTAATATTTGAGTTTGGTGTTGGAGGTGATTTTAAAAAAAATTCATCCAGTTGGATATTAAAAAATTGGCAAGGACCACTTGAGTACAGACCTTGGGGTTGGTTTAGAATAATTGATGATAGTGATGATCATAAAATTAAGGAAATACAAGTAAATCCAAATTCAAGACTTAGTTATCAGTCACATGCCAAGAGATCTGAAGTATGGACGGTTATCAAGGGCGACGCTACTGTACTGATTGATGACATTCAGCATAATTTAAAAATTAATAATTCAATTTTTATTCCGGTAGGCAGTAAACATCGACTTGAAAACAACACTGATTCACCGCTAAATATAATTGAAGTGCAGACAGGTACATATTTTGGTGAGGATGATATTATCAGATACGAAGACGATTATGACAGAAATTAAAACAAATGAGTAAGCTTCCTGCAAATAAGTATTTAGCTTTCTTTCTTCTGCTTAATATCTTTAATTTTGTTGATAGAAACTTATTAATGGCTTTTGCTAATGAAATAAAAAGTGATTTTAATCTTTCAAATGTTGAATGGGGTCTTTTAACAGGCGTTTATTTTCTTTTCTTCTATTCGATATTTGGAATTTTTATGGGAGTTCTTGGAGATAAATTTAATAGAATGAAAATTATTGCAGTAGGTGTCTTCTTGTGGAGTCTTATGACTGCATTTACGGGTATAGCAAAAAGTTTTATTCATTTGATTATTGCAAGGGCCTTAATTGGTATCGGCGAGTCAGCTCTAACTCCAAATGCAGTTTCAATGCTTTCAGACCTATTCCCACAAAATAAAAGAGCGACAGCATCAGCAATTTATTATCTAGGTATCCCACTTGGTGTTGGAGTTGGTTTAATTATAGCCTCTGTATTTGGACCTTTATTTGGATGGAGAGCAGTTTTTATAACATTGGGTTTAATTGGTATGTTTTTAGCAGTAATAACATATTTTCTTACTGTACCCAAAAGAGGTGAACAAGAAAATTTACAAAATATAAATCAGAAAAGTTTATCAACTAAAGAAATAATTTCGAAAACTTTTGAGACTTTTTCAAATTCAAAATCAATTATATTTTTAATAATTGGTGGTATATTTATGCACATACCTCTTGGTACAGGAAATTTTGAACTCCTATGGGCAGTTAATGAAAGAGGTTTCACAAGCTCGTCTTACAATTTAATGTTTGGAACTTTCTTTATAGTAGGCGGAACGTTTGGCGCTATTGTAGGCGGAATTGTAACAGATAAGTTTGGTCCTAAATTTGAGGGTGGTGCAATGACAGTTCTGACCATCTCATATCTAATATTAACGCCTCTGACTATAAGTTATAGGTTTATCGAACCGAGTGGATTATTTTTCTATTTTACTTTATTTTTTATATCTGTGAACGTTACATTTTGGGTAGGGCCTATATTTGCAGCAATGCAAACACTTACACCATATAAAGTAAGATCAACAATGTTGGCAGTATTTATCTTAGGCGTAAATATAATAGGTATGGGATTAGGTAGCTTCGTTACCGGGTACCTTGCCGATTATGTATTTAATGATACAGCCTCACCATACACTTGGTCACTAGTTGCTGTAGGAGCAACAGGAATTGTATCAATACTTTGTTTTTATATTGCTAGTTTTAATTATAAAAAAGACGCAGAATTTGCTATGCAATCTTAAATTTGAGAAGGTCCTGAATTTAGTATTTTTTCTTCGACATCAGATTCAAACTTTACAAAATTGTCTATGAACATGCTTACTAATTTTTTTGCTTGTAAATCATACTCAGATACTTCAGCCCACGTGCTTCTTGGGTCTAAGACGTTTCCATCAATTCCGTTAACTTCTAATGGTACGAAAAAACCAAAATTTTTATCCTTTCTCATTTCTACATTAGAAAGCTCACCAGATAATGCTGCATCCAACAACCTTCGGGTATTTTTTATTGATATTCTTTCTCCCACGCCGTAAACACCACCAGACCAACCTGTATTTACTAGCCAACAATCTACATTATATTTAGAAATTTTCTCTTTGAGTAAGTTACCATATTCTATTGGATTTCTTGGCATAAACGGAGCTCCAAAGCATGTAGAAAATGTTGCCTGCGGTTCATTTGATAGTCCAATCTCTGTTCCAGCGACTTTAGCTGTATAGCCTGAGAGAAAATGATACATAGCTTGATCAGGTGACAGTTTTGCAATCGGAGGCAATACACCAAAAGCATCAGCTGTTAACATAATTATATTTTTTGGATGATTTGCTTTACCTGATTTTATTACACCAGGAATATAATCTAAAGGATATGCACCTCTTGTATTTTCTGTAAGAGAATTATCATTAAGATCTAAAATGCCATCATCTTTCATTACCGCATTTTCTATGACTGTTCCCTTCATTTGAGTAGTTTGATATATTTCAGGTTCAGCTTCTTCTGATAAACGAATAAGTTTTGCATAGCATCCCCCTTCAAAATTAAAAAGACCATCGTCAGACCAACCGTGCTCATCATCACCTAATAGAGATCTTTTTGGATCAGCACTTAATGTTGTTTTGCCAGTTCCAGAAAGACCAAAAAAGATTGCCGAATCACCATTATTTCCAGAATTAACTGAACAATGCATTGGCATAACTTTTTTTTCTGGCAACAAAAAGTTAAGGAGAGTAAAAACTGATTTTTTTGTCTCACCTGCATACTCAGTTCCTGAAATTAGAATTACCTTCTCTTTTAAATTTACAATAATCGCTGTTTCACTATTGGTTCCATGATACTTTGGATCCATCTTTAAACTTGGAAAGTTAATTATAGTAAAGTCAGCAATAAAACTATCAACTTCTTCGGACGTCGGCCTTACTAAAAGATGTCTTGCAAACAGACCATGCCATGCGTATTCAGTAATTATTGTAACCTTTAGAGAATGATTTCTATCTGCTCCACCCATTAAATCATGAGCGTATATCGATTTACCTTTAGCAAATTCTAAAAATGAACTAGCTATTTTTTGATAATTTTCCTCAGAGATGGGCACGTTGGTATCACCCCAGTGGATTTTATCTTCATTATCATCTTCCTTTACAAAAAATTTATCGTTTGCTGAACGTCCTGTGTGTTTTCCTGTTTCAACAACTAACGCACCGTGTTTAGACAACTGTCCTTCACCACTCTTATGAGATATTTCATATAGTTCCTCAGAACTTAAGTTACGGTTTACTTTAGACGCATTTTCTATAATTTGATTATTTAGTTGATTATTCATGATATGAGTTTGTGATAAAAACATATAATTACATTTATGTTAAGGGCAAATATTTACAAAGTTAATATACCTGTTAGTTATATTTTTATGATTTTCTGCCATTTTAATGCCATAACTCATTATTAATAAAAAGAAGTATGAAGACTTTAATTGCACTCGTAGATGATGACCGAAATATTTTGATTTCCTTGGAAGAGCTGCTGAAAAAAGAAGAATTTGAAATTCATACTTATGCTGATGGTCAATCTGCTTTAAATGGGATGTTTAGATATCCCCCCGCCTTGGCTGTAATTGACATTAAGATGCCTCGTATGGATGGTTACGAGCTTTTTAGAAAGATAAGAGAAAAACTCAAAATACCAGTAATATTTCTAACATCAAAAGATCAAGAAGCAGATAAGTTGAAAGGTTTAATGCAGGGTGTTGACGGCTATGTTACAAAAGGAGGTAATTTTTCTAAAGAAATTTTAATTGAAACAATTAAAAATACTCTAAATCGAGTTAAAATTGACTCTGATAGTAAGAATGTAAATGAAATAATTCTACATGGTGATTTAAGACTAGACTGCTTAAGACATTCTTGTGAATGGAAAGAAGTTCAACTTGATGAAGATTTAACTACAACAGAATTCAAAATAATTAGAGAGTTAGTTGAGAGACCCGGAATTGTAAAATCCAGAGATCGTCTAATGGAGATAGCATATAATGATGAGCTTGATGTAGACGACAGGACGATCGATAGTCATATAAAAAGGATTAGAAAAAAATTTCGTAAAATAGATCCTCAGTTCAATGCTATTCACACATTATATGGTTCAGGATATCAATGGAAATAAAATATATTTCTGTTTAAAATAAAAGAGTTGAACAGCTTATTAAAAAAATATTTATTTTACAATTTGCTAGGACTAGTTCTGCTAGCTGTTGCAACTACAGTATTAATAGTTTTTTTGAATAACTATCAATTGAATAAAAGACTCAAGGAGATCGATAATCAAAATTTAATAATTTATAATTTTTTAAATTCATCAAATTTTTTTAGAAATAATGAGTCTGAAAGTATATACGAAGCTATTTTATCTAAGCTAGAGATTAAAAATTTATCTATATTAATTTTAGATAATGAAGGAAATGTGGTGATTGATACAAAAGGGTATGATGTTGCTTCAGGCAGCATTACTCCAAGCCCGCTTATTGAGATTGAGGAGCTTGGTAAAAATTCTAATGATAATGAAATTTTGAGTTTGGACAAAAAAAGCGCTAGCTTTAGGGACTTTCTTAATAACGAAATCTTTATTGAAAAATATAATAATTCAAAAAAAGGAATAAAGAGTAGTTTTTCCGTTCAACAGGAAAATAAAAAGTTAGAACTATTTTCAATTTTACCTGTGAGTCTAAATGACGATGTTTTTCATATAGTTGCTTACGAAGATAACACTGAAATTCAAAGAATTAATAATCAAATAAGGTTTAATGTACTTTTGGCTGGTCTAGCTATTGCATTTAGCCTTATTCTTTTTTCTTTTTTTTTAAATTTCATAATTCTTAAGCCAATAAAAAAATTAGCAAAAGCTGCTGAAAATGTAGATGCAGATGTTAAATCGAAACCATTAATTACTGTTCTTGATAGGAGAGAAGATGAAATTGGTCAACTTTCAAAAATTATTAATACCATGCTTAAAAACCTATATCAAAAAATAGATAATGCCGAAAATAATTCAGCTGATCTAATGCATGAGATAAGAAATCCACTTGCATCCATAAGAATGGCCACTGATGTAATCAATGATAAATTAGATGATGAGCAGAAAAAATTTCTTGATTTAATCTTAAATGATATTTCAAGAATTGAAAATATTATCACTGATTATTCATCAATGATTAAAGATGAAGTTAATTTATACAAAAGTCAGTCTAATGTTTTTAATATTAGGGAACTTTTAGATGAGTTAATTCATAATTATAAAGAGAATGTTTCCAATAAATTAAATATAAAATTTTTTGCCAATGAAAATCAAAATCTTCTGGTCAATGGCCAAAAATCTTTTCTTTATCAAGCCTTAGACAATATCATAATGAATGCCGCCTCATTCTCCCCATCAGGCGGTATTATAGAGATTGTATTATCGTCAACGGAAAACTATCTTAGCGTTTCTATTTCTGACGAAGGCCCAGGAATTAAGGATCCAAACATAAAAAGAATTTTTGATAGATTTTATTCTTTTAGAGGCAATAAAAGTGGTCAAGGTCATTCAGGTTTAGGCCTAAGTATTGCTAAGCAAATTATAGATGCTCATGATGGCTATATATCTGCGGACAACGTTATAGACGGTGGGAATATAATGGGCGCTAAGTTCATTGTTAATTTACCATTGGCAGATTAGATGAAATATTAAGATTGATTAATGTTGTATATAACCTATATTTTATGATCTATGGCAAAAGAGGATTACAAAGTAGCAGATATAAATCTTGCAGATTTCGGTAGAAAAGAGATTTCACTTGCTGAAACTGAAATGCCTGGATTAATGGCATTAAGAAGTGAATATAAAGGAAAAAAACCACTTGAGGGGGCAAGAATTCTAGGCTGTCTTCATATGACCATACAAACTGCTGTGCTAATTGAAACATTAGTAGAATTAGGTGCTGATGTTAGATGGTCATCGTGTAATATATTTTCAACACAAGATCATGCTGCAGCTGCAATAGCAAAAGCAGGTATACCAGTTTATGCATGGAAAGGTGAAACAGAAGAAGAATATTGGTGGTGTGTAAGACAAACAATTGAAGGTAAAGAGGGTTGGAAACCAAATATGATTCTCGACGATGGTGGTGACCTTACAAGTTTGATGCATGAAGAATATAATGACTTATTAAAAGAAGTAAAAGGGCTCTCAGAGGAAACAACAACAGGCGTACTCGCATTAAAAAAAATGGAGAGTGAAGGTACGTTAATGGTTCCAGCTATTAATGTAAATGACTCAGTCACCAAATCTAAATTCGATAATCTTTATGGCTGTAGAGAAAGTTTAGTTGATGGAATTAAAAGAGCAACTGATGTCATGATGTCAGGTAAAGTTGCTATAGTTGCTGGCTTTGGTGATGTTGGCAAAGGCAGTGCTGCTTCATTACGTCAAAGTGGTGCAAGAGTAATGGTTACTGAAACAGATCCAATTTGCGCATTACAAGCGGCAATGGAAGGCTATGAAGTTGTATTGATGGATGAAATGATTAAGGAAGCAGATATAGTTGTTACTGCTACTGGAAATAAAGATATTGTTACCGCAGACCACATGAGAGATATGAAAGATAGAGCAATTTTATGCAACATTGGTCATTTCGATAACGAAATTCAAGTTGATGCACTTAGAAATTATAAATGGGATGAGATCAAGCCTCAAGTACATGAAATTACTTTTCCTGATGAAAAAAGAATCATTTTATTAGCTGAAGGAAGGCTTGTAAACTTAGGTTGTGCAACTGGGCACCCAAGCTTTGTAATGAGTGCTTCTTTTACAAACCAGGTAACAGCACAAATTGAATTGTGGAATAATTCGGAAAATTATGAAAAAAAAGTTTATGTACTTCCAAAACATTTGGATGAAAAGGTTGCGCGTCTCCATTTAGAAAAGGTAGGAGCTAAACTTACACAATTATCCAAAGATCAAGCTGATTATATTAGTGTAACTCCAGAGGGTCCTTATAAACCTGAAGCTTATCGATACTAAATTTTATTTTAGTGTTAGAGTTTATTTATGCTTCTGAAAAATGAGAGGGATACTCAACTTTTTGCTAGAAAATTAGTCAAGTTTTCTAAAGGTAGTAATATAGTAATTTGTCTTAATGGTAATTTAGGATCTGGAAAAACCACATTCAGTAGGTATTTTATTCAAGAGTATTTAATAGATGCAAAAATAAAAGAAATACCAAGTCCAACCTTCACCTTATTGCAGGTGTATGAACATAGAAATATTAAAATAAATCATTTTGATTTTTATAGACTAAATTCAGCTGCAGAGTTAGTTGAGTTAAATTTTATGGAGTCTACATTTGACGATGCATGTTTAATAGAATGGTCTGATAAATTTAAAGAAATTCTTCCATCAGATCGAATAGAAATTATATTTAAAATTTTAAAAAATAATAATCGTAATGTTGACATAAAAAAATTTGGTAGGTTTAAAAATTTAAAAATCGATGGATAATCGTTTCAATAAGCTATTATTATATTTAGAGCAACAGAAAATCTCTACTAAAAATTTAGTTGCAATTAAAAGTGATGCATCTTTCAGAAAATATTATAGATTAGAAAATAATATCCTAGCCATGGATGCAGCGCCTGAAAAGGGTGAGTCAGTTTCAAAATTTTCAGAAATTGCAAGTATACTTCATTCATTTAGTTTAAGTGCTCCTAAGATAATAGATGTAAATGACAAGGAAGGTTTCATTCTTCTAGAGGATTTTGGAGATAAAGTTTTTTCTAAACATATGAATAAAGAAAATAAAAAAAATTTATACAAAAAAGCAATTGATGTTCTAATAGATATAAAAATTAAATCTCATCAAAATAAATCTTATTTAAGTAAATTAAAAAATTATAACTTTGAGGAGCTATATAGAGAGTCAATTTTATTTATTGAATGGTTCATTGAGAAAAAACTTGGAATGCAGATAAGCAATAAAAAAAGAGATGAATTTTATCAAATTTTACAACAAGCTTTCTTAAATATAAAATCTCAAAACGATACTCTTGTTCTTAGAGATTACCACGTTGATAATTTAATTCTAAAGGATCATAAGGAGCCTCTAAAACAAGTTGGTTTAATAGATTTTCAAGACGCATTATTAGGTTCATCATTTTATGACCTTGCTTCGCTATTGGAGGACGTACGCATGCCCTTAAATGAAAATGAAAAAGAAGAATTAATTAAATACTATATTAAAATGACGAATGAAAATTATGATATGGTTCTTAGAGAAATCAACTTTTTTTCTCTCCAGAGAAACCTAAAAATTCTTGGGATATTTACTAGACTTTCGATTAGAGATGGAAAAGAAAGATATTTAGAGTATTTTCCCACAACTTTTAATTTTATTAAATCAAATTTAAAATCATCATTGTTTTGTGATATGAAGAAATGGATTGAAGAATTGCAGATAAAAGAGCTTCAATTATGAAGTCTTCAATTATTCTTGCTGCAGGGTTAGGTAAAAGGGTAAGAGAATATTCTTTGGATCTACCAAAGCCACTGATTGAGGTAAACGGAAAACCCTTTATAGAATATTCAATAAATATTATGGAGGAGTTAGGCTTTGAGGAAATCTTCATTAACGTTCATTACAAATCTGACCAAATTATCTCGTATTTAACAAATCTAAATAATCCAAAAATCAAAATTTCTGATGAGACAGATTGCCTATTAGATACTGGTGGTGGAATAAAAAAAATTATGGATGAAAATAGAATAGAACATGTGTTTATTTTAAATTGTGATAATTTATGGGAAGATGAAGACACTGTCTTCTTTAGGGAAATGATAGTGAATTTTCCAAAAGATACAATGTCGTTACTTGCTCTAACGCCGATAGATCTTATAAGTGGCTATGATGGTAAAGGTGATTTTTCATTTACAAAAGATGACTATATACAAAGATATAATGATACAACTAGTAAAGGCTACGTATTTAATGGTGCTCAGATTATTAGAAAAGAAGCATTCAAAGACTTAAAAAGTAATGTTTTTTCAATTAATCAAGTATGGGATGATTTAATTTCAAAAAATTTGATCAAAGGCTACAAATTCAATAAAAATGTTTTACATCTTGGTACTACAGCAGCTTTAAAAAAATACGACGAGAAATTATGATTAAAAGAATAAATATATTTATAATCACCACACTTCTGATGACTATCTCAACTTTAGCATCTGCACAAGATGACCAGAATCTTGCAAGTTTCATCCTTCGAAATCACGAAGCGAGCGCTCTCCCAACAGTTGGAAACAGTAATGCTGAAATTACAGTTGTAGAATTTTTCGATTATAGATGTGGCTATTGTGCAAAACAGGCAAAAGATTTTGAAAAAATATTAAATGAGTCAGAAAATGTTAAAATTGTTTATCTTGAATGGCCAATTTTTGGTGACATATCAGATACAGCGGCAAAAATTGCACTAATTATTTGGGATAATTATCCTGAAATGTATTTTGACATTCATAATGGACTAATGAAACTTGGACCAAGAATGAAAAAAGATTCAATAATTACTCTATTAAATGAAAGCAATTTTGATGGTGAGAAAATTTTTAATCAGGCGCTGGATCAAACTGAAAATGAAGTGATTAATGAAAATTTTAAATTAGCACAAAGTTTAGGATTAAGAGGAACTCCAGCATCTGTAATTAATGATTCGATTTATCCCGGGTATATTAAATACGAAGTGTTAAGTAATTTAGTTAAATAGTTATTTCATAAATAAAATTTCGATGCTTGAATTTCATCACGAATACAGTAACCTCTTTATTAATGATTAATAAGGCAAAATTTCAAATAGGTTCTATTGTAAAGCATAAGTACTTTGACTTTAGAGGAGTAATTTTTGATGTTGATCCAGAATTTAATAATACTGAAGAATGGTATCAATCTATTCCGTTACAAGTAAGGCCTAGAAAGGATCAACCTTTTTATCATTTGTTGGCCGAAGCACCTAGCCAACCTTCTTATGTTGCTTACGTCTCTCAACAAAATTTATTACCAGATGAAACAGATGATCCTGTTTCACATCCACTTGTTAAAGAGATGTTTACTGGAATAAAAAACGGAAAATATATTTCTAAGACAAAACATAACTAAATTAAATTTAATGAGAAGTTCACTAAAACAAGTATTTGAGCTCGGCCCTCTTGTAGTATTCTTTTATTTTTTTATCAAGACTGGTAAAATTGAAGAAGCTATTCTTCCTCTAATGATTGCTGCAGGAGTTGCAATTGTAGGATCATACATTATAGACCGAAAAGTTTCTCCAATGCTGTTGTTTAGCACTATTTTAATATTTATTTTTGGAGCTTTAACAATATATTTCAATGATCCCTTTTTTATTAAATTTAAGGTTACCTTGGTTAATCTCATTTTTTCTTTTGTATTATTTGGAGGTTTATATTTTAAAAAGCCACTATTAAAGTCTTTAATGGGTACTGCAATAAAACTCACTGATTATGGCTGGATACAATTAAGTAAAAGATGGGCTTATTTTTTCCTATTCTTGGCAGCTGCCAATGAAATAGTTTATCGAAATTTTTCTGATGCAGTTTGGGTAAACTTCAAATTATTTGGAATTATGGGTCTTACTTTTATATTTATTTTCTCACAAGCATTTTTTATACAAAAAAACTTGGCCGATAATTAATTAATTTTTTCTTTCTCAATAAACTGATCCACAAGTCTCCACGTTACAAATGCAAAAACTATAAGGCCACCAACTAATTCTATCATCGGAGGTTTCTCACCAACACCAGCCCATGCCCAAATTGGAGCCAAGACAGGCTCTAATAAAATATACAAAGCCGCTCGATGGGGAGGAATATAGCGTGATCCAATTGTAATAAACATAAAACCAAGACCTACTTGAAATGCACCCATGAATAAAACAAGCAATAAGTCTCTCGTACTTATCGAATGGTCTTGAATAATTAATAAGCCAACAATGATAACCAATATACCTGAAAGAAAAGTTGATGGCATAAAGTCAATATCTGACCGTCTATTAATTAACGTGAGCTGTAATGCAAAACAAATTGGAACACCAAGTATGATTAAATTACCAAGACTGTTAGCTGTTTCTAATCCCTGGGAAAACATAATTGCAATTCCAATCATCGACCCTGCTATTGCAACAATAGTTTTAGTGCCAACAATTTTTTTTAGAAAAAAATAACTAGCTAAGGCAGCCCAGAGAGGTCCAGTACTCATTAAAAAAACAGCATTCGCAACTGAAGTGTTACTCATCCCAAAAACAAAAAAAATATTACTTAGTCCTAAAATTACAGCAAGTAGTAATCCGTCTTTACCAATATTAATAAAGGCCTTTGGTGTTTCAGATTTAAATTTTATTAAAATATAAATTAAAGCTACTAAGCAAAATGTAATCGATCTATAGGAAGTTACTTGCATTGTAGTTGCGTCATCTACAAGCCTGATAAGCAAACCACCAAAACTTAAAAAAAATCCAGCCGCTAGAAGACAAATTGCACCAAAAATTTCATTGTTGTATTTTTTCATTTTTTCGTAGAAAATATTTCAATACTTATTTCTTAATAATCAATTCATGAAAATATTAATAAGCTTTTTCTTTTTTACTTTTTTGGTTTCATGTGGTGATCAAAACCAGTCTAATGAGACATTTAGCTCAGATCAAGGATTGTCTCAGGAGCATAAAAAAGAATTTAAAAAGGATTTAATTGAAGTAACCGAGGATATTTATGTTGGCGTAGGATATGGCCTTGCGAACTCAATTATGATTGAAACGGAAAACAGTTTAGTAATTGTTGATACATTGGGTTCTGTTGAAAGAGCGGAAGAATTATATCAAGATTTTAGAGAAATTTCAGAAAAACCAATTGTAGCTATCGTTTACACTCATAATCATTTAGATCATCTTGGTGGTGCAACTGTTTTCTATATCGAAAATGAAACAGAAATATATGCGCAAGAAAATATAATTTATAATTTAGATAATATAGCAACAACTATAAGACCTATAATCTTTCAAAGATCGGCAAGGCAGTTTGGAATACCTCTACCCGAGGAAGAAATAGTTCATCAAGGCATTGGAGGATTTTTAGAAATTAATGATCAAGAAACACTTGGCCTTGTCAGACCAACTATACTTTTTGATGATGAGTTAACTATTGAAATTGATAATCTTACATTTGTCTTAGCACATGTGCCTGGTGAGACAGATGATCATCTATATGTGTGGATACCAAAGAAAAAAGCTGTGATGGTTGGTGATAATTTTTATAGATCATTCGCAAATTTATACGCAATAAGAGGAACAAAATTTAGAAATCCTATGGAATGGGTCGATAGTCTCGATAAAATCAGATTACTTAATGCGGAGCATCTGGTTCCAAGTCACTCGCGTCCTATAAGTGGAAAAGAAAATGTAGAAAAAGCTCTCACTGATTATAGAGATGGCATTCAGTTTGTTCATGACCAAACTATAAGATATGCAAATAAAGGATTAACGCCTGATGAGATTGTGCAAAAAGTAAAATTACCAAAGCACCTAGCTGAGTCTCCATACTTACAACCTTTTTATGGCTCTATATCGTCTTATGTTAGATCAACATTTAGTGGGTATATTGGCTGGTTTAGTGGAAATATATCTGACCTTCATCCTCTGACTGTTGAAGAGAGAGCTAAAAAACTTGAGGTTATGGCTCAAAGGCAAACTAAAATATCTGATGAGGCACAAAATGCTCTTGATAATGGAGAATATCAGTGGGCCTTGGAACTAGCAGATATGTTAATTGCACTTGATGCAAACAATACACAAGCCAAAAATATAAAAGCTGCAGCAGCTGATCAATTAGCCAAGTTTCAACTTGCATCTAACGATTACTATTTTTATAAAACAGTTGCAGGTGAATTAAGGAATGAAATTGATGTAAATCCATCAACTCCGAATAGAGTTACGTCTGAACAATTACAGGCTACACCAATGAAAGCAATAATGAAGTCACTTCCCGTAAATCTTAACGCGGATAAATCTGTTGAAATAACAAAAAAATATGAATTTAGATTTATCGATAGCGAAGAAGTATACACTATACATATTAGAAAAGGAGTAGCCCAGTTAAGTAAAATACCAGATTCTAGCGCTGAAGTTAAAGTCATCACTGATCAACAAACTCTTAAGGAAGTATTTGCCGGTTTAAAAAATGTAGCTGCTATCTCTCTTCTCCTAGCAAATAACACGATTGAAGTAGAAGGTGGAAAACTTGAATTTCTAAAATTCTTGGGATTATTTACCGACTAGTTATGGGCCAAAAACAATCATTTATTTTAGGTGGACTTGGATTAATTCCATTTATCTTAATTTTAATTGCATGCGCAATATCACCTCCAACTGAAGAATTGTATGGATTACTTTTATTTATTTATGTTGCTTATGCAGCAATCATCTCATCATTTCTGGGCGGTATTCAGTGGGGCCTAATCACAGCTTTTGCTGACAAAATTTACTACGTCTTTATTCCACTTTTTATTTCTGTTATGCCCCCATTGATTGCTTGGTCTGCACTTTTGAGTATTGAGAATTTAAATCTCTCATTAGGTTTAATTCTTGTAAGCTTTATAATATCTGCCGTTCATGATTATTACTTGTATCAACAGCAAAAAATCTCACAATTATGGTTTATAACAATGAGAATATCTCTTTCATCAATAGTGATAGTTATTACGAGCCTGATGTTTTTATTTGTTTTTTAAGCTATGAGTCTTTGAATAAAAAATAAGAAACCAAAGAAAATAACCGCAAAGAATGAAAGATTTTTCATGACTTCTATTATTTTTGTAATTTTTAATGTCATTAATAATTTGTATATTAATAAAATTAATAAGACAAAAATTATCTGACCTACTTCTACCCCTAAATTGAAACCTAACAATCCAGAGAAAATATTTTCACTACTTATTTTTGAGCCAAGTAAAAATCCTCCAAAACCAAATCCATGAATAAGTCCAAAAATAATTGTTATAATAGATAGCAAATTATTTTCTGAATTTAAATTTTTAAGTAAGTAAAAATAACCTAGAGAAAATAGAAGTATTCCTAATATTAAGAAATATGGAAAATTTGGATTGATTAAATTGCCAAATATTAAAAGTAATAAACTTAGTGTCGTTATAAAGATCATACTTACTCTATGATCATTATTTTCTTTATACAAATATTCCAAGCCCACGAACATTATTGTATAACCAATTAATGCTTCAACTAAAGAGGATTTTACTTGGATAATGTTTATTACTGAAAGTGATAAAGTTAAACTGTGTCCAATAGTGAATCCCGTGATTACCAGAAGCAATCGTTTTACATTTGTTACTAAAAGCAACAGTCCAAGAATAAATAGCAAGTGATCATAGCCACTTAGAATATGATCAAGACCCAATGAGAAAAATTTATAAAAACTATTCGAGAAGCTATTATTTTCCTTTTCTTCATTTAAATCAATTGACTGATCATTAAAAAATAAGGCTTTTTCAGTATATAAATTATTGTCAATGTAGATACGAGCTATATGAATATGACTTTGAACAAGATTAAACAGCGCATTATTTATAATTTTTATTTCATTGTTTGATGGACATTCAAAATTTAGTGAGAGATTTAAACTTCCTTCTTGAGAATTTAATTCTTTAATTTCATCAACAAGAGAACAATTTTTGCCTTCTGAGGTGACTTTGAGATGCTGGCTGAGGTAGATTTTGAATACATCGGTCTCACTCAAATTCTCTTCAAACATAATCTTCTGATAGTTTTCAACTTGAAAAATACGAGTGGACTCAAGTGTTAAAAGAGAAAAATTTGCCTCAATTTTGTTATCTACAACGTTCCATTTAGAGAATGACTCACTAAAGTAGTGGGCATTCAATGGCGATAAAAGAAAAAAGAGGATTATGACTGTGTTTGCAATGATATAATTCATTATTTATTGAAAATCATACCTAGTGATGGATGAATTTTCTTTTAAATATATAAGGTAGTCTTTTAATTTTTGATCATCTAGTTGATTGTTATAATCAAATATAATTCTATCTTTTATTTCCTCGAAGTAATCGTCATTCACTTCTAATTTTTGAATATCGTATAGTTTAAAAATATAAAACCCATTGGTTCCAAAAATTGGTTCAGAAATAGAATTTATCTCCATCATGGTTATCTGATTACAAATGCCTTTGCCAAATAATTGTTCACAATCTTTCAGATTTATTAATTTTTGAGGGATATCAAACAAATTGTTTTCATTATACTTCTCCTTCACCTCAGAAAAGGTTTTAGTATCTAACTCAAGATTAATATTACTTATTTTTGTTTCAAGAGTTTTAAGATCAGACTCAGTTCCTAGCAAAACAGAATTTGGATTATTTGATTTTAAAAAAATAAAATCAAATTTAATTTTTTCTGTTGGTGCATACTTATTTATATTTTTTTTAAAATAGTCTCTCACATCAGCTTCTGTTATCTGATTATTTTCAACTTGAATAATAAAATCGATTACCTGAGTAATCATTTCCTTTCTTACACCAATATCTTTTTTGTGAAGATTAAGTTCTATACCTCTTTGCACCAAAAGTTCCTCCTCAATCATACGTTCAAGAAGAAGATCAAGTATTTCAAAATCGTTACTAAGGTCTAAATCAGCTCCAAGATTTGTTGCATATCTGAGGAACTGGTCTTCTGTGATGACTGTCTCATTCACTAAAGCAACAGCTTTTTTATTACTGAGAGATAAGTTGTCATTAAAACTAATTGTATCATAAAAAATCAAAAACAGTCCTGCTAAGATCGCAGTAAAAAATAATACATTTAATTTATTAAAAATTTTCATCATTTTAGAGAGATTACCATAGGTTTTTTTATCATTATAACGAAAATACTTTTGACATAAGCAGTGCCAGAACTATACTTTTTTTATATGAATATTTTAAAAGTTATAAGATATTTTTTTATTCTATCTATTCTCTTTATCATTAGTTGTCTTGTTGTTTTACAATTTGGTTTATTCAGTGAAGACCTTGGACCCGGTGAAATCACTGGAAAAATAAATACAGTTGAATTTGTTGAAGATAAGAAAAAACGACAACTTCAGGCCATGGAGTCATTAAATGAAATACCGACAAAGCAAATCCTATTTGGTGATTTACATGTTCATTCTACTTTTTCTGCAGACGCGCATGCTATGAGCTTGCCTATTACTGGAGGGAATGGCGTACATCCTGTTGCAGATGCCTGTGATTTTGCAAGACATTGTTCAGCATTAGATTTTTGGTCAATTAATGATCATGCAGAAGCAACAACTCCAAAGAGATGGATGGAAACAAAAGAAACTATTAGAAAATGTAATGCCTTGAACGTTGACCCAGCAAATCCTGATTGTGTGGCATTCTTAGGTTGGGAATGGACACAAGTCGGGGTTGTCAGAGGTAATCATTGGGGGCATCACAATGTAATTTTAAAGGAAGAAGATGATCAATTGGTACCACCTCGAGCAATCGCATCATTATCTGTAGCACGACAAGCAATGACTGCAAGACCATTGCTGCCAGGGACACTGTACCCTTTTGTCGATCTTGAAAATTTCAAACGTTACAATGACTTTCAACGTTATCAGGTGGAAACAGTTAAAGTACCTGATTGTAATTTAAGAACACCGTCAAAAGATTTGCCGCTTGATTGTTACGAACAAGCGGTCACGCCACTTGATTTAGTTACAAGATTAGAGATGTACGATAGTGACTATATGGTTATACCTCATGGCCAATCATGGGGACTTTATACACCCGCTGGCTATACTCTTGATAAAAGTTTAGAGCACTCAAAAAAATTTCCAAAAATGTTTGAGCTTCTCGAAACCTATTCTGGGCACGGTAACGCTGAAGAGTATCGCTCTTGGCGTGGTGTTGATGTTGTCAGAAATGGCCAACAAGAGTCAAGGCCTTTTACTTTTACAATGGGTGATATTGATTTAAATCAAGGAACTTTTACCATTGAAAACCCTGATGGTTCGGAAGAAGTAATCGATATTGGAACTCAAACATGTCCTGATCCATCTGACAATTACATTCCTCAATGTTGGCAGGCCGGCAAGATAATATATGAGAGATGCATCGATGAAGGCACAGATGAGTCTGAGTGCGCATCAAGAAGAGAAGAAACAAAACAGTCAGTGGTAGATAGGGGTCGAGCTGGTTATCAAGTTGTCCCAAAAAATACTTTCTTAGATCGTAATATTTCTGGCCAATGTACTGATTGTTACAGTCCCCCAATGAATCACGTACCTGGAGCAAGTGCTCAATACGGTTTGGCTCTCACTAAATTCAAAGATGATGGCACAAAACATAGGTTTCGATACGGCTTTATAGGCTCAAGTGACAATCACTCTTCTGCGCCGGGAAGTGGATATAAAGAATTATTTGGAAATAACATTGATGGAAGCGGTCCACCTACTAAATTTTTTGATAGACTACTTCATATGGATCCTTGGTATTTTCCAAAAAGTCTAAGCCCCACCGGCAAGAATTCAAACCCTATTAAAGACTCATACATATCTGACTCTCAACCTCAACAATATGAAATCCCAGAGTTGATTGTTGGATTTAATACAATTGAATGGGAAAAACAAAGAGGCTTCTTCACTACAGGTGGATTAGCTGCTGTACATTCAGATGGACGTTCAAAAGAAGAAATATGGGATGCTCTTAAAAGAAAAGAAACCTATGCAACAAGTGGAACTAGAATTCTTCTATGGTTCAATATGATTAGTGGTGATAAAAAAATTCCTATGGGCTCATCTGTTGAAATGTATGCTGTACCAGAATTTGAAGTCAAGGCTATGGGATCATTTGAACAAAAGCCAGGATGTCCAGAAGATGCGTATAATGCTCTTGGAGAAGACAGAGTAGATGAATTGTGTTACAACGAATGTTATAATCCAAGTGATAAAAGAAATTTTATACAACGCATTGAAGTCATAAAAGTTTTACCTCAAGAATATTCTGATCAACCTATAGATGACCGTATAATTGATACGTGGAAAGTACATTATTGTAATCCAGATGATGTTGGGTGTACGTTTAGATTTAAGGATGAGGATTTCCTTAAAGATCAAAAAGACGCAAGTTATTATGTCCGCGCTATTGAATTGCCATCACCTCAGATAAATGTGAAGGGTGGTGTATGCACTTTTGATGATGAAGGTAATTGTGTAGAATTTAAATTGTGTACGCAAGACTGGAGACATCCGAGAGATATTGAAACTTGTTCTGAAATTGATGAACATCGCGCATGGTCGTCACCAATTTATGTAGATTTTCTCTCTTAATCAATTTTCTGAATTCATGAAATTTTTAATTCCAAGTATAATATCTGTTGTCGTAGGTTCCTTGTTTAGCTGGGCATATTTGACTGCATATGGACTCACTATTTTATACTTTGTTTACTTATCGATGATGATTGGTGTAGTTTTTCTTGCTGCAGATGCTTGGAGGAATCGAGATAAATGAATATTTAACATTAGAAAGTCATTGCTAAATTATTGATTTTATTAAATATTAATTTTTTTCCACACGTTGTCATATTGGCATTCAACCATAATTGTGAATCCCGCCATTTAATAAATGATGCCGGTATCAAAAAAAAATAGGGAGAAAATACATGTTTAAAAAAGTTATACTTTATACAGTATTATTTTCATCACTATTATCCGCTAATGCTTTTGCAGCTGTCGATGACGAAACGGCATATGCTTTAAACACACTTTTGTTTTTAATTAGTGGTTTCCTAGTGATGTGGATGGCTGCTGGATTCTGTATGTTAGAGTCTGGTTTAGTTACATCAAAAAGTGTATCTACGATAGCCGCAAAAAACATTGGCCTTTATTCAATCGCTGGAATTATGTTCTGGCTAGTAGGATATAATTTGGCCTATGGAATACCAGAAGGTGGATATATTGGATCATTTACAGCTTGGAGTGACGGCTCTGCTATTGCTACAGGTTATTCTGACGGATCTGACTGGTTTTTTCAGATGGTTTTCTGTGCAACAACAGCATCAATTGTTTCAGGAACATTAGCTGAAAGAATAAAAATTTGGCCATTCTTTTTATTCGTAGCAATTTTAACGG
>QCMN01000009.1 GCA_003213715.1 Pelagibacteraceae bacterium AG-422-B15
TAAATATGCAATTACAATATCGTGATTTTTCGTTCTTAGGTATTTGAAAAGTTTATAGGCTTTTTTTATTTTTGTATTTTCATTAATTTTAATATGATTAATCTTATTTTTTGATAGGTAATATGAAAAAAAATCTGAATTGTAATAAGTTAATAATGTTACATTAAAACCATTTTCTTTTAGAAATTTAGCAAGATAGCAAATCTGCCTTTGCGCGCCACCAGCATTAAGATTGTCTATTAAACATACAATTTTTTTCATTTAATTTAAGATAACACTTAAAGAAAATAGTTTGTATATATTCCTTAGATTAGAGTCGGAGGTATCATTACCAAAAATATATTTTTCAAGTAATTCATTATTAAATAAATTGGTACTTTTTAAAGAAAGTAAAACGTCAATTACTTCATCTTTAATTTTATTATCTTTTGTTAAAAAGTGATTTAAGGGAATCCCGAATCCTTTTTTACGCCCTGTTGCTATGTCGTTTGGAAGCCACTCGCCAGCAAGATCTCTTAATATTTTCTTAGTTTCATTTCCATGTATTTTTAGATGTGAAGGCATGGATAATCCCAATTGTGCTATTCTATAGTCTAAAAAGGGTGATCGTAATTCAATCGAATGCATCATGCTCATCATATCTGTTTTAATTAATACGTTATTAGGTAAATAACACGATATATCTGCGATTTGAGCATTTCTTAATTGATTATCTGAAACGGATTTAATTATGTGCTCGTAAATTTTTTCTATTTCAAATTTATTTTCATTTCTCAAGTCATTCTTAATCAATACTTCAAGTGTTTGATCAAATGGAAAAATATGAGTCCACATTGATCTTAAATTGTGATCCATGGATAATCTTTGTCCAATTCTATTAATTTTTTTATTTGGAAGGTTGACAAAAATTTTGCCAATACTGTTTAGAACACTTTCGGGTAAAAGATCTAAGTGTTTATATTTTATGATTCTTGTATATTCTCTATAACCTGCAAACATTTCATCACCCCCATCTCCAGTCAAAATTACTTTGGAAGTTTCTTTTGCTTTTTTACATACCAAGGATGTTACTATAGCTGAAGGATCTGCAAACGGTTGATCGAAATGGCGTATTATATTAACCATTTCTTCAAAAGAAATTTCATCATGGTCATATAGACTAAGATCAACCCCTAAATGATCAGCAGTTTTTTTTGCAAGAGCAGTTTCGTCGTTTTCCCATTTGGCAAACCTTATACTATGTGCTTTTATATTTGTTGCAGATAACTTTGATATACTTGCAGCGATTAATCCGGAGTCTATTCCACCACTTAAAAATAAGCCAACTGGGACATCGGAGTTTAATCTAATTTTTGTTGAGTCGATAAGTAGACTCTTAAGTTCCTCTAACCATTCATCTTTACTTTTGATTTGCGAGTTAATTTCAGGAGTCCAGTACCTTCTAATATCTAATTTTTTATCTTGTAACTTCCAGATGCCATAGTGACCGGGTAATAGTGATTGAATATCGTCAAATGATGATGACCAAGGAGGAATAAATCCTAATCTTAAATAAGGCACAATAGATTTATTAGATATATTTGAACTATATCCAAACAATGATTTTATTGATTTAATTTCCGATGAAAAATACAACGTATTTTTTTTCTCAGAAAAATATAATGGTTTTACCCCAAGTCTATCTCTAGCAATGTATGCCTCCTTTTTATGGATATCAATGATGGAGAAAGCATACATCCCATTACAATTTTTTAATAAAAGCTCAAAGTTTTTATTTAAAAATATATAGTATTTTAAAAGTACCTCTGTATCACTGGTTCCCTTAAATTTAATGCCTGCTTGAGTTAATTCTCGCTTTATTTCCTTATAATTATAAAGTTCTCCGTTAAAGGAAATGACAACTTGATGTTCATCATCAAACATTGGTTGTCTTCCATTACTACTTAAATCAAGTATTTGTAATCTATTGAAACCAAGTTTCCACCATGAGTCTTCTTGAATTGATTTCTCATCTGGGCCTCTGTGACTAATTTTATATAACGAATTTTCAAATAATTTTTTATCAACAGTTTTGTTTTCACCTAGAATACCGACAAAACCACACATATAACTTACCTGATCCGAATAAAGTTAGCTAAGATTAATAGAATAATTGAAATAAATGCATGAAATGTAAGAAAATAAATTCCAAATTCTAATTTATTAATAATTGCAAAAAATGAAATTAAAAATAAGAATGTATTATGTTGAAGAGATAAATGTTTTCTATAAAAAATAATTGGAATGAATATTGGAGAATTTAAATCAACTTCTCTTTGAGGGTTTATAAATGATTTCAGATTTGAATTTCTTACTAATTTAAAATAGGTATTATTCATCAGCATTATTTGTTGAATAAAAAAATTTAAACCCATCAAAATAATTCCTGAGATAAGTACATAGTATTCTTGTGTATGAAAATATACTCCAAGCGAAACTATAAGTATAAGCATGAAATCAATCAGTTTATCAAAAAAGACATCTAACCACATTCCAAAATTGGATTGCATTTTTTTTTGTCTTGCAATATTTCCATCTACTAAATCGAGAATTGCATAAAGTTGTATCAAAGTTGCGCCTATTAAAAGATAAAAATAACTGTTATTAAAAAAAAGAAAAAAGCAACCTAGTAATCCTAAGATGCCAGATACAAGCGTAATTTGATTTGGCGTAAAAATCATTAAAGGAGGTGTAAAAACCCAGGCAATTTTAGAATACATTGACTCAAAAAAATTATCGCGAGTAGGAGATCTATGTACGTTATTATTTTGATTCTTATTCATTTATTTATTTCTTCTGTGACATCTTATTTAACTGAGATATATTGCCCACATCATTCCAATCTTCATATATATAATGAAGTTTAACCTTTTTATTTTTTTTGACTAAATTATTCAGCAAGGTTGGCATGTCAAGATAGGTATTTTTTTTTATATGTAATAACTCTTTTATATTTATGACGTATATACCAGCATTAATAATTTTTTTTTCGATTGGCTTTTCAACAATCTTTTGCAAATGACCCCTACTAAAAGTTACTACACCAAATTCAGACTCTTTCAATTGCTCTCTTACACACATTGTTACTGAAGATCGACTTTTTAAATGTGTTTTTAATAAATTTTTGAAATCTATATCTGTAAGAATATCGGCATTCATAACTAGTATAGGAATATTTATTTCATTAAAAGGTAATAAGCTCAAGCTTCCAGCAGTACCAAGGGGGGTTTTTTCGTTTAGATATTGGATATTGATATTCCATTTTTTTCCCGATCCAAAATATTTTTTAAATTTTTCAGATTTAAAGTGAGTCGAAATATAGAAGTTTTTAAATCCATGGCTTATTAATTTATTTAAAATTATTTCTAACATAGGACGTTTGTTAATTTTCAGCAGTGGCTTTGGTGTTTTTTTTGTAAGAGGTAACATTCGTTTTCCAAACCCACCTGCCATTATAACTACTGGATTATCTATTGTTTCAGTTTTTAAATAATTTTTTAGACTTTTTAGATCCAAAATCTTTTTTTTATTATCGACTACAGGAATATGATTTATTTTGTATATTCTCAATTTATTATAGATTTCTAGGTCACTATCTTTTTTTAATGCAGTAATGGGTCTTCTTGAGATAAGGCTTTTGATTTCTGTATTTAAATTTGAATTATTTTTTAGAATATACCTTCTGATATCACCGTCAGTAATTGTACCTAATAGGGATTTATTGTTATTAACAACAAGAATAATCTTGTCTTCAGATGCCTCTAATTTTTTTAAAGCTTTTTTTAAAGAGGTTTTTGAATCGAGTATTAATTTTCTCCAGCTCATAAAAATAAATAATTAATGAAAAAGTAATTGAGATTGTTTTTGAGTATTTATTCAATTTATCTCTAATTTAATAATCTGCCTCCATCAACAATAATAGATTGGCCGCTTATAAAAGTATTTAATTCTGAGATAGAATAAATTGCATTTGCTATATCTTCTGGTTCTGCAAGCCTTTTCATTGGTGTAATTGATATTTGATTTTTTTTGTATTTGTTGGGTGCTTTTTTCGTCATATCTGTTGTTGTCAATCCAGGACATACGGAATTAACTCTTACTTTTGGAGCAAGTAAATGTGTTAAACTCCTTGTAACTGAATCTAAAGCCGACTTTGCGGCACAATAACCAATATTAGATCCTTTTCCATTTATCGCTGCAATTGAGGAAACATTAATAATAGAACTCCCTTTTTTCATAAACGGTAAAACTAAATTAATCATCTTTATATGATTGAACAAATTTTTTTCCATCATTTCCTGAATAAGACGGATATTTAAATCATTATTTTTTATGTTTATATATTTTGTAGACCCTTGATTATTTATTAATGTCTTGACGTTAAATTTATTTTTCTTAATAAATTTAGTAAATTTATTTAAATCATTTTTAGTACTTGGATTACATTTTATTATTGAGAAATTAGAAAAATGCTTTTTGATTATATTTTTTGCATTACTAGATGCTTTTAAATTGCTTTTATAGGTCAAAATCATGTGAACTTTATCATTTGCATATTTTAATGCTGTGGTTAATCCAATGCCGCGAGTACCACCAGTAATAATTACACAGTCTTTCATCTAATTATCTATTAAAATTATCCATTTTTTTTGTTTTCTCAAAATTTTTAGTGAATGAAGAATCAATATTATTTTTTTCGAACTTTAATAAGTTTGTATAGCCATTATGCCCCTCTTTAGTTAAATCTTTATTAAAAGAACCATTTCTAATTTCTAATAAAACATTCTTTGCAAATTCTTTAATTGAATCTGATGGCATCTTATTTTCTACCGCTCTCTTTATTCCAAATCTACATGTTGGAGATGCATGATTCATCCAGGTTTCGTAAAGACCATTTTTACTTGCTCTTGTTAGTAACTCACCAATCTCACCTGATGCAAATAGCTCCATTAGAACAGTGGATGAATTTAACCCCTCTTCGGTAAGAAAATCATGAGCGATTCTTGCTGAATGAATAACAAGTGGTAAGTAAAATTGTTCTATAAATAAATCTATTTCCGTTTCTTCTGTAAGTGGAACTTCGAACAATCCACCCTTGGTGAAACCAATTGCATGCGCAAGACTAATAAGCTCATCTCGAGTATTTCCACTTTTATCTTTTACTACATCAAAAAAAGCAGGTATACCAGTACCCTGAAGATAAGCATCGCGTATTGGCGCGCCTGGCATTCTTGGTGCTAACATACCTATAGAAAAGGTTTCTGGCATTGAGATATTTGAATGATAAATCGAGTATCCATGTGCAACTATAATTAAACAGTTTTGACTAGGTTTACCTTTTAAAATTTTCTGGAATGTCTCTGGTTGGCTCTGATCGGGTATTAGTAGCATAATAATATCTGCATCTTTAGATGCCTCTTCAATATTTGATATTGGCATGTTATCTGAAACAGCATCATCGTAGTAATGGTCAGAAATATTACCAATGTAAGGATTTAGACCGCTATCTCTGAGGTTAAGTGCTTGAGCTCTTCCCTGAATACCATATCCAATCAATGTAATTTTTTTGTTTTTTAAGTTCTCTAAGCTCAATGTGCTATGATCGATTTCGATTTTTTTCATTTTCCCCTCCTTTAATTATAGAAAGTCAATAATTGTTTCATTTACAGATTCAATGAGTTTCCAATTATTTCTTTTAGCATCATCAATAAAATAGTCTTGTATTCTTCTTACTTTTTCAAATTGGTCTTTTGTTATAACTCTTTTACTATGAGTTTCGCCATTTATCATATCCCAGTGAATATTTTTGTCATCAACATATAAAATAAACTTATTTTTAAGTTCTAATTGGTTGTATAAATTTGGTAATATGTTTACTCCCTCAATTACAATCGAGGTTCCTTCTTCCTTAGCTCTTTGAAGGCATCTTAAGGTAGGTTCAACAAGATATTTGCTTTGATCCTTTAAAAGTAAATATGGATTATCAAAATGATTATCATTACCAAAAGAGAACTCGTGCAGTGAAGGCGCTACTTTGTCTGAAATAAAATTCCTTGCTATTTCTCTAATAAAACCACTCCCAATTTTATGAACTATATTTAATTCCTTACAGACTTTCATTGCCTGAGTTGACTTGGCAACACCACTTGCGCCACCAATTAATATTTGCATCAACTTCTCCCGCCATCTAAAAAAAATTTCTCTGCATCTATGATATCTTGATAAGTATCTATTTCCCAGAAGTATTTTTTTTCAATTTTGATAGCATGAAATTTTTTGAAATCTAAAGCTTTTGAAAATAATCCATAGCAAGAAATATTATTTTTTTTCTCATCATTTAATTTCAAAAATTCCTGACAAATAATCTGATGAGTCTCATACTCCATTTTAAAAGGGCCAACAAGTATACAATTTCCATCCTTTCCATAACCTGTTTCTGGCCAAAATGTTAAAATATTTTTGTCATTGTATTTAGCTTTAAGAAAATCAGTATAATATTCATAATCTTCACAAACAAAAGCTGAATTTTTTTTAGTATTATCTAAAAACATTTTAATTTTTATAGGTGATAACAGTAAATCGCAGTTTAGGTAGATTACTGGACCACTTTTAATATTTTTTGTTAAAGAAAATGAATATCCACAATTACATTTTTTATAATTTGTATTATCAATAAACGTTATTTTTATATCAGTTTTCATTTTTGATAATTCATCCTGTATTTTTTTACCTTCATGTCCAATAACAATTACTATTTCTTTAATATATTGCTTTGGTATAGAGTTTATTTGTCTACTTAAAATAGTTTCATTATTTACTCTTATTAAGCTTTTTGGAAGCTTATCAGTTAATGGCTTTAATCTTTTTCCCATTCCTGCCGCAGCTATTATAAAGGTATATTTAGTATCCAAGATTATCTCAACTTATTATAAATTATGAATCAGAACATCTTTAATTTTTTTTATCGCATTTATTTCATTAATATTAAATCTTTTATTTTTTTTGTTACTTTTACCATAACCCCAATTTGCAAATAAGATCTGTATACCTAATTTCTCAAATCTGATATCAAGATTTTTCATGAAGTCGTCAATAAATATTCCAGATCTTATGGGTTTTTTTTTCGTAAAAAAAATTTTTTTAATAATTTCAAATTTGTTATTTTGGTATTTACTTAATGCTCTATTGCCGATAATTTTTCTTACTTTTATTTTATGAAAATCAAGCCATTCCCTAATAGTATTCTCATCTTTAGATGATAAGATATAAATTGGCCAATTATTTCCGAACAATAATTTTAGTTTATTTGAAAATTTTGTAGGTTTATTTAATTTCATAAAATTATCGATATTTTTAATATTTTTTTTTCTTGTCATAAAAAAACATTTTTTAAATATCTTATTTTTTTCCTTGTATTTTTTAGTTAAATGTAAAAATAAATTATTAATCTGTTTATCAGATAAATTAAAATTAATTTTTTTTTCAACTAAGTGCCTTGCAAGCATCATTAATGAAAAGAAATGTTCTGGTGGGCCTACAATCCCTCGATAATAAAGAAAGAACTTTTTTAATTCTCTTTTTTTTATTTTTTTGAATGACTTTGCTTCATTATAAGTAAGCAGATTTTCAAATGATGTGATTGTATCATAACAAGTTTTAAAACATTCTGGTGCTGAGTTCACTAATACTCCATCAAAATCGAGTAATACGATATTTTTAGCCATTAAATGATTTTTTTTATGATGTCTAAAACTCTACTGCAATAACCATACTCATTATCGTACCAAGCAATGACCCTCAACTTATTTTCTTTTATTACTATCCATCTTTTATCAATAATTGCTGAATAAGGTAATCCTGTAAAATCTCTTGAAATTAGTTCTTCATCATTAAAATAAAATATTTTTTTATCGTAATTATTATTTATTATTTCAAACTCACTAAATAGTTCTGCTGAAGTTAGATCAGAATCTGTATTTAAGTCAATTATTGCGCAAGATACCGATGGAGTAGGTACCCTAAATGACATTCCAAATATTCTATCTCTTAAATTAGGATGAACTTCATTTACTGCCTCAATACAAGAGGTGGTTTTTGGAATAATGGCCTCTGTACTTGCTCTACCAAGAGAAAAATTTTCAACGTTTTGATGAGGATGTGCAAAGGATCTACACGGCCCATCCATGAGATTTTGATATTGAAGCCAGGGATGAAGAGTGGTTATTGTGCCAGTTTCAATTTCTTTTAAGTTTACTACTGCTTGAATTATTGGAGCAACAGCTGTTGAGTCACAAATTGAAGTTGAGATGACACTATCTTTATTCTCACAACTTGAGCTGCTATCGACACCCAATATTATAGTTTTATCAGCATTTTTATATGTATGAGTAATTACGGTTTTTTTTACAATTTTATCTCTAGCTAATTTTGCTGCATTATTTTGAACATTTATTACTCCTGATGACTCAATAAAAACATCAATATCTTTTAATTTTGGCTGTAACTCCATTGGATCAGAAACTTGTGAAAATGAGACTTTCCTATTTTTATCAATCAAGTTTTCTTCGTCTGAGGTAATTAAAGACTCATTTCTTCCATATATAGAATCATAATTAAGTAAATATACAAGATTCTTCAAACTCATGTTGGGGTCGTTTAAATGAACAACCTCTATATCATCTGATTTTTGTATTAATCTAAAACAGTTTCTTCCGATACGCCCTAAACCATTAATACATACTCTAATCATAATTAAATATATAATTCACAGATTGATTGTACTAGGAAACATTTGCAATGGGTACTTTTTTCTGAAATTTGAACTCTTATTAAAAAATTTTTTACTTTTATACCTAAAGTTTAATAACGTAGCTTCTATTTCTTTTTCCCCAATTAAGTTATTCTCTTCATCTGCAATTCCATCATTATTAATTTTAAATATTTTTTCATCAATTAATGAGGTAATTTCATATTTTATCCAGTCTACTTTTGCGATCATCCAATATTTGTATTCTCTTGAAACCATCATAATTGCATAGTTGTCTTTTTTTGGATGATAAATAGTCTCAGATATTGCCAAATCTTTAAATTCATCTTCATATTGAGGTAGATTACTATAATTTTGGGGTGTCTCCAAATTTAAAGCCTTACTAATGAAATCAAATATTTCTTTTTGAGCAGTGACAGGTTTATTTTCTATACCTATATTTATTTTAGACCACGAAGCTGGCTTTACTATCAAAGGTACCCTTGCATGATCTTCATAGTGTGCAAAAATATTACCTTTAAAATTCCATTTGGGGGGAAGTGAAACACCGTGGTCACCTACTAAGATTATTAATGTATCTTCATACTGATCAGTTCTTTTAAGATAATCAATAATTTGACCTATTTGATCATCAAAAACTCCTAACTGATGACTGAATAATGGCATAAAATTATCTTTCATTGCATGATCTAAATCCTCTATTTTAATTCTATTGGGTGTTTGAGAGTCGTCACCAGATAATAAAGGCCCATGTAATCTTGTAAGGTGCGTAAATAAATATAAGTCATTTTTTCTATCCATCTCAAAACTTCTAATTATTCTAGATGCATCAGGTGCATCGGCAAAAAAGGGGTATTCTGACTGATAATAACTATCAAAGTCATATGACCAACCGTATAGAGAGTCAAACCTAGGGTACGAAGTAATTGATTTGGTTACAAATCCTTCTTGGTTTAAAAGCCTTGGCAAAGTTTGATTATTCTCTGATTGATTAATTTCAAATGTTGGAAGAGAGTAATCTCCAAAACCATGCTGACTTGGAAATAAACCACTTTTATATGACATAATGGTTGGCAGAGTTGAATCACCAATACTGTAAGATTTTTCATATCTCAGAGACTCCTTCTCTAACATCTCAATATTGGGCATGTTTATGAGATCACCGTATTTCTTTTTTAAGTAAAATGGATCTGTTAAAGACTCACCAGAAATAAAAAGAATTTTTTTCGTATTTTCTTTTTCTTCGACTAACTTAGGATTTCCAATTGCAATGCATGGTATAGAAATTTTTTTATTTAATTTATTTTGTTTATAATCAATTGTTCTATTAAAAAGGGTGTAATTTTTAGAGGTAAAGCTTGCAGAAATTTGAAGTTCAACAATTTGTCCCTGATAATTTTTTAAATCAGCGCACATTTCAATCCAATTCTTATCTTTACTTTGTCTCATTATTCCATGTTTTTTGTCTTTCATAGGCAATTGAAAAAAGAAATTTTTTAATTTTTCACCATTTTTGTTAAAAAGATCAATGTTTAGCATCAAGTCATTTTTAAGCAAATTTACATCGAATAATTCTAAATTTTCCAGAATAGCAAGACTGAAAAAGAAATAAGACTTTTTATTTAAACTAAGTTTTGCAGAAATTGATTTGTTAGGCTTTATTACAATTGATTTTTTTGTTTCTCGAGAAAAATCTATAAGTAAATATTCTTTTTTAAAATCAATCATAGAACCATTTATCTCTAACTTAGGAGCTGGCTGATACTCAAAGAGTCTATTATTAATTGAGTTTTTAAATCTATGCTTTTTTATGATTTTATTGTTTAAGAAATAAATTAATTTTCTTAAGAAAGCATTTCTAAAAAAGGATGAAATTAGTGTGTTGTCCTTCTGAGAAGTAGAATATCTATAATTTCGCCTTGGGATGTAATTATTGCCTACTAACAGTTTATAAATACTCATTGTCAAAAGAATTTTATGATGAAATTTAACTAAAGAATATCAAAAAGAGCATTTATTCTCGTTTTATTATTATCAGCAAGTGAAAAATGCTTTGTATAATTATTATTTTTTACATCTTCATTTTTATTGAATAAACAAAATCCCTCATAATTCTTATGAATATTTACATCGCAAGATATTACTCTCTCTTTTATCAATTTACCGCCAAGCATTGTAAATTTTGAAAGACCTATATTATAGTATATGATGGGTTTATTCGTTGCCGCAATAAGTGCGAAAGCTGTTGACGAAATATAATCTATTACAAAATAATCATAATTCTTTATACATTCCTCTAAGTTCTTTTCAATTATTTTACAATCGTACTTAAAATAATTTTCTTGTTTTGGGTGAACTTTGATCTCTATATTTGAATATTGATTTAGTAAATATTTTTGCCAATTATAATATTCAACTAAATCTAAAACATCGTCTGCATTTATGACTGAAGTATTATTCATCTTCCAAGATATATACAGTCCTTTATTTCGCTTATTTAAATTCAAATCATTAATATCATTACTGGAATAAATTTTTTTTATGGAGTCACTATTGCTCTGTATGTACTTTTGCCTACGACCATCAAGAGATTGCATTTTAGGATCAGGATTAAATGAAAAGTCTCCATATTTTCCATACCCAATAAGAATTTGACTTAATGACCGATCATCGTATTGCCAAGATGAAGAAGATACAGCGCCGCACTCTTCACCGTGCAAAACACCTATAACCTTAGAATGCTTAGCATATCCATTCATTGCTAATACTCGGTTTTTTAATTTTCCAGGAGACCCGATAATAATTATTTCATTATTATTATATTTTTCAAAACGATCATCGCTCATTGAAACAATATCTTCAATTGATTTATGAATATCTTTTTTTAATTGTTCAAAATCTATACTTAATGAAAATTTTTTATAAAGTTCATCTATAAGGGAAAATAAAATTTCTATTTGTAAATCTCTTTTTTCAAGGTGTAATTTTTTGAACTTTACGTATTGGATAAGAAATCCTGATAATATAGACTTATATATAATTAAGCGATTATTAATTGATACATCACCAAGATATATTAATCTTGATCTTGGACTAAAAAATTTTAATAATTTAAATAAATAATTTATAGATTTTTTTTTTAAATTTAGTTTTGAATTTATTTCGCTATCCGAATATAAATA
Source organism: Pelagibacteraceae bacterium AG-422-B15 (assembly GCA_003213715.1). GTDB lineage: Bacteria > Pseudomonadota > Alphaproteobacteria > Pelagibacterales > AG-422-B15 > CACNXQ01. The sequence goes on from QCMN01000009.1 coordinate 11,989, forward strand.
TTTATTTTTACGCCAACCAAATCTAATTGTGTCATCAATGAATAAAAATTCATTTTTTTTCAAAAAAAAATTTTTTTTTTGCCTATTCAAAAGTATGTGTTTTCTAGCAATTATAGTTGAAAAATAATGCATAATTTCGTGATAGAATAACAGAATAATATTATTTTTTTCTAGAGGAACTGTTAGATCATTACATTTAAGAAAAGATTTTCTTACAATTTTTTCTAATTCATTTATTTCATTTTTTGTATCAATTCTATAATTCGCTAATATATTTTCATTATTAGTCATCTAATCTGCACCTAACTGATCATATGTTTTTTTTTCAAGTTTTCCGTTATTAAGTTCATATATAACATCACAATTTTTTAGAGTTATCAGTCTATGAGTAACAAGAATCAAACTTTTCTCACCTTTGAGCATATCAATCGATTTCATTACCTCACTCTCTGTATTAATATCAAGTGAGCTAGTAGCCTCATCGAATACAATTATACTTGGGTCATTATATAATGCCCTTGCAATTCCAATTCTTTGTGACTGACCTCCCGAAATTTGAACTCCTCTCTCTCCAACATTAGTTTCATATCCTGAGGCTAATGACGTTACAAAATCTTCTAACTGAGATAAGGAAATAGATTTATTTAGTTTTTCATTATTAATGTCTTTATCATTTACCCCAAGAGCAATATTTTTTTTTAGAGTGTCATCGAGTAAAAAAATACTTTGTGGGACATAACCTATCTCGTTTCTCCAACTCTGCAAATCAGTATTAATCTTGTTTCCGTCAATTAATATTTCCCCATTATCTAGTGGCAGGAGGTTTAAAAAAACATCGATTAAAGTACTTTTTCCCTCCCCGCTCTTTCCAATAATCCCAATACTCTGACCACGATGAAATATTAAATCCAAATTTTTGAGAATATAATTCTCACTTTTAGGATACTTATATTTTATATTTTTTAGTCTTATTTCTCTCCAGTCCTTAAAACTTTTTTTCTTTGTTTTTAATTGGTTATTATTTTCACTGTCAGCATTTTTACCCTCATTGCATAGTTCACTGTGAATTACAGTGATTACAGGGGAAGTATAAATAAGTCTTTGCAAAGCTCCGATTGTTCTATTCATGGATGGTATTAGTCGAAAAGCTGCCGCACCAAACATAGCAACAATGGGGACTAATTGATCAATAATTGTGCCAGCCGATATAAGAACAATAATTAAAATACTCAACATTCCTAATGCAATAATCTCAAGCAATATTCTTGGTATTGCTTCAATAAAATTTTGCTTTTGGCCAATATCACCCCATTCTTTATTATGCTTGAAGAATTGATAAATAAATTCTCTTTCATTTTTTAATATTTTTATTTCTTTATTACCCCCTATGCTTTGTTGCAGATGTTGAATCCTATACCTTTCATGAAACTGTCTATCTTCACCCCATTTTTTTATATTATTTTTTATCATAAGATAAAAAAGTGATGAAAAAACTAATAATACTAATGATACAGATAGTGTTGCTGCAGGTTGAAGATAAAGTAGTAAAAAAATGATTCCAAATAAGACTAATATTTCCGTAAGCAGAACCATTAAAGATTTTACAGCTCCATTAAATAAATTCATTTCGGTTGTAAGATTTCTTATTAACTCAGATGAATTATTTTCGATGTGAAATATATAAGGCTTATAAATGTATATCTTAAATAATCTAAAAGCAACTGATGCCATTAAACCATAAATAAATTTTGATTGTTTCCAAAAGAGGTATGAAAGAAAAATATTTTTTATAAAATATATAAGAAAAAAGATTACTACAGCATAAATAATTAAACTTAATTGATCATAGTTTTGAATACTATTATTAAAAAAATGTAAAATTTCATTTGATGATGAAATAAGAGTGGGATTCATGATTGATGATAAAATAGGTAAAACAAGGCCGATACTCAACGTTTCTAATAATGCACCTATTAACATTAAAAATATTAAATAGACAAAATTTGAATACTGTACCTTCTCAAATATAAATATTAATTTATATGTATTGAGTATTAAATTTTTGATATTCATTTATTATTTTATAATCAAGCTTGCACAACATTATCATACTGACCATCTGAATATACTCCTCGTGTATCAACAATTCTTTTTCCTAATTTTTGTATTATTTCATAATTCATATTAGAGTGATCAGTTACCAATATAATCAGATCATACTTCATAATTGACCTCTTAGTTAATTGAATACTTTGAAGGTTGTAGCTGTATTTTCTCATTTTAGGAAATTTTAAAACATACGGATCATGATATTGGACATAAGCACCCTTATCTTTTAATATTTTTATAATTTCCACACCAGGAGACTCTCTCGTATCGTTTATATTTTTTTTATATGCTATTCCTAAGATTAAGATTTTTGCAGATTTTATACTTATTTTTGACTTTTTAAGATAATTTGCAGCTTTTTTTACTACATAAGGGGGCATACTACTATTAATTTGCCCAGCAAGTTTTATAAATCTTGTATCAACTCCATGCTGCTTTGCTTTCCATGTTAAATAAAATGGATCAATTGGTATGCAGTGACCACCGAGACCTGGTCCAGGGTAATAGGGCGTAAAACCAAATGGTTTCGTGGCAGCAGCATTAATGACTTCGTAAATATTTATATTCATTTTATCAGCTACAACTTTCATTTCATTTATTAATCCTATATTTACAGCCCGATGAATATTTTCTAAAATCTTTGTCATTTCAGCAACTCTTGTGGAACTTACAGGAACAATTTTGGTAATAATATTTTTATATAATTCAATGCCTACATTTAAACATTCAGACGTGACACCTCCAACGACTTTAGGAATATTTTGGGTCGAAAAATTTTTATTTCCTGGATCTTCTCTTTCAGGTGAATAAATGAGAAAGAAATCTTTACCAATTTTAAAGTTGGACTCTGTTAAAAATGGCAACACTATTTCTTCAGTTGTTCCGGGATAAGTTGTACTTTCCAAAGATATTGCCTGCCCAGTTTTTAAATAAGGTAAGGCGGATTTTATAGTATTAATTACAAAACTCAGATCAGGGGTATTGTTACCTTTTAAGGGAGTAGGTACACATAATACTAAAATATCAACATTTTTTATTTTTTTTAAGTTTTTTGTAGCAGTAAAATTTTTCTTATTTAATTTTTCTATTACATTATTCCCAATATGACTAATGTAGCTTTTGTTCTTATTTAAATTTTCAATTTTTTTTACATCATTATCAAATCCAATAACTTGGTATCCAACTGATGCAAACCTTATAGATAAAGGTAGCCCAACATATCCTAAGCCAACAATACCAATCACTGCTTTTTTGTCTGATAATTTCCTTAATAATGATTGTTGCATAATACAGTATCTATTTTATTTTATTATAGTCCTTATACCACTCGATGAATTTCTTAACTCCCTCAATAATTGTAGTTTCAGGTTTAAAATTATAAATGTTAAATAGTTCTTCTATATCCGCAAAAGTATCTTCAACATCACCCGGCTGTAAGGGTAAAAGATTTTTTTCTGCCTTTAATTCAAGATTTTTTTCAATTTCATTTATGTAATCAAGTAATTCGACAGATTTATTATTTCCGATATTAAATATTCTATATGGTGCGTTGCTGCTACTCAGAGACGGATTTTCTGCATCCCAACTCTCATTTATCATTGGGGGGTGATCAATGACTTTTACTATACCGTCAACAATATCATCGATGTACGTGAAATCTCTTTTGTGCTTACCATAATTATAAAGATCAATTTTTTTTCCTTTGACCATGGCGTCTGTGAATTTTTGAAGTGCCATATCTGGTCTATCCCAAGGACCATAAACTGTAAAGAATCTCAATCCAGTCGTATTTAAATTAAAAAGATGGCTATAACAGTGGGCCATCAATTCATTTGATTTTTTTGTTGCCGCATACAAGCTAACAGGGTGATCAGTTGTATCTTCAGAGCTAAAAGGCATTTTTCTATTCAAGCCATACACTGAACTTGAGGAAGCATATATTAAGTGCTTAATTTTACGCGATTTACATCCTTCTAGAATATTTAAAAAACCAAATATATTTGAGTCAATATACGAGTGAGGATTATCAATAGAATATCTCACACCAGCTTGAGCAGCGAGATTGACAACTATGTCAAATTTTTCATCTTTAAATATTTTTTCAACTTTTTGTCGATCATCAATTGATATCTGATAATGAGTATAATTTTCATGATTAATATGTCTTGCTAATCTATCTTCTTTTAATTTGATATTGTAATAATTATTAAGATTATCTACTCCTACAATATTATCTCCTCTTTCTAAAAGTTTAAGGGTTAATGCGGAACCTATAAATCCCGCTGATCCAGTTACTAGAATGTTTGCCATTTTTTTACCATTAGTTAATTATTCATATCCCATAAGTTAATCAGTTTGCCTTTTTTTTGTAATTTGGAATAAATCTCTAAATCTTTAACTGTATCAACCTCGAGCCACCCATTTTCTACCATTGTAGCTTTAATTTTCCATTTAGAGTCAATTAAAGATTGCAGGAAACTAGTCATAAACATTTTTTTAAAAACTCTTCCATCGTATAACTCATATCTATCCATAGAATTATAAAAATTAATTAAATCATTTATGACATGATTTTTAATATAAATTAAACCAGTATATTGTCCTTGAATACTACTAATATCATTTGGCTTTTTGCCCAATTCAATTATAAAACCCTCATTATCTAATTTAAGTGTTTCTGCGTCTTCAAATGGATCTTCATTTCTTACCGACCACAGTCTATGCCATTTTTTATCTATCATTAAAGATATATCGTCATTAGAATTTAAAACTGCTTTTAGATTATTTTTTTGATATACGATATCTCCGTATGAAATTAGTAAATCATTATTACAATCCGAAAAAAAATCTAATGACGAGAATAAACTTTCCACCATATTAGTTTTTTTAAAGTCTTTATTAAAAAAAGTTGGGTAGCCAATTTCCTCTATTTTTTCGCTACAATATCCTGTTGCAATTCCAATTTCAGTAATTCCAACCGATAACAGCGTGTCAATTTGATACATAATTAATGGTTTTCCAAACATCGGAACCATCGCTTTAGGAGTCTTTTGTGTTAGTTTTTCTAATCTTGTTCCCATTCCAGCTGCAAGAATTAAAGCGGATACTTTCATTGGAAAAATCTTTCTAAAACTTTCAAATTAAGCTCTTCAAATGGCCCTTCTCTTTCAGGGTGCCACATGATGCCGAGAACATTATTAGTTTTATGTTTAGCTGCCTCAATATTTCCATCAATATCGTACGCAAGAGGGATAAGTTCAGATCCTAAGCCATCATTGGAGATACAATAATTGTGATATGAATTTACTTTTCTTGGAAAATCAAAAAAAATATTTTCAGAACTACTTTCAATAACATGTTTTTTCTTACCAGCATGATTTTCTATTGGCTCGATATTTCCACCAAAATAAATATTTAGTAATTGAAAGCCTCTACATACACCTAAAATAGGAATCTTTCGTTTAATACACTCTTCAATTAATTTTAACTCATATAAATCTCTGAAAATTAGGTTATTATTCTCACCTTTTCGTTGATCATCTTCTATTTTTTCTAAATATTGATGTGGAGTATCTCCTCCACTTAAAATGACTCCATTTAAACTAAACTTTTCTAACTGATAAGAGACAAATTTGCTATCAACAGTGCTGAGAGTTAAGGGCATAAAATTTATTTTAGTAAGTAACTCTCCCCATTTTAAATCGATGCAATCTAGTGTTTCATCATACTTAGGATGTTCCATAATTTTATGAGTTATTCCAATTACTTTTTTAAACATTTGATATTTTTTCATTGTAACAATCTAAGAAAATTTGCCTCATACTTTTTAAACTATTGTATAAGTCCTCGCCTACACCAATTGCTGCGGGCAAATCCAATTCAGCGCACCTAATTGCCATGTGAGAGTTTGCACCACCATAAGTTGTAACTAAGCCCGCTATTTTGTGTGCAAACAACCAGTCATAGCCAGGATCAGCGCTAGGAATCATAGCTATTTTATCAGAATAATCAATTTGTTCGTCTTCTACTACTTCTATTACTTCGGCCGTTATTTTTTTTTGTGTGACAAAATTAGGTAATGATTTTTCTTCTTCAAATCCATAAAAGCTGTCTACTGAAAATATAACTGATGGTAATTTAACCATACTTTTTTCATGAGACTTCTTTTTTCTATAATTCAGCTCTGATTGTAAGTCGTCAAGAGTTATTTTTCTCAAATTAAGTTCACAGATATTGTTCCAATTAAGATAGCCAATTTCATTTCTTGTAATGTTTGAGCTATTTGTACATAATTTTACTAACTCATCTAATGCTAAACTTAATGATCTTGAAAAAATAAATTTTGAAAGCTCTCTAGATGTAATTGCTCTCACAAAATACTTTATAATTTCTTTTATATCTATTTCAGAACTTAACTCATTAAGTGCTTTTTGCATTTTAAGCAGTTCAACTTCAGAAAAAGCGAACTTTTTATTTAATTTTGAATTGATGTTTTTGATTTTAGTACTAGGCCTTCTAAAATAGAACTGCCTATTTTCCCAATAAGCTTTTTCACCTATATCATATGTACCTGGTCTTAAATGTCCGTATTTTTCAATTAAATGATCAATATGTATCTCCTCATTAACTAAATCCTCAGTAAATTCTCCAGCAACTGTTCTGATGCTTGTTTGAAATTCAAGTAGTCGGTCTTTTGATAATATACCACAACTAACAAAGCTTTTAAGCAAAGTGATAGCTACAAACCCAGCTCTTGCAGCATGTGAGAATGGTAACGTTCCATACTTTTTCACCAATTCAATCAATAAATAGGCTTTTTCGACTGGACGGCTATCGCTAGCAATGATTTCTTCTGTAAACTTTTTAAGATCTTCAAGAGGTTTTAAATCCTCTTCTAAGCGATCAAAGGCTTCTATGGTTATTAACTTTAATTCTTTTTCTAATATTCTAATATCATCATTAGATACGTCATAATTCTTAAAACGTTCAATGGCAATGTTTGAAAAATTTGGCTCCCATATTGTAAACACTACTTCCAACTCTAGCTTGTCATGTAAATGTGGATTTTTTTTCAAAATTTCCAGGTAAGCATTGATTAGTCTTTCAGCAGTAGAATTTGGTAAATTTTTAGGAATGAAAGAATTTATACTTGCCCTACAATCAATATATGGTTGTCCACTGAAATTCACCATAAGCGGTGTTGAACCTAAGTCTCTATAGCCAAATTCTTTTCTTTGAAGTGCCCACACATCATTAGTTATAATGTGCTCATAAAGACTATACGCTAATGTGTTTGGATGAGTACCAATAATTTCAGCGGGGTTCCAGTCAGTCATATTTGAAAAAATAGTATATCTGCCGAGATGCATATTATTATTTTGTAGATTTAGAAACTTATCTTTTGCTTTATCAATTAAATTAAAAATCTTTTGATCAGAAATATTTATTGAGCCATCATGTTTTACAGAAATGGGTCTTACCTGAAATGAGTAAAGTCTATTTTTTTTGTCTATTGCGAATTCAATATCTAAGTTATCAAATCCAAAAATACTCTGCAATTCTTGAGCAGCATCAATTACTCTCGTTACTCGATCATCAATATTTTTAACAGTATTTTTACCTTTATGACTGATAACTAGATTTCTAAATTTGCCATCCTTTCCTGAAGTTACACTTGAAGTGCTTCCAGACTCATCATCGTAATTAATTACATAGTAAGGAGAGCCTGTAACAAGGTCTCTTGTAAAAATAACTCCAGACATCATTACATCATTTATAAAAGGTTGAATTAATACTTGGCTATCATCATTAACTTGTTCATAAGAAGCAAAAACACTATCTATTGAATCAGCTAGTTTTATTTGATCTTTTACTTCAATATTCATGAGACTTAAAAAAAGTCCAGCATTTGCTGTTTTCCAATTGTCTTCGTCTGATGAGCTTGATCTTATGATTACATTTTGACTGTTAAATTTTTTTGCAATATTTTTAATCTCGACTTCTTGATTAAGCTTCCATTGTCTTGAGATGACTAAATACTGTTCACAAACTTCACTTTTCTTAACAATTGACTTGATACGATTTAAAGTTTCAGCTTTTGTGCCTAAGATAAATTTTACTAAATCATTAGCTTCATTCATTTCAGCCCATTCGCCATAAAGGTCATAAAATTCCATATTGAAACCTGAAGTCTTTAAAAGACTTATTAAGTCTAAGAAAGACTTATCTTTTAAGGAATTATTATTTTCTTTTATGAATTTTAAAACTTTTGGAGAAAACTTTATTAACCCTGTGTATTCCAAAGTGCCATCATTAGGCGTTTCAATTTTTTCAGCAATTTCAATATCATCGAATGATCTATCAGTAAATCTTGACTTCCATTTACTATCAACACCAATAACAATATCTTCATTTACTCTAATTAGTTCTCTGATCGACTCGTAACGAAACACTGTATCGCCATACATAACCAATAAAGAATCTGATAGAGGAAAGTCAGCTTCTAGAAGTGATCGAAGTGAATTTCCCTCTTCCCAATTTTTTATACGAGAAAAATTCAGGTTTTTATATTTCTTAACTACTTCTTCATATTTATAACCAATAGCAATTTGAATAGAAGGATTTTCTATTGCAAGATTTAATGTGTGATATTGCCAATCTAAAATGCTTTTTCCATTTGAAAAAGTCCATAAACTACATGCTGTATCATTGTTCTTATGTTTCCCAGCCGCCAATATAAGACAGTTAATTTTATTCATCTAAATTTTTTGGTTAATATTATATTGAAAATAAGGAAGTAATTAATAAGAATTAATAACACTATCAAGATTTTAATCTATTTAAAAATAAAGAGCATAGGAAGTGACACATTTTCATGTTTAATAGACCTGGCAACGTCCTACTCTCCCTTGCCTTAAGACATAGTACCATCGGCGCTGGAGCCCTTAACGTTCGAGTTCGAAATGGGATCGTGTGTAACCTCTCCGCTATAGCCACCAGGTCAATTAAACATGAAATCAATACCAAATTATATTTTAAAAACTATTCTATCTTAGTGTTGCTTGTTCATTACTAGTTTGTTTCTAGTACATAGAAAATCAAGCCGATCGAGTTATTAGTATCAGTTAGCTTCATGCATTGCTGCACTTCCACACCTGACCTATCAACGTGGTGGTCTACCACGACTCTCATGGAAGAATTAGTTTCGAGGGAGGCTTCCCGCTTAGATGCTTTCAGCGGTTATCCCGTCCGTACTTGGCTACCCAGCGATGCCGATGGCACGACAACTGGTACACCATTGGTACGTTCACTCCGGTCCTCTCGTACTAGGAGTAACTCCTCTCAATTCTTCAACACCCACGGCAGATAGGGACCGAACTGTCTCACGACGTTCTAAACCCAGCTCGCGTACCACTTTAATCGGCGAACAGCCGAACCCTTGGGACCTGCTCCAGCCCCAGGATGTGATGAGCCGACATCGAGGTGCCAAACACCGCCGTCGATATGAACTCTTGGGCGGTATCAGCCTGTTATCCCCGGCGTACCTTTTATCCGTTGAGCGATGGCCCTTCCACTCAGAACCACCGGATCACTATGACCGTCTTTCGACTCTGCTCGACTTGTCAGTCTTGCAGTCAGGCAGGCTTATGCCATTGCACTCAACAGCTGATTTCCGACCAGCTTGAGCCTACCTTCGCACGCCTCCGTTACTTTTTGGGAGGCGACCGCCCCAGTCAAACTACCCACCATACACTGTCTTGGATCCAGATAATGGACCTCAGTTAGATATCAAAAATTACAAGAGTGGTATTTCAAGGACGACTCCATGGAAGCTGGCGCCTCCACTTCAAAGTCTACCACCTATCCTACACATGTAATTTCTAATACCAATGTAAAGCTATAGTAAAGGTGCACGGGGTCTTTCCGTCTAACCGCGGGTACTCCGCATCTTCACGGAGAATTCAATTTCGCTGAGTCTACGCTGGAGACAGCGGGGAAATCATTACGCCATTCGTGCAGGTCGGAACTTACCCGACAAGGAATTTCGCTACCTTAGGACCGTTATAGTTACGGCCGCCGTTCACCGGGACTTCAGGTCGTAGCTTGCACCACTCACTTTAATCTTCCGGCACCGGGCAGGCGTCAGACCCTATACTTCGCCTTGCGGCTTTGCAGAGTCCTGTGTTTTTAATAAACAGTTGCTACCCCCATTTCTGTGCCACCCACATCTGGTTGCCCAAACATAGGTCCTCCTTCTTCCGAAGTTACAGAGGCAATTTGCCGAGTTCCTTCAGCATAGTTCTCTCAAGCGCCTTGGTATACTCTACCTATCCACCTGTGTCGGTTTCGGGTACGGTCTATGGTGAGGCTATTTCCTGGAACAACTTCGCTGCCTAACCAATCCATATAAGGATAGACAACTTACGTCATTCGTCACATCTCACCTGGTCAAGGAATATTAACCTTGTTCCCATCGACTACGACTTTCGTCCTCGCCTTAGGAGCCGACTCAACCTGCGCGGATTAGCCTTGCGCAGGAACCCTTGGATTTTCGGCGACAGAGTTTCTCACTCTGTTTGTCGCTACTCATGTCAGCATTCTCACTTCCGATATCTCCAGGAGCTCTCACGAGTCTCCCTTCAACAACGTACGGAACGCTCCGCTACCACACAATAAATTGTGTCCAAAGCTTCGGTGTATTGTTTAGCCCCGTTACATCTTCGGCGCCGGATAACTTATTTAGACCAGTGAGCTGTTACGCTTTCTTTAAAGGATGGCTGCTTCTAAGCCAACCTCCTGGCTGTTTTGGTCGTCCGACATCCTTTCCCACTTAACAATAACTTGGGGACCTTAGCTGTTGGTCTGGACTGTTTTCCTTTTGACTACGGACCTTAGCACCCGTAGTCTGTCTGCCATACATTACTCATCGGTATTTGGAGTTTGGTTGGACTTAGTAAGGATCTCTCCCCCCTTGCCCATCCAGTGCTCTACCCCCGATGGTATTCATATGACGCACTACCTAAATAGTTTTCGCGGAGAACCAGCTATATCCGAGTTTGATTGGCCTTTCACCCCTAACCACAAGTCATCCAAAGACTTTTCAACGTCAACTGGTTCGGTCCTCCAATAAGTGTTACCTTATCTTCAACCTGCTCATGGCTAGATCACTCGGTTTCGGGTTTAATCCAAAGTACTGTCGCCCTATTAAGACTCGCTTTCGCTGCGCCTACACCTAACGGCTTAAGCTTGCACTTTAAACTAACTCGCTGACCCATTATACAAAAGGTACGCCGTCACCCTTACGGGCTTCGACAGCTTGTAAGCATTCAATTTCAGGATCTATTTCACTCCCCTCGTCGGGGTTCTTTTCACCTTTCCCTCACGGTACTAGTTCACTATCGGTCACACAAGAGTACTTAGGCTTGGAGGGTGGTCCCCCCATATTCAGACAAGATTTCACGTGTCCCGTCTTACTCGAGAACATTAATTGTCATTACCCATACGAGACTATCACTCTCTATGGTTTACCTTTCCAGGTAATTCTGGTTGTACAATTAATGTTACTGGCCTGGTCCGCTTTCGCTCGCCACTACTTACGGAGTATCGGTTGATATCCTTTCCTCCAGTTACTTAGATGTTTCAGTTCACTGGGTTCGCTTTACTAACCTATGTATTCAGTTAGCAATAACTCAAAAGAGTTGGGTTGTCCCATTCGGAAATCTTCGGATCAAAGTGTGTTCGTCACTCCCCGAAGCTTATCGCAACGTACTACGTCCTTCATCGCCTTTGTGTGCCAAGGCATCCATCAAATGCTCTTAAACGCTTGATTATTCTATGTACAAAAAACAAACTTATAGTTTTTTGTGACACTTAGATTTGAATTCTCAATAAAATTTTAATTTAGTATTGATGTCACTTCACGATGTAAATGGAAAAGCTTAAAACTTGGTGGAGCTGACCGGGATCGAACCGGTGACCCCCTGCTTGCAAAGCAGGTGCTCTCCCAGCTGAGCTACAGCCCCAAGAGATACCACGTCATGGTGGGCCTGGGTAGACTCGAACTACCGACCTCACCCTTATCAGGGGTGCGCTCTAACCAGACTGAGCTACAAGCCCAAACGTAAGGCTTTATAGTTTTAAACAATGAAAGAGAAACGAGGACGGTAAGCCACATATAATTACTAAGTTAAATATTTTTTAAATTCAAATGAATTCAAAAAATTACTCTTAGAAAGGAGGTGATCCAACCGCAGGTTCCCCTACGGTTACCTTGTTACGACTTCACCCCAGTCGCTAATCTTACCGTGGTTGGCTGCCTCCTTGCGGTTAGCGAACCAGCTTCAGGTAAAACCAACTCCCATGGTGTGACGGGCGGTGTGTACAAGACCCGGGAACGTATTCACCGTAGCGCGCTGATCTACGATTACTAGCGATTCCAACTTCATGCACTCGAGTTGCAGAGTGCAATCCGAACTGAGGTAACTTTTTGAGATTTGCTCCAGATCGCTCCTTCGCTGCCCTTTGTAGTTACCATTGTATCACGTGTGTAGCCCGGCCCGTAAGGGCCATGAGGACTTGACGTCATCCCCACCTTCCTCCGGCTTATCACCGGCAGTTCCTTCAAAGTTCCCACCATAATGTGCTGGCAATTGAAGGTAAGGGTTGCGCTCGTTGCGGGACTTAACCCAACATCTCACGACACGAGCTGACGACAGCCATGCAGCACCTGTATCCAATCCACCCGAAGTGAAAGACTTAATCTCTTAAGTCCGCGATTGGTATGTCAAGGGCCGGTAAGGTTCTTCGCGTATCTTCGAATTAAACCACATGATCCACCGCTTGTGCGGGTCCCCGTCAATTCATTTGAGTTTTAGCCTTGCGGCCGTACTTCCCAGGCGGAGTGCTTAACGCGTTAACTGCGATACTGGAAATTTAAATTCCCAACATCTAGCACTCATCGTTTACTGCATGGACTACCAGGGTATCTAATCCTGTTCGCTACCCATGCTTTCGAACCTCAGCGTCAGTATTGGCCCAGAGAGTCGCCTTCGCCACTGGTGTTCCTCCTAATATCTACGAATTTCACCTCTACACTAGGAATTCCACTCTCCTCTACCAAACTCAAGAAATGTAGTTTTGAAGGCAGTTCCAGAGTTAAGCTCTGGGATTTCACCTCCAACTTACAAATCCGCCTACGCTCGCTTTACGCCCAGTAATTCCGAATAACGCTAGACCCCTCCGTATTACCGCGGCTGCTGGCACGGAGTTAGCCGGATCTTCTTCTTCAGGTACCGTCATTATCTTCCCTGACGAAAGAGTTTTACAACCCTAAGGCCTTCATCACTCACGCGGCATCGCTGGATCAGGGTTGCCCCCATTGTCCAATATTCCCCACTGCTGCCTCCCGTAGGAGTCTGGGCCGTGTCTCAGTCCCAGTGTGGCTGATCATCCTCTCAGACCAGCTATAGATCGTCGCCTTGGTGAGCCGTTACCTCACCAACAAACTAATCTAACGCGGGCCCATCCAATAGCGCATAAAGCTTTCTCCCGAAGGACGTATAAAGTATTAGCTTAAGTTTCCCCAAGTTATTCTCTACTACTGGGCAGGTTCCCACGCGTTACTCACCCGTCTGCCACTAGATCCGAAGATCTCGTTCGACTTGCATGTGTTAAGCGTGCCGCCAGCGTTCATTCTGAGCCATGATCAAACTCTCAAGTTTAAAAATGACGCACACAAACTTATTGGCGGAGTTGCATAAAATAAATTATGCAATCCAATAAACGTGTACGGTTGTTCTGTACTGCGGAATTACCGCCCACGTTTCTCTTTCAATTTACTTTTCCAATAGCATAATCGCGCAAGCAAAAAAACCTTACCCCTTGAGATAAGGAATAAAATGCCAGAACGATTATATTAAGACTATAAATAGTCATATGCCGCAGGCTCAGAGCATCACCGAACAAGGGTGAGCGTTTTTTACTGTATAGAGCCAAAAAGTCAAGCAGCAAAGGACATAAAAGGCAGAAAACTAGCATTTTTATAGATTTATAATTATATAACGAATTCAATTACTTATTTGATTAAGTAGGAGTTTCGCATCAATCAAAAATAATATTTATGAAAAAACTCTAAAAATGTTTATACCAATATCCCAAAATGACCTTCATCAATAGAAATCAGATTATTCTGTTACTGAGCTTTATCTTCCTACTGGGTATTTCATATTTTTTGTCTATTTGGTTTGGAGAAAATTTAGCTAGAGAAAAAAAAGTTTCTAAGAAAATTATAACGAACGAAGACCCAATCTATATTGAGGAAAAATTAGAAATTGATTTTACACTCGTCCAAAAATACTACCTGCAAGAAGGAGAGACTTTTACCAGAGCCTTAAAGCAAGCAGATCTTGAAGATGATGAAATTAATGATGTTGTCAATATTATATCTAAAAAAATAGATTTAAGAAAATTAAAAGTTGGAACACTAATTGAAACTTACACTACGTTCATTAATGATAAAAAGATAATTAGTGAAATAATTATATATCCTGATATTGAAAAAAAAATCTATGTAAAAAAAGTTAATAATAAGTTTGTTACAGGTGAAGAGACAAAAAAACTATTCACTAAGTTAAAACTTTATGAAGTTGAAATCCATAACAGTATTTATGAGTCTCTTAAAAAAATAGATACACCAGATGAAATTATAATGGAGTTTGTTCAGTTGTATAGTTTTGACATCGATTTTCAAAGAGATATTAGAAAAGGAAATAAGATCAAAATATTTTTCGAGATTTATACTGACTCAAAAGACAATTATATTAAATCAGGAAACATTAATTTTTCAGAGATTATTCTTAATGACGAGTCCTATGAGCTATATAGATTCCAATCAAAAGGGGATGAATTTGTTGAATACTTTAATAGTGATGGCAAGAGCGCAACTAAAGCGCTTATGAAAACACCAATTAATGGGGCAAGGCTATCCTCTGGTTTTGGAATGAGAAAACATCCAATTTTGGGTTACAATAAAAAACATCAAGGAGTTGATTTTGCAGCGCCTACTGGAACACCTATTATGGCTGCAGGCACAGGCCATATAGAAT
Organism: Pelagibacteraceae bacterium AG-422-B15; assembly: GCA_003213715.1. Lineage (GTDB taxonomy): Bacteria > Pseudomonadota > Alphaproteobacteria > Pelagibacterales > AG-422-B15 > CACNXQ01. The sequence goes on from QCMN01000009.1 coordinate 27,201, forward strand.
TTGTTGGCAATAATGGGGGAGCTGGAAAATATATTCGTATCAAGCATCTCAATGGGTATAAAACTAGTTACTCTCACCTGAGTAAATATGCTTCAGGTATTCAAAAAAATGTCAAAGTCCGGCAAGGACAAGTAATTGGCTATGTTGGAAATACCGGACTGTCTACAGGCCCTCATTTACACTATGAAGTAATCTTTAATGGAAAAAGAATCAATCCAATGAAAATGAAATTACCTTCAGGTAAACAACTTAAAGACAAAAACTTGGAAATTTTTTTAGCTGAAAAAAATCGAATTAATGCTGAAATATCTGAATTAAACTCTATGAATTAGCTTCTTCAATAGCCTTTGCAGGATCTAGAGTTTCAACAGTCTCATCGACGCTAGCGGCTTCATTTCCATTAGTTTTCATCGAGCCATTTTTCTCATTATAACGATCTTGGCGATCATTGATTAGTCTGCTGTAATGTTCAGCGTGCTGCATATAATTTTCCGCACCTACATAATCGCCTGATGCTGCCGCATCTTTTGCTAGAACCTTATATTTTTCAAGAACAGTGGATAAATTACCTCTAACCCTGGTATTGTTATTACCGTTAGCAAAATTATCATTGTTCCTGTTATTTGACCTTTTAAAAGGCCGGCTTCTTCTATTTTTCACTTTGAAAATTTAAAACCTAATCTTTAGGTATTTTGTTATTCGAGACTATGTAAACTAGTGTTAAGTTCAGAATTAATCAAGTTTTTATTTATATTCTTTTTGTAACGATACACCTTGATATATCAGACATGTCTTTTTCTACTGAAATAAGCTGAAAACCAGTATTTTTTAGCAGTTCTTGAATTGGTTTTAATTGATTGTAACCGATTTCAAAAATGATCAATTGTTTTTTATTTTCATATTTAATTACATTATCTAAAACCATTTTAAAACACCTTAATCCGTTCTCTTTTGCAAAAAGAGCAGTTTCAGGCTCGAAGTCTTGAACATCCTTGAGCATGTTATCTTTTGATGAGGTTGAAACATATGGTGGATTACAAACTATAAGATCATAATTTATTGTATTGAATTCAGAAAAATCCGCATGGCAAAATTTTAATCTATTTTCATTTAGTAAATTACTTTTATTTTGCTTCGCTACTTTTAAAGCCTTTTTATCGAAATCGATGCCAATGCCCTGACTATTTTTAAATTCCCTTAGCAGCGATATTATCAGGCATCCGGAACCTGTGCCTAGATCTAACATTTTAAGATTTTGGTTTGTATCAGGAAAGTATTTGATAGCAGTTTCAATTATAATTTCACTGTCAGGTCTTGGGATTAATACTGAGTTATCTATAAAGAATGTATCTTTCCAAAATTCTTTTTTATTAATTATGTACGCAATTGGCTCACTTTTTTTTCGTCTTTGAATTAGTTCTTTATATTGACCCAATTCAATATGATCTAGTAGCTTATCATGACTAATATTAATTTCTTCATTAGAAGTATTTAGAATATACTTCAAAAGTATTTTTTTTTCTAAAATAGGTATTGAAGAATCTTCAGAATATAGAAGTTTATTTAATGAGGACATATCATCTTCCTTGATCTTCAAGTATTAGATTTGTGATAACTTCCTCTAATCCTGTAGAATTTAATATTTGCTCTAGTTTGTAGAGAGTTAAATTTATGCGATGATCAGTCACTCTTCCCTGAGGAAAATTATAGGTCCTGATTCTTTCTGATCTATCACCTGAACCTATCTGCGATTTTCTTTTATCCGCTATATCATCGTCCTGTTTTTTACGCTCGAAATCATATAATCTTGTTTTTAAAACCAGCATAGCTTTCGCTTTATTCTTATGTTGAGATTTTTCATCCTGTTGTTGTACAACGATACCAGATGGAAGATGAGTTATTCTAACTGCGCTATCAGTTGTATTAACATGTTGTCCACCTGCACCACTAGATCTAAATACGTCAACTCTAATATCTTTATCGTCGACTTGAATATCTAGATCCTCAGCTTCAGGTAATACAACTACACTCGCTGCAGACGTATGAACTCTTCCCTGAGACTCAGTTTCTGGAACTCTTTGAACTCGATGGACACCGGACTCGAACTTAAGTTTTGAATAAACGCTGCTACCTGAGATTTTCGCAACTGCTTCTTTAATGCCTCCTTTTTCAGAGTCTGAAATGGAAATATATTCAATTTTCCATCCCTGATTTTCAGCATAACGCTGATACATGCGCAAAAGATCATTAGCAAATAAAGCTGCTTCATCGCCACCTGTACCAGCTCTGACTTCAAGAATTACATTTTTTTTATCCAATGGATCTTTTGGGATCATTAATTCTTTCAAGACATTTTCAGCCGCTAATAATTTTTCTTTAACATTATTGATTTCAGATTTGGCTATTTCTATTAAATCAGCATCGTTACCGTTGATAACACTGTTCAATTCCTCTAATTCTGACTGGTTAGCTAAATATAAATTAACTTGATCATATAAAGGTTTTAAATCAGCGTACTCTTTTGAAAGGGATACATATTTATCTTTATCATTTACCGATTGGTTTAATTCGTTTTCAAGATTTTTGTATTTATCTTGAATTTTTTCTAATTCTTCTTGTTTAATCATGAAGTGATTGAATCTTTTTCTCTACAAGATTAACAACGTGATCAATTATTTCGGGATTTTTTATTTTATGGTCAGCAACACCTGATAAATAAATCATATTATTCCCCTTTCCACCGCCAGTTACCCCAATATCGCTATTTAATGCTTCTCCTGGACCGTTTACAACACAGCCAATAATTGAGAGAGTTATAGGATCTTTAATATGTGACAATCTTCTTTCAAGCTCACGAACTGTATCAATTACTGGAAAAGCTTGTCTAGCACAAGAAGGGCAGGAAATAATTTTAATACCCCGAGAAGCTAAATTTAAACTCTTCAATATCTCGTGACCTACTTTAATTTCCTCTACTGGATCTGCTGTTAATGAAACTCTAATTGTATCTCCGATCCCTTGTGAGAGAAGATTTCCAATACTTATGGATGACTTAATTGAGCCCGATAAATAAGTTCCTGCTTCTGTTAATCCAACATGAAATGGATAATCACAAAGTTTTGCTAATTTTTCATAGGCTTCAATTGTAGTAAATACATCTGATGCTTTTACACTTATTTTGAAATTATCAAAATTATTGTCCTCAAGCAGGCGTATATTTTCTATTGCACTCTCGACTAATGCATCGGCACAAGGTTTACTGTATTTTTTTAGAATTTTTTCATCAATAGAGCCTGCATTTACTCCTATTCGCATACAAATGTTATTTTGTTTAGCCGCATCAATAACCTCAATAATTTTATCAACTCCAATATTTCCAGGATTTATTCTTAAGCAAGCAGCGCCTGCATCAGCAGCTTCGATCGCACGCTTGTAGTGAAAGTGAATATCTGCAACGATTGGTACATCTACATAATTAACGATCTCTTTTAGAGATTCTGTAGATTCTTGATCAGGACAAGATACCCTAACAATATCCGCACCTTCAGACACTAAATCATTGATTTGTTGTAATGTTGCATTAACATCTGAAGTGAGCGTATTTGTCATTGATTGCACAGAAATTTTTGCATCACCACCAACTTCTACACTTCCAACCTCAATCTTCTTTGTGCGCCTGCGGATTATTTTATTTTGAGAGTACTGACTCATAATTATTTATAAATTAGGTAGGTATTAAATATAATGAAAGAATTGATTTGAAAACTTAAAAAATCTGTTTTCTACCTATCTCGCCTATAGAGCCAAGAAATTTTATTTGGCCGTTGTTCACTTTTATTGAAATGAGACCCATATTCCCCGAGGTTACAAATATTTCGTCATTTTTTGATACCTCAAGATTAAGCTCTTCACCCTCTCTAAAAACCTGACTAATTAATATTTCTCTTGAGTTATCAACTTCTATCCAGACTTCATTGTCGAATGTTATTGATAAGCTGACAGTTTCCAAAAAATTTTTTTTATTGTCGGATAAGCTAGCAGATCGTTTTGAATTACTTAAAGACGGATTTAATTTTTCTGTGTTTGTTTGATTCAAGTTAGAGAATTTATTTTCAGCTAAATTATTTTCTAGATCATTTTGAGTTATTATTTCAGTATTATCTAATTTCAATTCAAAAGATAAATTGTTATTTTTTATAGAGTAATTAAAGCTTAAAATTATAACAACTAAAAATAATGGTAATAAAATTTGGAATTTAAAATTATTCATCAGCGATAAAGCAAAATTAGCCGCTGATAGATTGTTTGATAATTTAGAAGAATTTTCTATTGTAGAATGAGTAAGTATAATTTTTTTTTCAGGAACCTCTACACCAAGGTGTTTTGCGTATAAAAAAAGTAGATGCTTTTGTGGAAATAAATCCACTTCACTTTCATTAAGATTTTCAATTTTATAAATAACTTTTTTTGAAATTTTTGTCTCTTTACTTAAATCATCTACTGAACAGCCCCTTGCTTCTCTCTGGTTCTTAATTTCTAATAGAAAATTTTTGTACATATGCTTCAAATTAATTAAACCTTAATCTAAAAAAAATAAACCTATCAATTACCCAAAATGATTATTTCATAAAGAATAGTAGTTAATACCAAGCATAGCCACTATATCTGGTCGAGCTGAAATACAGCATGTAGCGCATTTACAGCCTTTTCAGTTTTATCTTTATCTATTAAGACGCTTATCTTTATTTCAGAAGTTGAGATTACTTCAATATTGATTTTATTTTTGGATAAACATTCAAACATTTTTGCAGCTATACCTGGCTGATTTCTCATTCCTGATCCAATAATAGAAACTTTTGAGAGGTTTTTTTCGTTTAAAACTTTTGAAATCTTAAGTTTTTTTTGTAAATTTTCTAAAATTTTTAATGTTTTATCAAGATCTATCATTGGGATTGTAAAAGTAAGATTTGTCATTTTTCTCTCAATAAAATTGTTCTGTACAATCATGTCAACATTAACTGAATTCTCTGCAAGCTTATTAAAAATCTCTGCAGCAACTCCCGGTTTATCTTCCACATCAATAAGAGTTATTTTTGCCTCATCTTTAGAATAAGCAACTCCTGTTACTGCCCTATCATTTTCATTATTCACATCATTTGAAATTAAAGTTCCCTTATCAGACGGACTGAATGTTGATCGAACATATACGTCTACATCATTACTCATTGCAGATTCAACTGAAGCTGTTTGCAAAACTTTAGCCCCTTGTGAAGCCATTTCGATCATCTCTTCATAAGAAATTTTATCTAGTCTTCTTACATTTTCTGTCATTCTAGGATCGGAGGTATAAACTCCATCAACATCAGTATAAATATCGCACCTTTCAGCTTTTATTGCTGAAGCAATGAATACTGCAGTGTTATCTGAACCTCCACGACCAATAGTAGTTATTCTACCCTCATTTGAAATTCCCTGAAAACCAGCTACGACGGCTATCTTTTTGTTTTCAAAATCGTTAATGATTTTATCCGGTATCACTTGATCAATAAATGAATTTCTATGCGATCCTCTAGTAATTATCGGGACTTGCCAACCAAGCCAAGATCGAGATGGTAGACCAATTTTTTTTAGAGCCAGTGACATTAATCCTGCTGTTACTTGCTCTCCTGATGAAACAACAACATCATATTCACTATCATCATTATAATTTATCTTATCGACATGCTCTATTAGCTGATTAGTGGCTCCAGACATAGCTGAAACAACTACAACTATATTATTGCCTTTATCATATTCTGATTTGACAATATTAGCTGCGGATTCAATTAAATCAGTTGTAGCTACTGATGTTCCGCCAAATTTTAAAACTATAGTGGACATTTGACTTTTCGTTATTAAATTGTGTTACGTAATACTCTAAACAAAAATAAGGATTACTTTAATACGATACTTTAATCAAGTGTTAGTTAAATGATTGATTTATGGACATTTCTTCGATTGATAAAACTGAAATTGACAAGTTTAAAAACCTTGCCAAAGAATGGTGGAAGCATGATGGCAAGTTTAAAACACTGCATAAATTTAATCCCATAAGACTGGAATATATAATCAATACAATTAAAGATCATTATGCAATAGACCAAGAAAATGAATCACCTTTAAAGGGATTATCAGTTTTGGATATTGGATGTGGTGGTGGACTAATGAGCGAACCATTAGCAAGGTTAGGTGCAGATGTAACCGGCATTGATGCTTTAGAGAAAAATTGTATCACTGCAAAAATTCATGCTGAAGAAAATAATTTAGATATTAATTATATTAATACAACTGCTGAAAATCTTAACAAAAATAAAAAGTATGACGTCATTTTAAATTTAGAAGTAATAGAACATGTAAACAATCCAAAAAATTTTATTAAAGAATGTAGCGGTCTGGTATCTAATAATGGTATTATGTTTATAGCAACTATTAATAAATCTATCTTTTCGCTTATTTTTGCAAAATTTATGGCTGAATATGTATTAGGTTTTCTTCCAAAAGGCACACATGATTGGAATAAATTTTTAACTCCTGAGGATATTTACTCTTTTTTTATTCAAAACAACTTTGATGTGATTAGTAATATAGGTGTAAATTATAATCCATTAAGAGACGAATGGTTTATGTCTAAAAGAATGGATGCAAATTTTATTGTTTCTGGAAAAAAAAATTAATTATCTTCTTTTATCCATGGAATAGAAGTTACCTCAATACCCTCATCACTTAAATCAGTAACTTCTTCTTTAGTTGCGTTGCCGTATACCGGCTTTTTATTAGATTTACTATAGTGAATTTTTCTTGCTTCGTATGCAAACTGGTCTCCGACAAACTCAAAATTTTGTTTAACAAATTTATTTACTTCTTTTACTTTATTTCTAAAGTCTCTGAGTGCTTTTTCGTTTGGAGTAATGTTAGTTTTCTTTACGGATACATTTGGACTTGAAAGTTCTTTAGTAATATTTGAGGACCCGCACGAAACACATTGAACAAACTTTTTTTTGATTTGTGTTTCACATGACTTGGATGAACCAAACCAACCTTCAAATGAATGAAAACAGTCACTGCATTGTAAATTAAATACGATCATAATAACTCTATATTGTAATTATATTGTTTATTTCAATATTTGTGTTCTGAAACTTGGTATATTAGCTCTAATTTTATGAAGCTTTTTAAAGTCCAAACTAGCCATTATAATACCTTTTCCTGCCTTTTTTTCAGCCAATATCTCACCCCATGGGGATACAATTAGACTGTGTCCATAGGTATGGCGCTTTAATGAATTTTTTCCATATTGTGCAGAAGCTAAAACATAACAACCATTTTCAATAGCTCGTGTTTTTACAAGATTATGCCAGTGGGCTTTACCTGTAGTGGTTGTGAATGCTGAAGGAATAGTAATTAACTTTGCCCCCATCATCACTTGTTTTCTATAAAGCTCAGGGAATCTTAAATCATAACAAATTGATAAACCAATTTTTCCCCAAGGAGTATTAGTAACCACAACTTTTTTACCTGGTTTAAAGATTTTGGATTCTTTATAGCTTTCTTTTTTGGATATCTTCACATCAAACATATGAATTTTATCGTACTTGCATTGAATATTGCCTTTGCTGTTTATCAAATAGGAGCGATTATACAATTTGTTCTTATTGTCTTTGATAATAATAGAGCCAAGCAATATCCATACTGATTTTTTCTTTGCAATTTTTGTAAATTCAATAAGAAATGGATCGTCCTTCTCCAGAAATACTGACCTTTTTAATTTTTGTCGATCTAATGAGATAATATTTGTAACTTCTGGTGTTGAAATTAAAAAGGCGCCTTTATCAATAGCTTTATTTGAAAGATCTATTGTCTCTTTTAAGTTTTTATAGATATCTGAACTTGATGTAAGCTGAAGACAGGCGGCTATTAAATTATTTTTCATTCAAAATTTTATCAAGCGTGCCCGACATCTCAAGCTTATTTAATTCTTCAAATCCACCAATATGCAGCTCTTTAAAAAAAATTTGTGGAACGGTTCTTTTTCCATTAGCTCTCTCTAACATAATATCTCTTTGGGAGGGATCATCTTGAATGTTAATTTCTTGGTATTTAATTTGTTTTTTATCAAGGAGTTTTTTTGCTAAGTCGCAATATCCACAATTATAGGAAGAATAAATAATTATTTGGTCGCTCATAAATTTAGATCCTATTATCAAAGTAACTTATGATTTCAGAAATATTTTCAATAACTTTATCATCTTCCATATAAGTTTCACCTAATCGAACAACAATCATATCCTTAGACGGAATAATTAATATATATTGCCCACCAAAACCTGCGGCATAGTAAGTATCCTTTGGAAGTCCACGTGTAAATGCTGGATGAGGCATCCAAAACTGATTGCTATACATTTGGTAGGAGTTTTTAGCTGGAGTTCTTGTATCATCAATCCATTCTTTTGATACAATTCTCTCCCCATCCCATAATCCATCTCTTAAATATAAATATCCAAACCTTGCATAATCCCTTGCGTTTGCAAAAATTGAGCTGCCACCAATGAAAGTTCCAGAATTATCAAATTCGAAGATCGAATTTTTTATACCTATTTTATCAATAAGATTACTTTTTATGAAATCTAAATATTCAATTCCTTGAGCTTCAAGCCTTGTTTTTATTATTTGGCTTATAATATTAGTTTCTCCAGTCGAGTAGTTGTATTTCATACCTGGTAGAGGAGTTTTTAGTTTCATGGATGATGCAAACTCAGCTTGATCAAATCTTCCCTGCCCAAATAACATTTCTAATGTGTCTGATCTTCCACCTAAATCATATTCCTCAACATAATCCAGCCCTGACTGCATATTAAGCATATGTCCTATGGAAATGTTTTTTCTATTGTCATCCCAGCTTGGTAAGAGATTTGCTTCGTCTTTTGATTCTATGAATCCCCTATCAATCATCATTCCAGTCAATAGGCCAATAAAGCTTTTTGCCATTGAATAGGAGACAAGTTTTGTATCTTTTGTAATAGGAGAATTGTAATTTTCATAAACAATACTTCCATCTTGAATAATTAAAAGTGCATTCGTACGTCCCAATTCATCATAAGAATCATCAGAAAAAGTATAATTAATAATTGTACTAAATTCTTCATCATCAATTTCTATTAAATTTTCTGGCCATGTATTTGTTGGCCATTCAACTGTTTCATTATGTGGTAATTGATTAACTATAGCTATTGATGGATTGACCCAAATTAAAATAAAGGATAAACACGTTATAAATTTTATAATTTTATGCATAAAGTATCTCGATTTATTTATAACATTTTAGTAATATTTACATCATTTTTTTTTATAAATACTAGTGTTGCAAAGTCTGACGAAACTCTCATTGGATTGAATGCTTCAGCAAAGCACTATTGTGTTTGTTTTTTTATTTCAGAGATGAAAAGTGATTATTGTGATGAAGCATATGATCGTGTTATTGCTGCTTCAGTTTCAGATGATGAATTATACAGTCAAATTAAACTATTAGGTTACAATAAAGATGAGGGGAAAAAAGAAATTTCAATTGAATATGGAGATTATAAAATAGTCTCTGTTTTCACTGAGGAAACAGGTTGTTATTTTAAAAAATAATTAACAACTTTAGTATTTGCAGGTAATAATTTTGCTTTCTTCAATTCCTTTGCAGACACCCATCTTAAAAGCTCCCCTTCTTTACTTATAATTTTTCCTGTCCATTCAGTTACTTCGAATACATACATCATTAATAAAAATGAACGATACTGGTGCTTAAAAAATTCATAGTTTGATAATTTGTTTATATCTATTTTAATATTTAATTCTTCCTTTAGCTCCCTAAATAATGCAACTGCAAAATTTTCGTTATTTTTCAATTTTCCACCTGGAAACTCCCAAGAATTGATAAAAGAATCCTTTTGTTTTCTGCTCATCAAGAGAATTTCACCATTTTTATTTTTTATAATTGCGGAAGAGCAAAATACTACCTTCATGTCCTGTATGCTGCATTGATATCAACATATTTGTGAGAAAAGTCACATGTTTGTGTTTCATAAGAATAATTACCTTGTCCAAGGTCAAGTTTTAGATCAATTTCTTTGCTTGCCATATATTTTTTTAATTTTTGTAAATCTAATTTTTTATACTCTGCTCCATTAGCAACAACTGTTTGCTTACCTATATAAATCTTAAGTTTTTTTGGATCTATTTTTTCATATGTTTTACCAATCGCCATTACAATTCTCCCCCAATTTGGATCATTTCCGTAAAAAGCTGTTTTTACAAGTGGGGAGTTTGCGACTGCCTTAGCAATTCTTTTTGCCTGCGGTGAATTTTTGGCACTTTCAACTTTTATGTTTATCAATTTTGTTGCACCTTCACCATCTCGTACAATTTGTTCCGCTAAATATTTAACGACAGGAAGTAAAGAGTTTTTTATTTTTGATATTCTCTTATCTTTTATCGATGAAATCTTATTTTTTAATGAAACACTATTAGTGCTAGTCATAATTACAGTATCATTTGTAGATTCATCTCCATCAACAGTTATTTGATTGAATGACTTATCTACAAGATCTTTTAATAATTTCTGTAAAATATTTTGAGGTATTAAACAATCTATAAAAATAAATCCCAACATTGTTGCCATGTTTGGCTCTATCATTCCAGACCCTTTCGCAATCCCTGTGATTGTGATTGTTTTATTTTCAATCATTGTTTTTACAGAAATTGCTTTTGGAAAAGTATCGGTTGTCATAATTGATTGAGCTGCTTGTAACCAATTATTAGTTTTTGATTTATCTTTTTTTAATGTATTTACTATTTTATTTTCAGGAAATTTTTCTCCTATTACACCTGTAGATGCAAAAAATACCTTCTTAACTGAGACTTTGAATTTATTAGAAACAAATTTACTTATTTTCGTTAACGCATTAATACCTGCCTGGCCTGTAAAAGTGTTTGCATTTCCTGAATTAACAATCAATGCTTCTATTTCTTTATTTTTTAAATTTTTTTCGTTCCAGTCCAGTGTGCATGATCTTAATGAGGACTTTGTAAAAACTTCAGCAACTGAAGTTTTATTTTTGAAAAGAAATAAAGCTAAATCCAGTCGTTTCTTATTGTATAAGCCTGCAGAATATACATACAAATCAATGCCTTTAATCTGTTTTATTTTTTTAATATTTTTTGGCGCTAAAGGTGATTTTTTTAACATTTTTCAAACAATCAAATATGAGTGATTTAAGTAATTTTATCTTAATTGGTGTTAGTATTTAAGGTATAAATGCTTGCAATTAAATAGAAAATACAAATATCTACTCAAATGTTAAAAGTTAACTCATTTTTTAATACAATTTTTAGCCGAAGCGAAAAGAAGAAATTAGCTGAATTTCAGCGTACTGTGCAATTAATTAATGATTTAGAGCCTGAAATTGAAAAGCAATCTCAAGATATGCTGCTTAAAAGAATTTCAGAGATTAAATCTGAAATATCAAATGGAAAAAAAATTGATGACTATTTAGTAGAGTCTTTTGCAATGGTGCGTGAGGCTTCCAAAAGAACACTTGGTCAAAGACATTTTGATGTTCAATTGATTGGTGGCATGGTTTTACACAATGGTGGAATTTCAGAGATGAAGACTGGTGAAGGAAAAACACTTGTTTCTACATTGGCTGCGTTTCTAAATTCTCTATCTGGAAAAGGTGTTCATATAGTCACAGTAAATGATTATCTTGCAAGGCGAGATGCAGAATGGATGGGTTCTATATTTAATTATTTAGGTCTATCTGTTGGATGTCTAACTAACGATACAGAGGGACGTGAAAAAAGAAAAGAACAATATGCCTGTGACATTACTTACGGAACTAATAATGAATTTGGCTTTGATTATTTAAGAGATAATTTACGTGTATTAAAACAGAATATTGTTCAACGAGATCATAACTTTTGTATTGTTGATGAGGTTGATAGTATATTGATAGATGAATCTAGAACACCGCTTGTAATTTCAGGCGCTATAGAAGATAAAACAACTCTTTATAATTCAATTAATAAAATAATACCTTTTCTAAATGATAATGATTTTGAAATAGATGAAAAAACAAAAACAGCAAATTTAACAGATGCAGGAAATGATAAAGCTGAAAAAATATTAAAAGAAAGAAATATTATATCTGAAGGGACTTTATATGACATTTCTAATGTCGCGGTGGTACACCATATAAATCAAGCATTAAGAGCAAACAAACTATTTGAAAAAGATAGGGACTATATTGTTAAATCAGGAAGTGTAGTAATTGTTGATGAATTTACGGGCAGGACTATGGAAGGTAGAAGATATGGGGATGGGCTACATCAAGCAATAGAAGCAAAAGAAAATGTTAAAGTTCAAAATGAAAGCCAAACATTAGCTTCAATAACCTATCAAAATTATTTTAGACTATATAATAAAATATCTGGTATGACGGGAACTGCGCTCACTGAAGCAGAGGAATTTGGTGACATTTATAATTTGTCTGTTTTCGAAATACCTACAAATATTCCAGTTTCACGAATTGATAATGAAGATGAAATCTATAGAACAGCCGAGGAAAAATATGATGCTATTATTGAGCAAATTAAACTATGTAATGAAAAAAGCCAGCCCGTCTTAGTTGGGACAACAAGTATTGATAAATCTGAGAAAATTTCAAAAAAACTCAGAAATAATAAAATTAAACATGAGGTACTAAACGCTAAACATCACGAGCAAGAGGCAAAGATTATTGCTAATGCCGGTGAACCAGGTGCTGTTACAATTGCAACAAATATGGCAGGAAGAGGAACTGATATTCAACTTGGCGGTAATTTCGAATTTAATTCAAGCACAAAGAATGGCCAGGAAAATTTAGAAGGACTTAAAGACACAATTACTCAAAAAAAAGATGAAGTGATTAAAGCTGGAGGTCTCTTTGTAATTGGAAGTGAAAGACATGAAAGTAGAAGAATTGACAATCAGTTAAGAGGAAGGTCTGGTCGTCAAGGTGATCCTGGGGAAACAAAGTTCTTTATAAGTTTAGAAGATGATTTAATGAGAATTTTTGGATCAGAAAAAATAGATAGTGTTTTAAAAAGCCTTGGCTTGAAAGAAGGTGAGTCAATTAAGCATGCATGGATTTCAAAAGCACTTGAAAGAGCACAAAAAAAAGTAGAAGGAAGAAATTTTGACATAAGAAAAACTCTGTTAAAGTTTGATGACGTCTTAAATGATCAACGTAAAACGATATTTGAACAAAGACTTGAGTTAATGAATGCAGATAATATTTCAGAAATTGCAAATGAAATGCAATACGACGTTGCTGACGAAATTGTTGAACGTTACTGCCCAGAAAAATCTTATGCTGATCAATGGAACTTACAAGACCTTCAAGATGAGATAAATCAACACTTTTCAAAAAAAATTGATGTAAATTTAGAAAACTCAGAAGGTGATATTAATCAGCAATATATTAAGGATAAAGTTTACACACTAATAAATGAAAATACCGTAAACAGAAAAGGTAATCATTCAGAAGAAGAGGTTAATTCTGCAGAACGAATGGTTATGCTTAAAATTTTGGATGATAAATGGAAAGATCATATTAATAACCTTGAACAACTTAGGTCAACTATTGGTTTAAGAGGGTACGGTCAAAGAGATCCCCTAAATGAATATAAAAATGAAGCGTTTGGATTATTTGAGGAACTAATAAATAATTTAAAAATTGATGTTTCTAAAATCTTTTCAAGAATGAGATTAAGAGAAAAACAAAACCAAACTTTAAATGAAAATAGTGTGTCTGAAAAAATTAACCAATCAGCTATAAAGACAAAAAAGATATCAAGAAATGCCCCTTGCCCTTGCGGTTCAGGTAAAAAGTATAAACATTGCTGTGGTAAAATTAATTAAATAAATAAGTTAGTATGCCGATAGACAACATGGCAAGTATAGCCCCTAAAACAATTCGTCCTAAAAAACTATTATAAAATCTTTTTTTATTGCCAGATTTCCCAAACTTTTCATCAAGAACAGTATTAGCTGCTGTGGTCTTTTCACTAAATAATCCCGACCTTCCTATTTGAAGATATCTTTCTTGTCTTGCATGTTTTAAATCATTTCCATGTTGATTTGAGAGCAAATTTAAATATTTCTCAATTTCATCTCCAACAGACTCTATCGCCCGATGAGGATTTCTATGTGCGCCACCTGTAGGCTCTTTAACAATTTCGTCAATTACATCAATTTTTAACATATCTTCTGCTGTAAGCTTAAGGGCTGATGCCGCCTCAACAGTTTTTGTATTATCTTTCCATAAAATTGATGAACAGCCCTCTGGAGAAATTACTGAATATATGGAGTTTTCCAACATAAGGACTGTATTTCCTGTACCAATAGCGACTGCACCGCCTGATCCTCCTTCACCAATTATTATTGCTATAATAGGAACACCTAATGATAAACAACACTCAGTTGTTTTTGCTATTGCTTCAGACTGTCCTCGCTGTTCAGCTCCTACTCCAGGGTAAGCGCCAGGAGTGTCTACGAAGGAAATTACTGGAATGTCAAAATCCTCTGCAAGTTTCATTAATCTTTGAGCTTTTCTGTATCCCTCAGGCCTAGGCATTCCAAAATTATGTTCAATTCTTGATGTTGTATCATGTCCCTTTTCATGACCAAGGACTAATACTGTTTTACCTCTAAATTTTCCAAACCCCCCAAGAATGGCTTTATCTTCTGAAAAAAAACGATCACCTGATAATGGGAAAAAATCCTCAATTAGATTTTGAATATATTCTCTAGTTTTTGGTCGTTGAGGATGTCTTGCAACAAGTGTCCTTTGCCAAGGTGATATTGAAGAATATATCTTTCTATAAGTTTCATTTATTTGTTCTTCAACTTGCGTAATTTCTTCAAGAAGATCATCTGATGGAGCATTATCATTTAAGCTTTTGAGCTCATGAACCTTATTGTCAAGTTGTTCGATGGGCTTTTCAAACTCAAGATAGGTGTTCATTTAATAATAAATTATTTACTTAGAGTTTCTATTAATTTTGTTTGTTCGATAATTTGCTCGGCTTGCCTTATTGAAGCGGCGTCTATTAATTTTCCATTTAGTGTAGCAGCGCCTGCGCCTGACTCCTGTGCTTTTTTCATCGCTTCAAGAATATCTCTGGCTTTTTGTACTTCTTTTTCCGGTAGTGTGAATACCTCATTTGCAAGATCTACCTGACTAGGATGAATTGCCCATTTTCCCTCGCATCCAAGAATTGCTGTTCTTCTTGCGTGAGACTTAAAACCATCTGGATCTGAAAAATCCCCAAAAGGACCGTCAATAATCCTAACGCCATGAGCCCTTCCAATAGTTGTCATTTTTGATATTGGATAGTGCCACATATCATTCCAGTGAGTTTTCCTCTCTCCATCAATTTCATCAGTTAATATTGAATAGTCTTGATTAGATCCGCCGATATTTGTTGTTCGCATTCTAACTGATGCCGCATAATCAGCATAACCAAAATGGAGAGATTCAATTCTTTTACTCCCAGTTAAGATCTTGTCTAGGTTTGTTATTCCCATTGATGTTTCAACTATAAGTTCAAAGCCTATTTTCTTTTGTCTTTGAGTTTTATCTTCTATTTGCGTCACTAACATATCAATCGCATAAACATCCTCTGGAACACCAACTTTTGGTATCATGATTAAATCTAATCGCTCACCACCATTTTCCATTAAGTCAACAACATCTCTGTAACAATAATGAGTATCCAATCCATTAATTCTTACTGAAATAGTTTTTTTCCCAAAATCATGATTGTTTAGTGCTTTGATTACATTTTCTTTTGCTTGTTCCTTATCTTGCGGTGCCACAGCATCCTCAAGATCTAAACAGATTATATCTGCATTGCTTGCTGAAGCTTTCTCAAACAAATCTGGCTTTGACCCTGGAACAAATAACTGAGATCTATTTATTCTTATAGTGTTAGAGGGTACGGGCGTGAAACTCATTTTGTTGGTTTATCATCATAAAATCCTCTTTTCAAGGACAACTTGAATTACAATTATTCTTTGAATACCTTAGATAATGGGTGATTATCTTCCACCGTACTTTTTAATCTATCACTAAGAACATGAGTATAAATTTGTGTTGTAGATATATCTGAATGCCCAAGTAGCATTTGTAGTGATCTCAAATCCATTCCATTAGCAAGTAGATGTGATGCAAAGGCATGTCTTAGCTTGTGGGGGCTAACGTATTTTGCATCGATATTCGCTTTTTTGCACAATACTTTTAAAAGTTGATGAAATCTTTGCCTTGAAATATGACCAAGCTTTGAATTTCTTGAAGGAAAAAGCCATTTGTCTTCATTTTTATCTGCATTTAAAAATTCTACTCTTACTTTTAGATACTTTTCTATTGTGAATAAAGTGTTTTGATCAACGGGCACAAGTCTTTCTTTATTTCCTTTACCTGTAACAAAAATAAAATTTTCTTTTTCATATAAAGATGACAATTTTAATCCAACTAGCTCAGAAACTCTTATTCCTGTTGCATATAATATTTCTATCATAGTAAATAGTCTCAACCCTTTAATAGAGTCATCATTTTTAGCTGTCTCTAATAGCCTATCTACCTGATCGTTTGTTAAAAAAATTGGTAGCTTAGAGTTTTTTTTGGGTATTGATATTTGCGAGAACGGATTATCTTTCAGTATATTTTCGGTAACTAAAAAATCAAAAAAGTGTCCTAACGAAGATAATTTCCTGAGGATTGTTGACCTCTCAAATCCTAAATTATTCATCATTGAAATGTATTTTTCAATTGATTTTCTTGAAAATATTAGTTCAGATGATTTGCTTGTTGTTTGTCTTTCTAAAAACTGATTTATATCGCTTTTATAAGACTCTATCGTATTTTTACTTAAACCTTTCTCAGATATCAATGATTCTAAGAAATTCTCAATAATAGATTTTTCTATTTTCGACACTATAAATTGTACGTTGAAAAATACTCTAATATATAGTCTTGTGCGTAAGCTTCATTAATCTCAAACAATGAATCTATTATAAGAAAAATCGAAAACTCGTCATTCTCATTAAAATTATCATCTCCATGCAATATGTTTAGCAAAATTATTTTCTCACCTATTTGATTTTCAAGAGACTCAAAATAATTATGAAGTTTTATATTTGCAGTTATTGAGGAGACTTTATTTAATTCATTTGGAGTTTTCCAATAACTAATTTTTTTTGAATTTGTAATAAGTTCGTAATACTTAACTATAATATTCTTCTGCCTATCGGAAAAACCTTCATAGTCAATTAATTGATTTAAGTTAGTCTCTTTTATTGCTTTACCGTTCGACAATGAAAGATAAAACTTAGCTTTAGAAAGCTCTAATGTGTTTGAATTGAGATTCAATTGACTCACCCACTCATTACATTTTTCTGGGTCATCATTTAGTATAAAGACCAGGCAAATACTCGATGCATTATCGATATAATCTGGTTTTGGCTGAACTATTTTTATTTTATCATAAATCATTAAAGACGCTGTTTCCAACATACCATGCGCACTAAATAAACTAACATATTCAGGTATTTTATTTACTAATTCAGCCTGAGATGAAGTTTTTCTTATATCTTTAAAGATTTTAATTCGCTCTAATAAAGCTAAATTATTCTCACCAGCGTCCTTAGTGTTACTCAGATCAAAGGACTGGTAAATCTCCACAAGGTATTTGTGTTCAACCAAGCCCTTTTTGACAAGTTCTTCAGCAATTGAAATTTTTTTAAGGTTGTTCTTCTTATAATTTAAAAAGTAGAACAATTTAAATTTTATTGGTGAATTTATGGAAATATATTTATCAATATCAACATTGTATTTTTGTAATAAATTTAAATTAATTAGATTTATTTCTTTGAGATTTTCAGCTTTAATTTCATCACTGTAAATAATTTCAGATAATAAAGATAAATACTCTTCATTATAAGAATTATTATCATCTCGCATTAAAGAAATATTTAGATCAAGAGTTAGTTTATTAGCTGACATTGCATTGCAAAATGATGCAAAATATAAATCACTTAATCTTTCTGATATTAAATTAGAGTTGCTATTACAAATTCTTTTGTATTGATTATAGATAAGTAAATTATCTATCATTCCATCACTTAAAATATCGTTTATTTCATCACTATTTAGTAAGCTAAATAATTGAGATATATTTTTATAATAACCTCTTGAGATTAAAAAATCTGATTTAAGATTTAAAAAAGATAATGAGTCACTATTTGATTTATCGGGTGGAGCTGCTGTAGTTAAGATTACATTTTTTACTAGGTTCGTAAGAGTTGAACTAGTACTTTCTACAGGAGCTGTATTAATTAAATATGCTATATCCTCTATATTAGACCCATCCCATAAATTAGCTTCAAATCCGCCATTAGTTGGATCGTATAAACCTATAGCATCGGCTTTAGTGAATAAAAAATTTTCCTGTTTTACGGTTTGATTAGTTAAGTTTACTGCTTCCTGCGTATTTGATTTTTCAACAGAGCTTTCAATTTCGCTTATAACACTGTTCTCTTGCCAAATTTCATATGGCTCTTGACTCAAATTGCTTTCCGCCAAAACATCAATATTAATGAAAAATGAGCTTATAAGAGATAAACTAATGATATATAATGTTACTTTATTACGAATGCTTTTATCAAACATATTAATTTCTTTTAACAGAATATTTTAAAACTGTGAAATTTATTCACATTTAATAATGTCAAAAAAAAGACTCTCTCAAACAAAAAAAAATATAGTTTTTCTAGGCCATATGGGCTCTGGTAAATCAACTATTGGCAGAGGTTTATCAAAAAAACTAGGCTTAGATTTTTATGACACGGATAAAGAAATTGAAAAAGAAATGGGTCAAAAAATTGCAAAAATTTTTGATGAAAGCGGTGAAAGTATCTTCAGAAATATTGAGAGAAAAATTACTTTAAAATTACTAGATAAAAAAAACTCTATTATTGCACTAGGCGGAGGTGGCTTTGAAGATTTAAAAATAAGAAAGTTAATATTGAATAAATGTAATTCAATATGGCTAAAATGTGATTTGAATATTTTAGAAAAAAGATGTAGAGTGTCAAAAAAAAGGCCCCTTTTATCTAATAAAAATATAAAAGCAGAATTTGAAAGATTAAATAAAATTAGGCAGAAAAATTACTCAAAAGCTAAATTCACAATCGATGTGAGCAAAAAAAATAAATATCAAATAATTAAAGAAATTACCGAAGCTTTAAAAATCTAATAATGAAAAAAACTTTAGAGGTAAAGACCGGAACAGACGAATATAAGATATTAATTGGTGATAATATTTTATTGAGCTCAGGCTCATTAATAAAAAAGAAATTAATAAATCCACGAGTTTTTATAATTACTAATAAATTAATCTATAAGCTTTACGGAAAAAAATTAGAGAACTCACTAAAAAAAAATAAAATAAGTTTTAACAAGATAATAATTAATGATGGTGAGAAATACAAAAATATTAAAACTATTAATTTAATTACGTCTAAACTTCTCCAATATAAGGTTGATAGGAATGATACTTTAATTGCTTTTGGTGGAGGTGTTATTGGCGATATTGTTGGTTTTACAGCAAGTATCACATTAAGAGGTATTAATTTTATTCAGATACCTACAACATTATTATCGCAAGTCGACTCTGCAGTAGGAGGCAAAACAGGAGTCAATACTAAAGAAGGCAAAAATCTGATAGGTACTTTTTACCAACCTAAATTAGTGATTTCGGATGTTTCACTATTAAAATCTCTTCCAAAAAGGGAGATTTTATCTGGCTATGCTGAAATAATTAAGTATGGACTTATTATGGATAAAAGATTCCTTAATTGGCTTTTAGATAATGAGTCGAAGCTTATGACATTTAACAAAAAATATTTAATTGAGGCTGTTTTCCACTCTTGCAAAAATAAAGCAATAATTGTAAGAAAAGATGAAAAAGAAAAAAATATAAGAGCAATACTTAATTTAGGCCATACTTTCGGACATGCTATTGAAGCAATAAATAATTACCAAAAATCATTAACACATGGAGAAGCTGTATCTATTGGCATCTTGATGGCTCTAGATATGTCTTCACTTCCAGGGAATAGTTTAAATAAAAATATTAATAAAATAAAAGATCATTTTCAAAAATTAAAAATGAAAACAAAAATACCTAACAATATTAAAAGAAAGACATCACTTAAAAAATTTAAAGAGACAATGAATTCTGATAAAAAAGTAAAAAATAATCATATAAATCTGATTCTTTTAAGGAATTTAGGTAAAGCTTATTTAGCCAATCGATATTCAACTAGAAAATTAGACAGCGTGATAAATAATTATATAAATTAGATGATATTTGAAATTATCGTATTATTTTTAGCCATAATAGTTCTTTTAGCATTTTCTGCGTTTTTCTCTGGTTCAGAAACAGCACTAACAGCAAGTACGCGAAGTAGATTAACTGGCCTTGGCATGAAGGGTAAAAAGAATTCTAATGTCGCAATAGATTTATTGAATAAGAAAGAAGCCTTAATTGGAGCGATTTTACTTGGTAATAATTTAGTCAATATTCTTGCTTCAGCTTTAGCTACGAGTTTATTAATCAAAATTTTTGGGAATACAGGTGTTGCTTATGCCGTAATCATAATGACAGCATTAATTGTGATTTTTGCAGAAATTCTTCCTAAAAGCTATGCTATTGCGAATGCAGAAAAAATGGCACTATTAGTAAGTCCATTTTTAAAACCATTTGTAACTATCTTAGCACCGGTGACATGGCTGATGGAAAAAATCGTTTTTACTATTTTAAATATAATTGGAATTAAACATGACCAGAACGCAAGAAGTTTATCAGTAGCTGATGAAATTAGGGGAACTGTAGATCTACATCATAAAGAAGGAAGATTATTTAAAATGGATAAAGACATGGTGACTGGAATTTTAGATTTATCAGAAACAACTGTTGAGGATATTATGGTGCACAGAAGCAATATCTTTATGGTTAATATTGATGAAGATCCTGAAAAAATAATAAACCAAGTTGTTGAAAGTCCTTATACAAGAATACCTGTGTGGAAAGACAATAATGAAAATATTATTGGCTTAATACATGCAAAAAATCTGTTGAGGAAGCTAAATGAACTTAAATCTGTGAAAATTTCAAGAGAGGATATTAAGAAATCATTAATTAAAACTTGGTTTGTACCAGAAACTACGCCTCTAAAAAATCAATTACAAATGCACCTAAACAGAAAAATTAAATTAGCCATGGTGGTCGATGAATACGGTGTGTTAAATGGAATGATAAGTCTTGAGGATATTATTGAAGAGATTGTCGGAGAGATCAGCGATGAACATGATATCGATTTAACTGATATTGTGAGAAATAAAGATGGCTCAATTAAAGTTCAAGGATCTACAGAAATAAGAAACATTAATAGAAGTTTTGGTTGGGACCTACCTGATGAAGATGCAAATACTATTTCTGGTTTAATAATAAATGAGTCAAGGTCCTTTCCTAAAGCTGGGCAAGTTTTTCAATTTTATGGATTTAAATTCGAAATAATTGAAACGAAAAGAAATTTGATTTCGCAAGTCAAAATTGCATCACTTAATTAAATCATATTCTGACTTTATATAGAGTTTTAATCTTATTGAGTGTATCTCTGTCAATATTTCTTCTTTAAGTATGTTATGAACAATTCTCTCTCTTTCAATTCTTGAATGTCCATCAAAAGATTCTGAAACAATAATGATTTTAATATGTGAAGTATCTTTGTTATCACCTTCATAATGATTTTTGTGTTGATCAGAAAAGTTTATAATTTTAAAAAAAGACGGGTT
>QCMN01000010.1 GCA_003213715.1 Pelagibacteraceae bacterium AG-422-B15
GTAGCAGATCCTTCGCTGTAGGAGTGAGCGCCTGTTCCAGCAAGTGCTCCATCTTTAACAATTGTATATTCCATTCTTTGATCTTCTCCAGCAAAGAGACACTCAAGAATTTCCCTAACACCAGCTGCGTATCTTGCTTGTGCTGATAGAGATGTTCCTGAGGTATGAGGTGTCATTCCATGATTTGGCATTGTTCTCCATACGTGATCATTTGGAGCAGGCTGTGGAAACCATACATCCCCAGCATAGCCACTTAATTGACCTGACTCTAAGGCACGAGCAATTGCGTCGCGATTACAAATTTTACCGCGAGCAGTATTTACGATGTATGCACCCTTTTTCATTTTTCCGATCATTTCATCATCAAAGAGGTTTTCAGTTTCTGGGTGAAGTGGACAATTAATTGTTACAACGTCGCATACTGCAACCATTGACTCAACAGAATCATGAAAAGTCAAATTTAATTCTTTTTCTACTGACTCTGGTAATCTATGTCTATCAAAATAATGCATGTGAACATCAAAATGCTTAAGTTTTCTTAATGCATCCAAACCTATTCTTCCAGCTGCAACTGTACCCACATGCATCCCTTCAAGGTCATATGATCTTTGCACTGCATCTGCAATATTCCATCCGCCCTCATTAATAATTCTGTATTGATTATGATAATCCCTCACCAAAGATAAAATCATCATCACAATATGCTCAGCTACAGACCTTGAATTACAGAAGGTAACTTCCATGACATCAATTTTATTGTCCATGGCAGCTTGCAAATCAACATGATCTGAACCTATACCAGCAGTTATGGCCATTTTTAAGTTTTTAGCCATAGCAATACGTTCTTTTGTTAAATAGAATGGAAAGAAAGGTTGTGAAATTACTACATCAGCATCAACGAGCTCTTTTTCTGCAGTACAACCAGGTGCATCTTTATCATTTGTAACGACTAATGTATGACCTGCATCTTCAAGAAATTTTCTTAGGCCTAGTTCACCAGAAACACATCCTAGCAATTCTCCTGGATTAAAATCTATGCCTTTTGGTGTTGGTAATGTCTGTCCATCTGGATACTTTTCAATTTTTGGCAAAGTTTCCACAGGATAACTTGACGGCATTCCCCCTTTTGGATCATCGTATAAAATACACAATACTTTCATCTATATCTCCTTATTTATTTTGATTAGTTAAGAAAAGATGAGTCTAGTCGCTCCATCTTTCTTTTAACTGCGGGCCACAGTAAAGCCGCAGCCATTTCTCTTCCCTCACCTTGTTGTCTTGTTGTTTCAATTGATTCCTCTGAGGGGTAGTTCAATTCAAGATTTCCAGAAAGAGCTCTCACTTGATAAGAGCATGCTTTCTCTAAGAAATATATATTAGTGAATGCTTCTGCTACATTTTTACCTAAGGCCAACGTTCCATGATTTCTAAGTATCATTAAACGTGCTTCACCAAGATCCTGTACCAATCTTTCTTTTTCTTCTTCAAAAAGAGCAACTCCTTCGTAGTCGTGGTATGCGATTTGACTTCTAACCAACATTCCAGTTTGAGATAAAGGCAACAAACCATCTTTCAGTGAAGCTACTGCTACACCGTCATTTGAGTGTAGATGAACAATACAATGTGCATCCTCTCTTGACTCATGTATTGCACTGTGAATAGTAAAACCTGCAGGATTTATAAAATTATTTGTGTCACTAAGTATTTTTCCCTTTAGGTTAATTTTGACCAAGTTTGAAGCAGTTATTTCATCAAATAAAAAACCATAGGGGTTAATTAGAAATTCATCGTCAGCCCCAGGAACTTTAGCTGAGATATGGGTAAAAATTAAATCATCCCAACCAAAATATGGAATTGTTCTATAGAATGCCGCCAAGTCTTGTCTTGTTTCCCATTCTTCTTTTGAAACGCTATTTTTTACATCAACCATTATTAATCAGTCCTTTTACAGTCTGTAACCATCTATTATATTGTTGATCCGCCTCATCCAATGAAATAGTAGGTTCAAATTTGCGATCAGTCTTCCACAATTTCTCGACCTCTGCAACATCTTTGTAAACGCCAGATCGCATTCCAGCTAAGTAAGCTGCACCCATAGCAGTCGACTCTTGATTCAAAGGCCTTTCAATTCTTACTTGAGTGATATCCGATAATAATTGCATCATAAGGTTATTTTTAGACATGCCTCCATCAACTCGAATAGTAAAATCATTTCTCTCTAGTTCTGTATCATTAAGCAGGCAATCAAGAAGATCTCTTGTTTGATAACATATTGATTTTAATGCAGCCATAGCAATATCAGCCTTTGAAGTATCTCGAGTAATTCCTGTAATTTGACCCCTTATATCAGAGTTCCAATAAGGAGCGCCCAAACCAGTAAAAGCAGGAATGAATTGTATTTCGTTAGTGCTTTTATTTGCGAGCTCTTCAACTTTACTTGCATCATTAATGAAATTCATTTCGTCACGCATCCATTGAACAACAGTTCCCGCATTAAAGATACTGCCCTCTAGGGCAAAATCTTTTTTATCAAATATATTATAAGCTTTAGTAGACAATAATTTAGACTCTGACTCTATAAATTTATTTCCAGTATTCATTAATAAAAAACAACCTGTACCATAAGTTGATTTAACCATTCCTTCTTTGAAACAAGCCTGACCAATAGTTGCTGCCTGTTGATCACCAGCTACACCACCTATTGAAATTTTTTCTCCAAACAAACTAGAATCTATTGCTCCAAAATCATCAACGCAATTTTTTACATCTGGCAAAATATTTTTGTTAATATTAAAAATATTTAATAATTCATCATCCCAACAATCTTCATTTATATTATATAGCATTGTTCTTGATGCATTTGTAACATCAGTATAATGACATTCGCCTTTTGTAAAATTCCAAATAAGCCAAGTATCGATAGTTCCAACTAACAGATTATTTTCATTCATCGTATTTTTTGCTTCTTCGATATTTTCAATGATCCATTGAATTTTCGTTGCTGAAAAGTAAGGATCAATTATAAGGCCAGTCTTTGATTGAATAAGTTTAGTTAGATTCTTCTGTCTTAATCTCTCACAGAAATTTTCAGTTCTTCTATCCTGCCATACTATGGCATTGTAGACTGGCTTTCCTGTTAATTTGTTCCATGCAACAACCGTCTCTCTTTGATTCGTTATACCTGCAATGTTGATATCTTTAGGGCTAATGTTTGCTTCTTTGATTACAAAGTTAATAGCGTCTTGGGTTGTCTTTAAAATTTCTATTGGATCATGCTCAACCCATCCATCATTTGGGAAATACTGTTTAAATTCATAGTTTTTTTGACTAATGATATTTCCCTGAATATCTAAAATTAAGGCTCGTGAACTGGTTGTGCCTTGATCTATTGAGAGTAAATACCCATCTAAAGACATATGTTATGAATAATTAATTAATTATGTTCAATTAGAGAAGATTTTAGGATAAAGGAATACTTTTTTGTAGGTAAAAAACAATGAATTTAAATAAACCAGTTTTTTTGGCTTCTAGCAGTGATGAGGCAAGTTCTCAGAAAAAGATTTTAGAAGACAAGTTTGGCAAAATTGACTTTGATAACGCCGATGTAATAGTAGTCTTAGGTGGTGACGGATTTATGCTTGAAGCCATAAAATCACATATGTATGAACAGTTGCCTATATTTGGATTAAATTATGGTAGCGTTGGCTTTCTTATGAACTCTTCAAATGAAAATGATTTGATAAATAGGATTAATCAATCGCAATCAATTAAAATATCTCCGTTGATAATGAAAGCTATGAATGTCGATGGCTCCATTCATGAAGCGATTGCTATTAACGAAGTTTCATTACTTAGAGAAACACATCAGGCATCAAAAATAAAAATTTCAGTTGATGGAAAAGTAAGGTTAGATGAACTTATCTGTGATGGTGTATTAATTTCAACACCATCTGGAAGCACAGCTTATAACTTATCTGCTCATGGACCAATACTTCCAATTAATGCAGATGTTCTTGCATTAACTCCAATAAGTGCTTTCAGACCAAGAAGATGGAAAGGGGCAATACTAAATAATGAGTCTAATGTGAAATTTGAGGTAATTGAAAGCAAGAAAAGACCCGTAAGTGTTGTTGCTGATAGCACAGAGTTTAGAGACATAAGTTCTGTTGAAGTGCATCAAAGCAAAGATCAAGTTGTAGAGCTCCTATTTGATGAGGACCATTCTTTTGATGAACGAATATTAAATGAACAATTTAAGTTTTAATCTGTAGATATAACTGCCTGAAAAGGACCACTGCCAAAAACAATTCTATTTGCACCATTGTTATACATTGACATACCTTCTCCTACATTGAATGACATTGTAATCGTAGTTGTAGAATCTGTAAAATTTACTGGCGATGCAAAGGTGGCTGCACCAATAAGTTTATCAACATCCGCATCATTTTCAGCAAGATATGAATTGGTATCTATTAGGTAACCCTTAATACTAGCTGTTGTTCCATTTAAATTTGTTCCTTCTGCGGTTCCTTGAAAAGACCCACTATCAAAACTAGTTAACAATTCAGTAAATTTTCCTGCAGTTATTTCTGAAGCTCCACACTCAGATGTACCCGATGGGACTGCTCCTGTACCATATGCGCCAGAACCACTTTTTGTTCCACAATAAACACCAGAATTACCGTCCTGATCTGTGACCGCTTCGTCAAATTGTAATGATGCAGTTATTCCAAACGAATTATCTATCAACATAACTCCATGTGTGTAAGTACCATTTGGAGGTCGAGTCATTGTGCCTGGAACATCTACAGTAGCGTTCTGTTGAACGGAAAGAGTTGCGCCTGAACTTAATTCCCAGTTTTTGTAACAACTGGATAAATCCATCACTGCTGTTGTAGTAGGAGCAGTTGGTTCACTAGTACACAAATACAATTCATATGCAATAATTTCATAAGCAGCTGGTGCACTTGCACAATATCCGTTGTCAATCACTTGAGTCTTGTCATATATACCTCTTGTGATTGTGCAACTATCAACGTGGCTATCAGCATAAGAATAATATATGGCTGAGAGGCTCATAACTATAATCAAAAATAAGTGTTTTATAGATAACTTTGCCATAATTTAAAATCCACTCGCTTTTACATTTAATGTTGTTGTTACAACTTTTATTTTATTTTCCCGTTTTACTGGCTCATACAATCTCTCTGCAACTGAGAAATATTCAAAATAATTAGACGTGTCATTTGAAAAAGTTCTACTATTTCCAAGAGGAATAACATAGCTTAAGTTTGCAAATGAACCATCACCTGTTTTATTGTCATCGATGTATCCAATTTCTAAATCGAGATTGTTACCAATTACATTAAGACCGTACTTCTCACCTTCTAATTCATAAGAACCAGCTGCATTTTCAAATTCAAATAATCCTGCAAACAATCTCGCATTTACTTTAATAGGTAAATGATAGTCAAGTCGCATATCCCATCCGTCCATCGCCTCTTCATCTTTTCCTGTCGAAACGGTTTCGATACCTGATGTGGCATCATAAATATTGGATCTCAAATCAAAGACACTACTCAATACCTCAAGGCCCGCTCCGTTTCTCTGATGTGCGTCATCAAATGCATAATCAAAGAATACATTCAATCCAAATAGAACTTTGTCATCATTAAGTAGAGTTCTGTGACCAATGCCTAAATTGATTGTTTGGTCATTGTTATGAAGGTTTAGAGAGTTTTGATTAAATATTGCGCTATTGCCATACTCAGAAATCATATTCACATTAGTAAGTGAGATTGTTGGCTTAAAATGCTCTTGTACACCCAAATTTAGATCAAGATACTTAACTCTACTATTTTCTCCCAATAATGAAGAGACACTTGTGCCTAAACTATTAGCTAGACCATTAAAATATGAAGTAACTCTATTTTCTAAATTAGAAGCATTTGAAATACCTACTAACAAAAAGACACCAAAGATTGAGCAAATAAAGGTCCTAATATTTTTCATGTATTAGATTATAACTAAAATTTCCTCTCATATCACTTATAAAAATTAACTAGTTTTCTGGTGGCCTCACCCGGACTCGAACCGGGACGGGAATAAATCCCAAAGGATTTTAAGTCCTTTGCGTCTACCAATTCCGCCATGAGGCCAATACGATAATTTATAACTCTATGTCTAATGAAGTTCCAGAACTTTAACAATGGATAAAAAAAAAGGGGCCCGAAGGCCCCTTCTTTATTATTTACTTTGCAGTTAATTAGTTGCTGTCTGATACTGCGGCTACATAAATAGCCATACCAAATGCAATTTTATTAACAAAGTCTGCAAGGTTATAGATTAAGTTCAATGAACCAGCGTCAACGCCGCCACCGAAGTAACCCACAGCATAACCAATTGGATAAATTGCCCATCCTACTGTAACAATCAATCTCAATGCGTTAAATGCAGTTTGACCAGCAGCATTTCCACTACCAGCACTTGCCTTGCTTGCTTCACCTGCAAAAACCTCGTAGATGATATATAACCATCCAGCCATACCTATTACGAAGGCTAGAGTTACATTCATCGCTCCAGTTTCACCCATGTAACCGAAGACAAGCATAATAATGGATGCAATTAAAAGTCTCCAGAAAAGGCTTGAAGCAACAGCAGTCATCGCTGCAAGAATTACATAGAATTCTACGATTTGTAGAGGCACAGTAATCAACCAGTCAATATAACGAAGGACTGTTGGTGAGTCACCAGTAGCAACCCATACGCCTCTCATGTAGAAGTAGTGCCACGCCGCAATACCAGTAACCAAACCAGCTACTGTAAGGGACGTTTTCCATTTAGCTGCTACACGATCTCTTTCAAGAAAGAAGAAAGCAGTAGCGGCAACCATGGCCATAGAGATCAACCAAAACGAAATCGCAACGTGATCTCCGGGATTTAGCATTAATACTTTCATGTTTATTTTCCCCTTAATTTTATAAAATTAGGCAATTATTATTGAGAATCCTTCTTAAGTAAATATTAAAAAAATAATAATAATAAATAAAATCAATTACTTAGAGATTTGTGGATAAAAATTATTAATACTTTGTATCATAATTTTTAACTAATTCCTTTAATTCTGTATCACATTTTGACAGCTGATCATCGCTCGTTGAACGCATAACAATTGATGTTCCAAATCTATTTTCCTTGCTAAATGGATAACTGCCTATTTCAACAGAGCTGTATTTTGCCTGAAGGTTAGTAAGTATCTCGGCCACATTGCTTTCAGGGGTAAAAATATCGACTGATTTAGATTTTACTACATCCCCTTTCTTAAGGAATTGACGAGCTCCTTCCAACATTCCTTGCATAATTCCTGGTATACCAGCCAAAACAAATACATTGTCCATTTTAAAACCTGGCGCTCTGCTAACTGGATTTTCAATGAGCTTTGAGCCAACAGGCATCTTTGTCATCTTCATTCGAGCTTCTGTGAGCTCCCCATCTTTATAATACTCTTTTAATATTGAAAGCGCTCCCTGATTTATTTCTAAATCAACAGAAAATGCTTTAGCAATTGACTCTGATGTGATGTCGTCGTGTGTTGGTCCAATACCACCAGTGGTAAACACATAGTCATAAGTTTTTCTTAAATGGTTAACTGTCTCAACAATTACATCCTCTTCGTCACGAATTACTCTGACTTCTGTTAATTGAATACCTATTTCGTTCAACCATTTTGCAAGATATGATAGATTCTTATCTTGTGTACGACCCGATAAAATTTCATTACCTATAATAATCAATGATGCTTTCATAAGTTTATGTCAAAAAATTTGAAAAATTTCCTCACTGGTAAATTCATAAAGAGATATAAGAGATTTTTTGTAGATGTTCAACTTGATAGTAAAAAAATTGTCACGGCTCATTGTCCTAATACAGGCTCTATGATGGGACTGCTTGAAAAAGATAATTTGGTCTATTTAACAGAAGCAGATGATCCTAACCGAAAACTAAAATTTACTTTAGAAGCTATTCAATCAAACGGGGCAATGGTTGGAGTAAATACTCATCGAGCTAATCGAATTGTTGAGGAAGCAATAAGCAATGGCAAAATTTCAGAGCTAGGAAAAATTGTATCATTCAAAAGAGAAGTTAAATATGGACAAAATTCTAGAATTGACTTTTTAGTTCAAAAAAAAAATGAAGAAATATACGTTGAAGTTAAAAATGTTACTTTATCCAGAGAAAAATCAATTGCAGAATTTCCTGATGCGATCACCGAGAGAGGGTTAAAACATTTAATAGAGCTATCCACTCTTCCAACCAAATCTGTAAGAGCAGTCATGCTTTTCTTAGTCCAAAGAGATGATTGCAGTAAGTTTAAGATCGCTGCAGATATTGATACTAAATATGCAGATACTTTTAAGAAGGTTAAAAAAATGGGTGTTGAGC
The DNA here is from genome assembly GCA_003213715.1 of Pelagibacteraceae bacterium AG-422-B15. Lineage (GTDB taxonomy): Bacteria > Pseudomonadota > Alphaproteobacteria > Pelagibacterales > AG-422-B15 > CACNXQ01. The sequence continues at coordinate 8,443 of QCMN01000010.1, forward strand.
CTTTATGTTATGACTGTTCTTTTGGTAGAAATGGTATAAGTGTAAATAAAAAAATAAAGATATTAAATTGAATAACACTATTCATAGTTCAGATGATTTTGAAGGGATGCGAAAAGCAGGTAATCTTGCAGCATCTACATTGGATCTACTTGTTGAAAAAGTAAAACCAGGTGTTTCCACTGAAGATTTAGATAATATTGCATTTGATTATATAGTCCGTCATGGAGGCCTTATTGCCCCTTTATTTTATAAGGGCTATCCTAAGTCAGTTTGTACTTCAATTAATCACGTAATATGTCATGGAATTCCTTCATCAAGAATTTTAGAAAATGGAGATATTGTGAATATCGATGTAACAGTAATTGTTGATGGTTGGCATGGCGATACTAGTCGCATGTTTCCTGTTGGAAAAATAAATGCCAAAGCACAAAAATTAATTGATTGTACTTTTCAAGCAATGCATGAAGGCATTAATGCTGCTCAACCTGATGCAACATTAGGTGATATTGGTAGTGCAATTCAAACGTATGCAGAAAAACAAAACTACAGTGTTGTTCGTGATTTTTGTGGTCATGGACTAGGAAAAGTTTTTCATGAGTTTCCAAACATTCTACACTACGGGGATAAAGGCAAAGGTGAGAGAATTGAACCAGGCATGTTTTTTACAGTAGAACCGATGATTAATTTTGGAAAATATGATGTTAGAATGTTAGGCGATGGTTGGACGGCTGTTACAAAAGATAAAAGTTTGTCAGCACAATTTGAGCATAGTATTGGCATTACCAACGATGGTGTAGAAATTTTTACAAAATCACCTGCTGGGCTTGATAAACCGTAAATTAAAGATTAAAAACATACTTATATGATCCCTCGTTATTCTAGAGCCGAGATGACTGACGTTTGGAGCTCTAACTCTAAATTTAAAATATGGCTTGATATTGAACTCTATGCTTGCGAAGCCATGGAGAAATTAGGAACTGTTCCCAAGGGAACAAGTAAAAAAATTAGATCAAAAGCAAAGATTAATGAAAAGAGAATTGATCAAATTGAAAAAAAAGTGAAACACGATGTAATTGCTTTTTTAACAACAATTTCTGAATACGCGGGTCCACCTGCAAGATTTCTTCACCAAGGTCTAACTTCTTCAGATATTTTAGATACGGCTTTTAATGTTCAACTAAAACAGTCCTCAGTCATTATTGAGAAGGAACTATTAAATTTACTAAAATCATTAAAAAAGATTGCAATAAAACATAAGAACACACCTTGCATTGGAAGAAGTCATGGGATTCATGCGGAACCCACAACTTTTGGAGTTAAAATGGCATCTTTTTATGCAGAATTTCAAAGGAACCATAAGCGTTTTCTAAAAGCAATCGAAGAAATAAATATATGCGCGATTTCAGGCGCAGTCGGAAATTATGCAAATATTGATCCACGTGTTGAACAGTACGTCGCAAAAAAATTGGGCATGAAAGCAGAAACGATTTCAACTCAAATAATTCCAAGAGATCGTCACGCAGTATATTTTAATACTCTTGCAGTAATTGCAAGTTCGATTGAACGTTTAGCTACTGAGATAAGACATTTACAAAGAACCGAAGTTTTAGAAGTTGAAGAATTTTTTTCAAAAGGACAAAAAGGGTCATCAGCGATGCCTCACAAAAGAAATCCAGTTCTGACTGAGAATTTAACTGGACTGGCAAGGCTGATTAGAGGTTATACGGTTCCTGCTTTAGAAAATATCACTCTTTGGCATGAAAGAGACATATCACATTCAAGTGTAGAGAGAATAATGGCGCCAGATGCAAATATTATAATCGACTTTGCACTTTCACGAATGAATAATGTGATATCAAATCTTGTTGTATATCCAAAAAATATGAAAACTAATTTAGATAGATTAAAAAAATTGCCAATGTCAGAAGGTTTAATGCTGGTAATGACACAAAAAGGTTTATCGCGAGAAAATGCGTACAAGATAGTTCAACGCAATGCAATGGAAGTATGGAAAACGAATACAGATTTTGAGGTAATACTTAACAAAGATGAAGAATTAAAAAAATACCTAAGCAAAAAAGAAATATCAAAAATTTTAGATTTAAAACATGCCGCTCGCAGAACTGACTATATTTTCAAAAAAGTTTTTAAGTAATTTAATTTGAATAGTAAATTGCAACTGCAAATAAACCAAAAATCAGCGCATAAGCTCCTGCATAGTAAAATACGACATAATTAGAACGATCAATCATATCCACTAAAGAAACTTTCTTTTTATTAACTGATTTTTTCTTTGTTGTTTTTTTAACAATCCTTTTTTTAGTAACCTGCTTCTTTTTTTTGGTTACTTTCTTTTTTACCGACTTTTTCTTTTTTTGGGCAAACTGATACTTCATAAAAAACTCTTATATGTTGTCTTTACCAATAATTTCTTCTTTTGCTTGAAGCAAAAATTGATCCATACTTTGTCTTAATTCTTCGTCTGAAATTGAAATACCTTTATCGTCAAAATCCTTTCTAACCTTTCTGAAAACATCCATATCCCCGTCTTCCTCAAGATCTGATTTTACAACCTCTGCAAAATATTCTTCAACAGCCGGGCCTGATATGCCTAATTTTTCAGCTGCCCACACACCTAAATACTTATTTCTACGGGCTAATATTTTAAACTCTAGTTCCTGGTCACGAGCAAACTTACCCTCGAAACCTTTTTTTCTCTCATCAAGTTTTTTCATGATTTTTTGTACTTTTGAATGAATTTAATTTAATTTAACCACTTATCTTAACAAATATTTTTATTACCTGCAATGAGATCATCTAAAACTTTATATGAAGGTAAGGCTAAAAAAATTATTAAAGGGCCTAAAAAAAACACACTCATTCAAATTTTTAAAGACGATGCTACAGCCTATAATAAAAAGAAACATAAAATTTTTAAAGGCAAAGGCGTACTTAACAATCATATTTCTGCACACATAATGCAGTATCTTAAGTCAAAACGCATCCCAACACATTTTGAAGAAAAGCTGAATGACCGTGAGCAACTTATAAAAAAATGTGAAATTATTCCGATTGAATTTGTTGTAAGAAATATAACAGCTGGCTCTATTGCTAAAAAATTAGGGATTAAAGAAGGATTAAAACTTAAAAAACCCTTACTAGAATATTATTACAAAGAAGACAGTTTGGATGATCCAATGATTTCAAGAGATCACCTTATCACTTTTGGTTGGGCAACAAACTCTGAGCTTAAAAAAATAGATAAAATGTCTCTTCAAATTAATAAGCACTTAAGAAATCTTTTTCTCAAAAAGAATATCATACTTGTAGATTTCAAAATTGAATTCGGCAGACTCTCATCAAACCCCAAAAAAATTGTATTAGCTGATGAAATAAGTCCTGATTCTTGTCGATTATGGGATAAAAAAACTAATAAGAAACTTGATAAGGATGTGTTCAGAAGAAACCTCGGCAGTTTATTAAGTGCGTATGAGGAGGTTGCCTCAAGATTAGGAATCGTGCATTAAAGTCTAATGCTTGCCAAAATTCATATCACATTAAAAAAAGACGTACTTGATCCTCAAGGCTCAGTTATTGCAAATTCACTGAAATCTCTTGGATTTGATAACGTCAATGATGTCAGACAGGGAAAATTCATAGAACTTGAAATCAACAGTAACAGCAAAGAGGAAGCTAAGAAGCAGTGTAATGATATGTGTGAGAAATTATTGGCTAACTTAGTTATTGAAGACTACTCAGTAGAAATTGAAAATTAAATGAAGACACATGTAATTGTTTTCCCAGGTTCGAACTGCGACAGAGATGTCGCTGTTGCAATTCAAAACATTATTGGCTCTTCACCTGAAATGGTTTGGCACAAAGACTCAACAATAAAGCAATCAGATTTGATTGTTGTTCCAGGTGGATTTTCTTACGGTGATTATTTACGATGTGGCGCAATGGCGTCAACATCACCTATTATGAAAAGCGTGATTGAAAATGCAAATAAAGGAGTGCCAGTAATGGGCATTTGTAATGGATTTCAAATTCTTATTGAAAGCGGTCTTCTTCAAGGCGCGCTAATAAGAAATAGCAGTTTAAGTTTTATATGTCGCGATATAATAATCAAACCAACAAATACAAAAACCATATTTACTAATAAATCCAAAATTTCGAAAATGCCAATAGCTCACAATGAGGGAAATTACTTTGCTAACAGTAATCAAATAAAAGAAATTGAAGATAACGATCAAATTGCATTTCAATACTGTGACGAAAACGGAGATATTAATGCCCATTCAAATCCAAATGGTTCAATAAATAATATTGCTGGGGTGTTCAACAAAAGCAAAAATGTACTAGGTATGATGCCTCACCCCGAAAGAGCAGCTGAAAGCATTCATGGATGTGATGATGGAAGAAATATTTTTGAAAGTCTTCTAAGTTAATGACCTCATCCAATTGGCAGTTTGATACAGAAAAATCACTTGTAGAAAGTCACGGTCTTAAGCTTGATGAGTTTGAAAAAATTGTTGAGGGCCTTGGGCGTGAGCCAAATCTTACTGAACTTGGAATTTTTAGTGCAATGTGGAATGAACATTGCTCCTATAAATCGTCAAAATATTGGCTAAAAAAATTACCAACCTCAGGGGAACGAGTTATCCAGGGACCAGGTGAAAACGCAGGTGTGATTGATATTGATGATGGAGATGTTGCTGTTTTCAAAATGGAAAGCCATAATCATCCTTCATTTCTAGAGCCTTACCAAGGAGCTGCAACTGGTGTAGGTGGTATTTTAAGAGATGTTTTTACTATGGGAGCTAGACCTGTAGCAAATATGAATGCACTTCGATTTGGAGATCCCAATCATCCAAAAACAAAGCATTTAGTCTCAGGCGTTGTCGGTGGCATCGGAGGTTATGGAAATTGTATTGGGATTCCAACTGTTGGAGGTGAAGTTAACTTTCATCCATCCTACAACGGCAATATATTGGTTAATGCTATGACGGTTGGCATCGCAAAAAAAGATAAAATTTTCTATTCAGCGGCTGCAGGAATAGGAAATCCAGTAGTCTATGTTGGTTCAAAAACAGGTAGAGATGGTATTCATGGTGCAACTATGGCATCAGCAGAATTTGATGATGACTCTGAAGAAAAAAAACCCACTGTTCAAGTTGGTGATCCTTTTACTGAAAAATTATTACTTGAGGCTTGTCTAGAACTTATGAAAGAGGATGCAATTATAGCAATTCAAGATATGGGAGCAGCAGGTTTAACTTCATCATCTATTGAGATGGCATCCAAAGGAAATGTAGGGATTGATATAAATTTATCAAAGGTTCCTATGCGAGCAGCTAACATGACTGCCTACGAGCTCATGCTATCAGAGAGTCAGGAAAGAATGTTAATGGTTATTCAACCCAAAAAAGAAGAGCTTGCCCGAAGCATTTTCAAAAAATGGGATCTTGAATTTGAAATAATTGGTGAAGTTACAGATACAAAAAAATTAATATTACATATGGATGGTGAAGAGCAGGCAAGTATACCAATTAATATTTTGGTAGAGGATGCGCCAGAGTATCAGCGAGATTATATTGTCAATGACCCTTCTCCCCTAATTAGTTTCGAAAGTAAGGATTTTGAAGATAAAGATATCTTAAGCGATTTATTAAAAATGATCAGCCATCCAAATTTATGCAGCAGAAAATGGATATGGGAACAATATGATCACATGGTTATGGCAGATACAGTTGTACGACCTGGTTCTGATGCAGCTGTTGTCAGAGTGCATGGAACCAACAAAGGAATAGCGATCAGTACAGACTGTTCACCCACATACTGCAGACATAACCCATATGAAGGAGGAAAGCATGCGGTTGTTGAAACTTGGCGCAATATTGTTGCATCCGGAGCTGAACCAATTGCAATTACAGATTGTATGAATTTTGGAAATCCTGAAAAGCCAGAAATCATGGGACAATTTGTAGAATGCATTCGTGGCATGGGAGATGCTTGCAGTAAGCTTAATTATCCTGTCATTTCAGGGAATGTATCACTCTATAATGAAACTAATGGTGAAGGGATTTATCCTACTCCCGCTATTGGTGGAGTTGGACTAATTAGAGATCTATCTAATACAATGACAATAGATCTTAAAAATGAGGGTAATGTTTTATGCCTCATTGGGGAAAGCAATAATCATTTAGGCAATAGTCATTATCTCTCAATCATACAAAATAAAGAAGACGGTGGTACCCCGTCAGTTAATTTGGATGATGAATTAAAAAATGGAAAATTCATTTTAGATTGTGTCGCTAAGAAATTGCTAAAATCTGTTCATGATGTTGGTGAAGGTGGTGTTCTTGTTGCAATTGCTGAAATGTGTATCTCAGGTATGCAAGGTATAAAAATTGATATAACAAAAGATTTTCTTCACGGATTCTTTTTTGGCGAGGATCAAGCTAGGTACCTGGTTGAGGTCTCACAAAATAAACTTGAACAAATAGAAGTTGACGCAAGCAAGAGTGCGGTCAAAATAGAAAGAATTGGAGAAATTGGAGGAACATCTATCTCAATTAATTCAATTGGAGAGATTGAATTATCAAGCTTAATTGACCACCATACAAAATGGTTCAATGAATTTTGACCTAAAGGACTCAAAATTATTATTGAATAATTATAAAAAGCAGTTAATTCTTCATTTATGAGTGATAATGTACAAGATGAAATAAAAAACATTGTTGATCAAAACGATGTAGTTCTCTTCATGAAAGGGACAAAGAACCAGCCTCAATGCGGTTTTTCGAATGCTGTTGTAAATACACTTTCTTTTATCAACGTAAATTATAAAGATGTAAATATTTTAGAAAGTGACGAATTAAGACAGGGTATTAAAGATTTCACAAATTGGCCAACTATTCCTCAACTTTACATTAAAGGGGAGTTTATTGGTGGTTGTGACATTATTTTAGATATGCATAAAACTGGTGAGCTAACTGAAATCCTTAAAAGTAAAAATATCCCAGTAAGCTAATTGTAGCTTCCTTACTAAAATCTTTTTTTCAATATAATAGATGAGTAGTATTCAGTATGTTTATCTTTAATATGGCCATTGTCTCTTACTAATAATGTATTTAAACTAAATACTAAATTCTCTTTTGGAACTATAGTATAGTTAAAATTTATATTAGTCTGTCTTCCAAATGGCTCTAAGTCTGCTGTAACTAATTCATACGGAACAGTTCCATTTGTGCTTGCTAAGCCAGGCAATCTTACTGTCATTGATCCATTGTTAATTCGATGCGGCTGTTCTATCGATAAACTCAACATATCAGACACATTCAGCACACTATTTTTTTTTATTTTGATTTGTATACTGTTGCTCTGAATATTTGAAAGATGGTGTATTAAACTTGGTTTTAAACTCTTTATAGATGATTCTGCCACAGTTGATGAAATACCAAAGTTAATATCGTTAATATTTTTGGTTGCTGTTATGCCTAGATAATTTGTTTTTGAAAAACTACCAATTAATGAAAATGCTGAATGTCCCTGCAAATCTAAAGGTGAGTTATTACTTATTTCCTGTCCTAAAAGTATTGCATAGTTATCTAACAATGTATTTTCTCCATACATTGATATGGACATATTTTGTTTATCAATATTGTTATTGATTGATTCCGAACTAATATTTGTAGTGTGATAGCCAAGATATATTTCATTTTCTAGCAAGTTAGTCCTTTTTGTAATGCCAATTCCTTTATCACTATTAAAAGGTATAATATTTTTAGTATCTTCATTAAAAATTAATTGGTTAGTTTTAATGAAATTTTGCGTTGTGAGAATTGGTGCGTCAATTGATAAGTAATAGTTGTTAGGTAATTTTTGAGTATTGACAAAGTTTTTATCAATGTGTCTATTGGTATTTGTAATGTTGTAATTTAATTTTTGAATGTCATTAGCTAAATTTCCGATTGGATATATAGGTAAAGAATTGTCAATTATTTTACTTAACTCAATTTCAAAACCACCATTTAAAGCATCATAGAAATATAAGGTCTCGTTTTCAAGTCTCTTACTCAACCCATTACCAAAAGAAGTTGGTGTTACTAAGGTTGAGAGAAAAAGAGACTCCTTTTCTTCAGCAGATCCTAATTGTTGTCCCAGAGGTATACCAAGACTGCTGAGAGGATTACCGCTGTTAACGATTGGTTGTAAAGCTGCATAAAAGTCTGGAACGCCATGTCCCCACTCAGCATGATATCCATGGTTAATGCTTGCTCCATTCGTCGTAAATGTTGTATTTCCTTGAGGTGTAAACCAAGTATTGTTTGCGCTTGCTAATATCCTATCAGTTAGTTGGGCTGCAGTATGATTAGGAAACGCTTGGGCCAAAAGAGCAATCCCTCCTGAAAGCATTGGAGCGGCATAGGATGTGCCTCCAAGTAATGATGCTGCATTTGTGTCAGAGCCTGAGTTTACTTTATTATTTGCAGCATTTGACCAATAATCTGCTGTATAGAAACTATTGCCATCAACATGTGCACCAGCAACATTTAATTGATGAGCATCCATTGATAAACAAAATTCTTTTGCTGATCCACATTGATTCCCCTTTCTTGAAATACTGCCTAGTGAAAATGTACCATCCCAATTATCAGAAATATTATGTGTTTCTGTATTTTCAAAGTATGTAACTGCTAACCAAGCTTCAGCTAATTGACTGTAATAAAGAGGTAGCGCTGACATAGCTGTTGGTTCGTCTTCAAGCTCGTTATTTCCTGCTGCAAAAACTATGACACCTCCATTAACACCATCACCATCACCTTCCTGGAAGTTGTCAAGTGCGGTTATGTAAGCTTGCCAGTCTGTTACATCTTGTGCGGTGGTTCCACCATTAACAGTATTTGCCCAATAATTATCTGCTGATCCACCATATAAATTAGTAATTAACGTATTAGTATCGTCATACCAAGTTCCTTGGTACCAGCTATTATTGTTTACTACAGGTTTGTATTGTCGAGCATTATTAAGGGCAGATGCCCAAACCGAGGATGCATTTCCTGCCGTTTCATTAATATCAAAAAAATGTAATCCTGCATTATAAGCAACCCCCATTATTTCTCGACTACTGCCAGTTGCCCCTTTATAGTCTGCTGCCGCTAAAGAAGCAACACCATTGCAATGGCTATTGCCTGCATCCCATGATCCATCATAAGAAATTTCAGTATCAGTTGAAAAGCTCCCATAGGTTTTTATTAGATTTGCATTTTTTTGTGTTTGAAATTCTATATGGTCTGTATCACAGCCTATATCAAAGATAGAAATATATTCTCCTGTTCCATCTAAAAATTGACCATTACTGTCTTTATGTGACCAAACTTTATGAATATTTAACTGTTCATACTCATGAATACGTGAAGTTGCTTCACTTTCTGTATGAGCCTTATCAACAGCATAGGACATATTCATATATTCAGTTAGTGCTTGTTTTGCATCATGCATTGAAGAGCCTTGATCAACAAAAGCAGTTTGTGTTTCCAAGCCAATTTCATCAATTGTTATTGTATGCGATACACTTACATCTGTAGGATATGTTACTGAAATTGTAGCTGTTTCATCACCCTCACTCGTATAGTCCATGGTAGGGTTTAACGTAAAGCTGGTAGATGTATTTCCAGCCCTAATACAAACCCATATGCCATTATCAACACCGTTATCACATTGACCCATATTGCTTATCACATAATCATTTGGATTGTTACAAATGTGGTTTGTACAAGATGATGCTGAACCACCAAAACCAAGTGCGACGCCAAAATCAATAGTCCTTGCCATACTTTGTGAAACGGTGACAGTTACATCATCGCCATTTTCAAAAACTGTTGAATTACTAGAAATAGATAACGTTGGAACAGAAGAATTCTCAGATATGTATCCTTGAGCCACTGAATTAGTTATTGAACCACATGTGGTTGAAGCTAGGTTTACATAGTATGACTCTTGGGAAAGCTCATAAACACTGTCATCAACAAGTGCGACTACAACAGTTAAGGACTCTGCTCCAGCAGCAACACTATGGCTCGTTGTCATGGTATAGTCTGAACCATAAGTGGCATATGAACCACTTGAGTCAGGTGATAAAGTTACTGTACAATCAGCAAGAGGAGCAGAAGAAAAAGTAATATTTATTGATTGAGACGATCCTTCAAGTCCTGAAGAAGCTGAATATATTGAAACGTTACCATTATTATCGGCAGTGGTATAAGTTGTATTTTCAGTTGTTGTGGTTCCGCCACCGCCACCGCCACCGCATGAAATAAATAATAGCAGTGAAAATATTGATAAATATAATCTCATAGATCTATAGTAAGTATGAAAAATTATAATAATATATTTTTATTTAATATTAAAATTTATATGGTCTATTGCTTTGAAGAAAACTTTATTTCCTCTATCAAGGAGTCTCTTTTGCCATTTAATGGATTTTGGATTAAATATTCTTAATAGATTCCTTCTAGACCAATGTCTCTTAAGATAGATTTTGTCACAATTTTTATTGTATTGAGTCCATTTATTTTCTGCTCTAAGACTTTTAAAAACTTTTACAGGATTAAATGTGCCGAATTCCTGAGTTATACAAAGCCAATTGAAGTTTGGTAAAAAGGACACAAATCCCGAGTGAATATCACCTGTAACTCTGTAGCCAACTCCTTTAGTCGGGTCTAACTGAGTAAGATGAGATCCAAACATTGATTGCAAAGTTTGATAATCTTTTTCCTTGATATCCTCTTGTATCAAAATTGTATCATATCCTGATGGCCCCAGTCCAGTGTGGAGATCTATTGCAAAAATATTTTTAGTTTTGATTAGGTTGTTTTTTAACCAATCTAATATTAGCTCTGGTCCCTGTTCAAGTTTATTTCCACCATACTGTAAACTCATTGGCCTAGTATATTGACCTTGAGCAATCCATTGTTTTACGTTTGTAAAGCCATACTTCAATATTAAGTTAACCCCTTCAAGCCAGAACATAAAGTCTATTTTAGATGGGATTGTTTGAGGATTAACAAATAAATTGATTTTTTCGTAACCTTCGGGTTCTCCTTGATGAACTTTTAGAAAGTTTCTATTCAAATCAACATTTTTTTCATTAACTCTTCTGTGCCATACCATGCCATAAGGGTTAATTATATGTATGAAAACTAAACAATAATCAGTAATGGGGCTCTCACCTTTGAGTTGTTCTAAAACTGATAATTGAATAGCTGAGCCTGCAAATCCCTCTACTCCATGAATACCCGAACTATAAAGTATTAAATTATCACTATCGATTGATCCAATCGTTGCAATGTCTATTGATAAATCTTCTTGATTTGGCCCTTTGCAATCTAAGATTAGTTCATCATGACGAACTTGGTTACCTAGATCTTTAAGTTCATTGATAGTCTTAACAAATTTATTTCTCGCTTGAAAATAATCATTAGAAAAAAAGTGCGAAGCACTCATTATGATATTATCGAGAGTAATACTCGATAACTAGTTTCGGATCCATTTGAGTTGCATATGGAACTTCAGCAAACTGAGGTGTCCTTACAAAAGTTGAAGAACATTTTTTTTCATCCACTGTGATGTATCCTGGAATATCTCTTTCCTGGCTTTTCATTGACTCAACTACTAATGCCATTTCCTTTGATTTATCTTTGACTTCGACAACATCACCTTCTTTAAGAAGACAGCTTGCAATATTAACTCTTTTTCCATTAACTTTAACATGCCCATGATTAATAAATTGTCTAGCAGCAAATACAGTTGGTACAAACTTTGATCGATAAACAATAGTATCAAGTCTGCGTTCTAAAATAGCAATTAGGTTTTCACCTGAGTCACCTTTTTGCCTAATAGCTTCTTTATAACAATTACGGAATTGTCTCTCGTTTAGGTTTCCATAATAACCTTTAAGCTTTTGTTTGGCATTTAATTGAATACCGTAATCAGACAATTTGCCTGTATGCTTTTGTCCATGCTGGCCCGGTCTGTATTTTCTTAGGTTGAATGGGCTTTTTGGTCTGCCCCATAGGTTAACACTCAGACGTCTATCTATTTTATGTTTTTGTGCAACTCTTTTTGTCATATTTGATGATCCGTGGTTTATAATGGTTTCCTCGCCAATGTCAAACCTGAAAGCTAAATTTCCTTAGTTTTTCTATATTCTGTAAGCACTGTCACAACCCCTCTAAGTGTTGCTATCTCACGTTCACTGAGATCAGCACGATGAAAGATATTTCTAAGATTTTGCTTCATTTTTGGCATTTTTTCTTCAGGTTGAAAAAAACCTCTGGTTTCAAGCTCTTCTTCTAAATGGTCAAAAAAATACATCAGATCATTCTGACTTCCATGAGGCTCAGAATTCTTATCAACTAACTGCTCCGTTTTAAATACTTGAGAAAATAATGAATAACAAAATACATTGACTGCATGAGATAAATTAAGAGATGTGAAATTTTCATGGGTATCAATAGTCACACATTTTGTAATAAGTGACAAATGGTCATTTGTAAGTCCCGAAGCTTCGCCACCAAAAACAACACCGATACTATCATTAATTTTATGTTCTTTTATTTCACCGATAATTTTAGAATTGTCACTAAATTGTTTACTCATATCTCTTTGACGTGCTGTGTAGCCAATTGAATAATTAGTATCACTCAATGCCTCTCGAAGAGAGCTATATACTTTGGTATTTTCAACTATGCTCTTAGCATCTACAGCTACAGCAAGTGCTTTTTCTGATGGCCATTCGAGTTTAGGTGATACCAGCTTTAAATTAGTGAAACCAAAATTGTACATAGAGCGAGCAACAAGACCGACATTTTCAGGTAATTGAGTGTCAACAAGAATAATTGAAATTTTATCAAAATTCATTTGAATTTAAACTTTTACTTGTTCTTTCATTAATTTAAATTCAACACTATCAATTAGTGCTCTAAAAGATGCTTCAATAATATTTTCTGAAACACCTATCGTATACCAACTTTTCTTATTTGCATCAGAACTTTCAATTGAAACTCTAGTTATCGCATCGGTACCCGTATTGAGAATTCTAACCTTATAATCAATTAATGATAAATCGTTTATGTACTCAGCATAACGGCTTGACTTAAAATTATTTCGAAGAGCATTATCCAATGCATTGACTGGACCAACTCCTTTACCGGCACCAATAATTTCATCATTATCAATTTTTAATTTCACAGAAGCTTCTGACATAGTCTGCCCCTCTTCACCTGAATTTTTTACATTCACATTAAAACTAATTACTTCAAAATATTCTGGCATTTTGCCAAGTACTTTATTAACAAGAATTTCAAAAGAAGCATCGGCACCATCGTAAGAATAACCATTAAATTCTCTTTCTTTTACTCGATCTAAGATGTTTTGAATTGTCTTATCGTCTTCATCAACGACTATTCCTGCTGATTTTAATTTTGATAAAATATTAGATTTTCCTGATTGTTCAGAGATGATAATTTGCCTTTGATTGCCCACAAGTTCAGGATTGATGTGTTCGTAAGTCTTTGGATCTTTATTGACCGCAGAAACATGTAATCCACCCTTATGCGCAAAAGCAGAAGAGCCAACGTAAGGTGCTGTTCGATTTGGGACTCTGTTCAAGATTTCATCAAGGAGCCTTGAAAGCTCGGTTAAAAGATTAAGTCGTTCTCTATTAATTGATAAGTCAAATTTGTTTTCAAATTCATTTTTAAAAGCAAATGTTGGCAATAGTGAAATTAGATTAGCATTTCCACATCTTTCACCTAAACCATTTATCGTGCCCTGAACCTGTCTTGCACCTGCTCTTACAGCTGCAAGAGTATTGGCGACTGCATTACCTGTATCATTATGTGCATGAATTCCAAGATGATCTCCTGAAATTTCTTTAGAAACTTTTGAAACGATATCTTCAACTTCATGAGGAAGGGTTCCTCCATTCGTGTCACAAAGAACAAGCCACCGTGCGCCATTTGACTTTGCAGCTTTAAGACATTCAATTGCATAATTTGGATTAGATTTGTAACCATCAAAAAAATGTTCAGCATCGAAATGTACTTCTTTTTTTGTTTTTGCTAAAAATTTTACTGACTCTCCAATATTTTCTAAATTTTCCTGATTGGTAATTCCCAATGCAAGATCAACATGGAAATCCCAAGATTTTCCAACAACACAAGCTGACGGCGCATTAATATTTATCATAGCAGCCAAACCAGGATCATTTTCCGCGCTGCGACCAGATTTTTTGGTCATGCCAAACGCAGTGAACATTGAGTTTTTAAATTTTAAATCTTCATTAAAAAACTTAGTATCAGTTGAGTTTGCTCCTGGCCATCCACCCTCAATATAGTCAACACCAAGCTCATCTAATTTTTTTGCGAGAAGCTTTTTTTCATCAACATTAAAATCAACACCGTAAGTTTGAGCTCCATCTCTAAGAGTCGTATCAAATATGTATAATTTTTCTTTCACTTACTTAACTTTCCAAGTTGTTTCACCACCTTGATCTTCAAGGATGACTCCCATTTTGTCTAATTCATCTCGGATCCTATCAGCATCATCAAAGTTCTTGTTTGATCGTGCCTCATTTCTTTGAGCAATAAGCAACTCAACTTGAGCGGTATTAATATTTAAATTTTCCTTTTTCCATGAAAGCCATTCAGATGGTTTTTCATTTAAAAGTCCAAGCATAATTGCTGAAGATAAAAAATTGCTTACTAATTCTTTATCACCTGATTGGCAGTCTTTAAATTTTTGATGAAGCACGCTGATAGCTTTAGGTGTATTCATATCATCCAACAATGTTTCCATAATTTCATTATCATTATTTGCATTTTTTAATTCATCATCATTAAAATTGCTCAAAAATGTGTACCATTTATCTAATGTTTTTTTACTTTCATTGAGGTTATCCTTGGTCCAATTCAGAGGTTGTCTGTAGTGAGTTGATATCATGGTAAGCCTAATAACTTCCCCTTGGAAACTGTCTTTTAACTCATTTACAGTTACAAAATTACCATCAGACTTTGACATTTTATGACCTTCAACAGTGACAAAGCCATTGTGAACCCAATAATTTGCAAATTTGTTATTATTTGCACACTCACTTTGAGCAATTTCATTCTCATGATGTGGAAATATTAAATCTTGGCCTCCTCCATGAATATCAAAATTTTCCCCTAAAAGTTTTTCACTCATTGCAGAGCACTCAATGTGCCAGCCAGGTCTCCCATCTCCCCATGGGCTTTTCCAACTGGGCTCATCTTCTTTTGAAGGTTTCCATAATACAAAGTCAGATTCTTCTTTTTTATAACTTTCTACATCTACACGCGAACCAGCAGCCATTTCATCTAAATTCTTGCCGGAGAGTTTTCCATATTCTTTAAATTTATTTGAAGAAAAAAGAACATTACCATCCGCTACATATGCAAACTCTTTTGATATGAGCTTTTCTATTAACTTAATCATCTCAGGTATATGTTCGGTTGCTCTTGGCTCAAATGTAGGTTTTAAAGCACCAATATATTTCGCATCGTCATGAAAATAATTAATTGTCTTTTCTGTAAGCATTCCAATGTCTTCATTTTGATCATTTGCTGCGTGTATAATTTTATCATCAACGTCAGTGATATTTCTTACATAAGTTACATTTTCACTGCCATAAATTTTTTGGAGTAATCGAAATAAAATATCAAACACTATAACTGGTCGAGCATTGCCTACATGCGCATAATCGTAAACAGTTGGCCCACAAACGTACATTCGCACATTATTTGGATCAATTGGTTCAAACTTCTTTTTTGAATTGGTAAATGTATCGTAAAGCATCAAGTCCATTTAAGTCTGTATCCTCTCAACAATTTTGTCTCTACCAATTAGTTGTATGAGAAGCTTCATTTCTGGACCATGTGTCAGTCCTGTGAATGCTACTCGCAATGGAAGAAACAATTCTTTGCCTTTGCGTCCTGTTTTTTCTTTAATGGCATTCGTCCATGTAGTCCAAGTATCATCATCCCACGGTTCCTCTGGCATTAACTCTAATGCTAATTTTATGTAATCTTTATCATCAGACTCAGCAGGCTTGCTGTTAAACACAATGTCAGTCCAAGAAGATATTTCTTCAACAGTTTCCAAATTACCTTTTATGGTGTCCCAAAACTTTTTATCAACATTTTCATCAATCTCAGTAAGTCTTGATTGAATTTCCTCAAAATCAAATTTTTGGACTTGTTTTTTGTTAAGCGCCTTTAGGACGTCAATTTCAATACGTCCTGGTGATGTTGAAATTGTCTCAAGTTTAAATTCGTCAATGATTTGTTTTATCCCACTCTTTAGTTCAATTGAATTTGAAGTTCCAATCGTTGCTAGTAAGCTGAGAATTGAGATGGGCTCAAAATTATCTTTTCTGAAACTATCGATTGATATCACATTGTCTCTTTTTGATAGTTTGTCTCCTGTAGATGCCTTTAAAAGGGCATGATGTGCAAATGAAATTTTATTTTCATCCAATGCATTTATGATTTCAATTTGTACAGCAGTATTGCTAGTGTGATCATCCCCTCTAATTACATTAGTAATGTTGTAATCTACATCATCTACAGCTGAACTGAATGTATAAAGTGGAACACCATCTTCTCGAAATAAAACAGGGTCTGATAAGCTTGTTAAATCAATATCAATTTCACCCTTTAATAAATCATTCCATTTCATGCGTTCTGTTTGAAGAAGAAATCGCCAATGAGGTTTTCTTCCATCATTCTCATAATCTTTAATTTGTTGCTCCGTTAATTTTAATGCAGAACGGTCATACACTTGCTTTCCACCGGCAGCCATCTGAAGCTTTCTTTTTCTCTCAAGTTCTTCAGGAGTTTCATAGCAAGCATATATCCTGCCATCAGATTTTAATTTTTCGAATTGCTCTTTATATCTTTCAAATCTAGAAGACTGATTAAAAGTCTCGTCATAGTCTATTCCCAGCCACTCCAAATCGTATTTGATTTGAGAAATGTATTCATCTTTTGACCTCTCTTGATCAGTATCATCAATTCGAAGAATAAATTTTCCACCACTATTTTTAGCATACAACCAATTTATGAGGGCTGTTCTGATATTACCCAAGTGCAATAATCCTGTTGGACTAGGAGCAAATCTTGTTATCGTTGTCATCTATTTTTCCTTATCTCTGAATGCATTTGTTATTGGGTATCGTCTGTCATACCCAAAATTTCTTTCTGAAATTTTTACACCCGGAGCTGCTTGTCGTCTTTTATACTCAGAATTATAGAGCAAATTCTGAACTTTTGTAACTAAGCTTGGCTCATACCCTTTCGAAATAATCTCGTTAATTGAACTTTCTTTTTCAACAAGTAAGTACAAAATTTTATCCAAGACATCATAGGGCGGTAAGGAGTCGCTATCTTTCTGATCCTCTTTAAGTTCAGCAGTGGGCTCTTTTGTTATAATATTTTTAGGAATAACTTCCTTTACTTTAATTGCTGAAAATGATGGAAGATTTTCGTTTCTCCATTCGGAAAGTTTATATAAATCAGATTTATAAATATCCTTAACCACTGAAAACCCCCCACACATATCTCCGTATAAAGTTGAATATCCAACTGAGACTTCTGATTTATTGCCATTGGTAACTACCATATGGCCAAACTTATTTGAATAGGCCATCAATATAGCACCTCTAGTTCTTGATTGAATATTTTCTTCAGTAATATCTTTTTCTTTACCCGCGAATAAATTTGAAAGAGTGCTATCGTATGAATTTACGATATCTTTTATAGAAACACTAATTAACTCGATACCTAATTTTTTGCCTAGCTGATTTGCATCCTCATTACTTTCCTCACTCGTAAACTGAGATGGCATTAAAATGCCTTTTACTCTTTCAGGTCCTAATGCATCGGTTGCGACAACCGCGCTAAATGCACTGTCTATGCCTCCTGAAATGCCAATGACAACTCCTGGAAATTTATTTTTTTCAACATAGTCTCTTAGCCCAAGCATAAGATTGGAATAGAGAATATCGTGCTTGTCACTACCGAGAGATGCCTCTTCTTCAATATCAAAAGTCTTAGTATTGAGGTTAAATGTATATTCCCTGCTTTCTTCAACGCAGTATTTAAATTTAGAAATCACCTTTTTTTGATCACATAAGAACGAAGATCCATCAAAAACAATCTCATCTTGACCTCCAACTTGATTTACATAAATTAAAGGGGCATCAATAGAGTTTGCAAAACTGAGTGCCTTTTTTTCTCTTTCCTCAATTTTATTTATATCAAATGGGGATGCATTTAATGATACCGCTAAATCAATTTCATTTTTATCTATCTCAACAATTGTATCGTTCACCCATATGTCCTCACAAATAAATAGACCCAATTTAATTCCATTGAATTCGATTATGCTGACTTGCTCTCCATTTGAGAAAATTCTTTTTTCATCAAATACACCGTAGTTTGGCAAAGCCATTTTATGATGTTTATGTAAGATCTTACCCTTATTAATTACAAGAGCTGTATTGAACAGTTTGCTCTCTTCCAAAAAAGGAGTGCCTATAATTATTGTTGAATTACTATTTTTAGAACAATTCAAAATATCTGAAATTCCATTGTTTACTTTTTCCATAAAAGCTGGTTTTAAAACCAAATCTTCTGGTGGGTAACCTGTAAGCATCAATTCAGAGAAAATTATGAGATCAGATTTGTTGCTTTCAATTTGATCAATCACAATTTGTTTATTTTTGTCAACATTTCCCACTTGTGGGTTGGACTGAACAATTAATATGGAGGTTTTTTCTGTCATTTGACTGATCTTACAACTAAATAATTTAGTCGCAATTACTTAGCAATCGTAATCTTTGAATTAAGTGGTTCTTGGGACTCTCTGAGCTTGTCAGATATTAAAAATGCAAGTTCAAGTGCTTGATTTGCATTCAGCCTTGGGTCACAGTGGGTATGATATCGTGCTGAAAGGTCTTCATCCTTAATGGCTTGAGCGCCACCAATACATTCAGTTACATTTTGACCTGTCATTTCTAAATGAACTCCACCTGGGTACGTTCCCATTTGATGATGAATATCAAAAAATGTCTCAACTTCTTTAAGAACACTTTCAAATGGTCTCGTTTTAAAGCCTGAATTAGCTTTCATGGTGTTACCGTGCATTGGATCACAAGACCAAACTAAATTGTGATCTGAATTTAAAAACGGTTGTATAAGCTTAGGTAACTTTTCATTTATAGTCTCAGAACCAAATCGACAAATTAGTGTAATTTTTCCAGCCTCATTTTCAGGGTTCAAAATATCAAGAAGCTTTTTCAATTCCTCAGGATCTAAAGATGGTCCACATTTAATTCCAATTGGATTTTTAATCCCTCTGCAAAATTCTACATGTGCTCCGTCAGGTTGTCTGGTTCGATCACCAATCCAAACCATGTGGGCTGATGTGTCATAAACCTCACCTGATGTACTATCTAGTCGCGTCAGACATTCTTCATAAGGAAGCAATAAAGCCTCGTGACTTGTAAAGAAGTCAACGCTTCTTAGACGTTTTGTGTTTCTTGAAGAAATTCCAATAGCTTCCATAAAAGATAGTGTGTCCGAGATTTTATTTGCTAGTTCTCTAAATTTCTTTCCTTGAGAACTTTCATCTACAAATCCCATATTCCATTGATGAACTTTATTTAAATCTGAAAATCCACCTTTAGCAAAAGCTCTCAATAAATTAAGTGTAGCAGCTGATTGAGTATATGCTCTGATCATGCGATCAGGATCAGGAACTCTCGCATCTTCAGTAAAATCCATATCATTTATAATGTCGCCCTTATAACTATCTAACTCAACGCCATCTATTTCTTCTTTAGGTGCACTTCGCGGTTTTGCAAACTGACCTGCCATTCTTCCAACTTTTACGACAGGGCAATTACCTGCAGCAGTTAATGTGACAGACATTTGCAATAATACTTTAAATGTATCTCTTATATAATCTGCATTGAAATCATCAAAACTTTCCGCACAATCACCACCTTGCAGCAAAAATGCTTTACCCTCTGAAACTTTAGCAAGATTCCTTTTTAAATCTCTTGCTTCACCTGCAAAAACAAGCGGTGGGTAAGATCTTAACTGATCCTCAGTTTTTTCTAATTTCTTCACATCTGGATACTCTGGCAAATGCTTAGCCTCGTAATTTCTCCAACTGTTAACAGACCATTTCTTCATATTTTTTAAATATTCGTTTTGCGGGCTTTATAGTACTAAATAAAGTAAAATACTAGAGTTTCAGTAAAATACATTGATTTTACTTAGTTTATTGCTCCTAAGGTATCTATCCCAGCACTGATTTTTGCTGCTACATCTTCCTGGTCGAGTTTTTTGGTTTGCTGATATTGTGGATGAGCGAGTGTTGCTAAATCTTTTGCTTTAGCCAATGCAAGCTCCATTAACTTTTCATGTTCAGTTACTTCATCTAAATAACCTGGAGCAATAGCATCTTCTATTGAATACATTTCCGCATTTAATAGCGCTCTCTGCTTGTGCGGTTTTGTCAATTTAAATTTTGCAAGTTCAAGTATTGGTGTTGGAATAATCATATTATTTCGTAATTCGTTGGCTCCAATTTTAAAGTCACCTTTAATTCCTATACGGTGATCACAACTACAAAGTAAAAAAGCACCAAGCGCGATTGCGTGTCCGCTGCAAGCCGCAACAATCGGTCTTGGAAAAGTAAAAATTTTTAATAACAAGTTAAAACCACTTTTAACCATGTCAGCTGCATTTTCTGGACTTGACATCATAACTTTTAAATCAAACCCAGCAGAGAACATCCCTTCTCGACCTGCTATTAAAACAGACCCTTTGTCAGATGGGACTTGATCTAATATTTCACTAAAATTTTTTATCATGTCAGGAGAGAATACATTAACTTTTCCATCATCCATTTGAATGATTGAAACATCTCCATCTGATCTTAAAGTTACTGTCATATATTTAATTTTAAATAAAAGTTTAATTTATAATAGGTATAAATTTTATATTTTCTAGTTTTTTAGAATAAAATCATTTATTAAGTTTGCTAGTTCAGGTCCAGCCTCTTCTTGGCAGAAATGTCCAACTCCTTCCAAAGTAACAACAGTTGGGTTCGGTATTCTAGTCAAAAAATCTTCCTTCATAGTTATTGTTATTCGTTCATTACCTCCAAACGCCACAAGAAAAGGTTTATCCCATTTTTCATAAACATCTTTCCAGTATTTCTCATTCTCGGATAATTGTGTTGTTATAAAATAAGCCATGACATGAGCTCCTGCTTTGTATTTACCTGAAGGATACGGAGCCTCATAAGCTCTGATTTGCTCATCAGATAGCTCTAAACGCCCAAAGGTAGAAATAATTCCTGATACATCCATATCATCCGAGTAATACGAGTGTGCAATCCATTTTGAAAACATTCTCATACCTTCAAGCGGTGATGGCTCTTCCAACATTAGTGCTTTATCAGCAGCTGTTTTAAGTTCCTCAAAAGTGACCGCTCCATTCCACCAGACCATAAACTTTACAAAATTTTCAAATAGCCATGCCGTTATTCCATCTCTAGCAGCCATACCTGTATTTGAAACAACAACTCTTGCAAAACGATCAGGTATCTCAGCTACAACCCGAAGTCCAATCATGCCTCCCCAATCTTGTCCAAAGAATGTAGCTTCTCTTATATCAAGTTGCCCCACTAACGCCTTCATAGTATTGATATGAAACTCATAACTATAGTCATATTTAGATATAAATTTATCTGACTTTCCAAATCCTACTAAGTCAGGAACAATGACTCTATGACCTGCGTCAGTTAACACCGGTATCATTGTTCGAAATAGATAACTCCAAGTTGGTAAGCCATGAAGAAGAAAAATTGGAACACCGTCTTTAGGTCCTTCATCGAGGTAGTGAATTCTTAGTCCGTCAATTTCAATATAATTTGGCTCAAATGGATAATCTTCTAGATTTTCAAATTGTGTATCGGGTGTTCTCAAAACACCAGGTGAAACTTCATATGCATGAATGAAACTCATTGCATTGAAAAAAAATAAAAAAATAAGAATGCTTATTTTTGACAACATTTAAACAAAGATAATATGTTGTCAGTTTTTGTGTCAATAAATTATTCTACGGTAACAGACTTAGCAAGATTTCGAGGCTGATCGACATCATTGCCAAGCTTAACTGCCGTATAATAGGCAAGCATATGAATGGGAACTGAATAAACGATTGCTTCAATTGATTTAGGACATTTTGGTAAACGAAAAACTTCCCAAATATTTTCAGAATTTGACTCCAATGTTTCATCGTCTGTTATCATTAATATTTTACCTCCACGAGCAATAACTTCTTGTATGTTTGAAATTGTTTTATGAAAAAGGGGACCTGGTGGAACAATGCACACAACTGGCAAATCTTTTTCTATTAATGCAAGCGGACCATGTTTCATTTCACCTGCAGGATATCCCTCTGCATGGATATATGATATTTCTTTAAACTTTAATGCTCCTTCAAGTGCCAATGGAAACGCAGTACCGCGGCCAAGATACATTACACCCTTGGCATTTATAATTGATTTTGCTGTGTCTTTTAGTGAATAAGATCTCTCAATTGCTTGTTCGAGCAATAGAGGTGCTTGCATAATCTCCTTGCATAATTTTGTATTTTCCTCAATAGACATGAATTTTTTTTCTGATGCTAAATGAATTGATAGAGATAAAAGTGCTGATAATTGAGCGGTAAACGCCTTCGTTGAAGCAACCCCTATTTCTGCTCCTGCCTTAGTATAAATACAGTGATCACTATCTCTTGCTATTGAGCTATTTTTAACGTTTACAATACTCAATGTCTGAATTTTTTGCTTTCTACAATAATCTAATGCAGCTTTAGTATCGGCGGTTTCACCAGATTGAGAGACAAATATACATAATGCATTTGGATCAATTACTGGATCACGATAACGAAACTCTGATGCCATATCGCATTCAACTGGTGTCCTTGCATATTGTTCAAAATAATATTTTCCCACCAAACATGAGTAATAAGCTGTTCCGCAAGCAATCAGATAAATCTTTGAAATTTTATCAAAATTTAAATTGATATTTGAAATTGCGATTGTGCCCTTATCGTAATCTATAAATTGTCGAAATGTTTCACCTACTGCATGAGGGTGTTCATGTATTTCTTTCTCCATAAAATGTCTATAAGGACCTTTTGAAACTTCTGACTCGTTTATTCCTATTTCAACAAATTCTCTATTCGCTCTTTCGCCCTCCAGGTTATAAATTTCTATACTTTCTTTATTTAATACTGTTATATCCCCGTCTTCCAAGTAACACACTTTATTGGCAACTGAGCTTAGTGCAATCGAGTCAGATCCTATTGAATTGCCAACTCCATTTGTACCTGCAACAAGTGGACTTCCATTCTTAGCGCCATAAATAGTGTCTTCACTATCACTAAAAATAATTGCTAGTGCGTATGATCCCTTTAGAGAAGAAATTGTCTTTTGAACACTCTCAAGATGGCTCAGACCCTCCTTTAGATAAAACGTTAATAATGCAGTAATTACTTCAGAGTCAGTGTCAGACTCAAAATGATAATCTTTAACCTCCTTTAATTTTTTCAATTCTGCGGCATTTTCAATTATTCCATTATGTACAAGCGATACCGAGGTTGATGAATGGGGGTGAGCGTTTTTATCAGAAGGTTCCCCATGAGTAGCCCAACGAGTATGACCTATTCCCGTATTGCCATCAAATTGATCTTTCTGAAGAGCGTAAATCAAATTATCAAGCTTGCCTTTTACTTTTCTTTGATTGATCTTCTTGGCAGTGTTTATTGCAATACCAGCAGAGTCGTAACCACGATATTCTAATTTTCTTAATGCATTTATAATGTTCGAAGACACATTCTCTTTAGAAGCTATACCAATGATACCGCACATTACCTTTTCCCTTTTTTATTTGACCAATTTTTTACCATCTTTTGAGATGATCTTTCAACCGCAAGACTGTTCTCAACTACATGTTTAGTTATAGTTGAACCAGAACCAATATACGCATTCTTACCTACAATTAACGGGGCTACTAAAGATGAGTTTGAGCCTATAAATGCTTTATCTTTGATAACTGTTTTAAATTTTGAGGCACCATCGTAATTGCAAGTAATAGTTCCAGCCCCCACGTTAACTTTTATACCTATTTCTGTGTCACCTATATATGACAAGTGATTAACTTTTGACCCCTTATCTATTTTTGAATTTTTGATCTCTACAAAATTACCGACCTTAGCATTATCATTTATTTTTGTGCCTGGTCTTATTCTTGCATAAGGTCCAATACTGACTTCTTTCCCAATTTTACAATCTTCTATATGACTGAATGCGTGTATCTCAGTATTGTTACCAATAACGACATTTTTGCCGATGATCACAAATGGATGAATTGTAACGTCTTTTCCAATTTTAGTATCTTTCGATAAATATACAGTATCAGGGTCTCTCATGGTCACGCCTGCAGTAAGATGCTTGGATCTCAATTCATTTTGGATTTCTTTTTCAGCCATCGCTAAATCATTTTTATCATTTACACCCATAACTTCTGTCTCTGCGGTTTGTATCGGATTGACTTTTACACCTTTTTTAAATGCCAAATTAAATATATCAGTTAAATAAAATTCTTTCTTCTTATTATTATTATTTAATTTAGGTAACAAAGAGCTTAATAGCTTTGTCTCGATAGCAAAGATTCCTGAATTACATAAGTAGTAATTTTCATTTTTCTTTAGCTCTTTTTGCTCAATCACCTGACTGATCAAACCGTTAGTACCTAATATAACTTTACCATAATTATTTCTTTCTTCTTTATTGAAACATAATAAGTTAACTGTGTTTGTTTTAATTTTTGAAACGTTAAGAATACTTTTATGTTTTATAAGAGGGACGTCACCGTAAAGAACTAGAGTGACTGAGTCTTTTTCAAGACTTTTTATAGCAGACTTTATTGCATCGCCAGTGCCATTCTGTTTTTTTTGAATAACAATATTTAAATTGTTATAGTTTTTAAAATTGTCTTTAATTTGGTTGTTTACAACTAAATGAATTCTTTTTGGCTTCAATCTAAATGATGCATCAATCACATAATCAATTATTTGCTTACCACCCAAATCGTGAAATATTTTGGGTTTGCTTGATTTCATTCTTGTGCCTTTACCAGCGGCAAGTATTATTATTTCTAAATTTTTCATTGAATTTTTTTTGGAAAATAACCAATATGCCATTAATTGTATCGTAAAATTTTATTTCAGAGATTTACTCATAAAATGAATTTAAAAAATAAGAAACTCTTCATATTTGACCTAGATGGAACGCTAGTTGATACAGCTCCAGATTTTAAAAATTCACTGAATTATATGCTATCAGAGCTGAATGAACCGCTAGTCACATTGGAGGAGATAAGGAACTTAGTTGGTTACGGAGCTCGCGAATTAATTCGAAGAACAGTGGTTACTAAAAATATTCCTCACGATGAAAATAAAATAAATGAGATGTTAAAGATATTTCTGCTTCACTACACCCATAACATTGACGACGATAGTGTATTATTTGAAAATGTTGAAACGGTATTAAAGCTCATAAAATCTAAAAAATTAAAGTTGGCAGTTTGTACGAATAAAATGGAAAAGCTCAGCAATATGTTATTAGAAAAACTTGGAGTCTTGCATTACTTTGACTATCTCGTTGGTGGAGATACGTTTGCAAAAAGTAAGCCTGACCCATTTCCATTGATTGAAATATGTAAAAAATTAAGTGTAAGTGAAAATGAGTCAATAATGATTGGAGATAGTGCAACAGACTTAAATGCAGGTCATAATGCAAATATGCCAGTTGTTTTGGTGGGTTATGGATATACTGACAATAAAAATATTTACAATGATGCTGATTTAGTTATAAACAATTTTTCTCAATTAACGGAATTAATCGAATAGGAGTTATACATGACAATTAGTTTTAACGATAAAGTTGCAATAGTTACAGGCGCAGGTGGAGGTCTTGGAAGATGTCACGCATTAGAATTTGCAAAAAGAGGAGCTAAAGTTGTCGTAAATGACTTAGGTGGTTCTGTTGATGGTACTGGTGGATCAAGTGAAGCTGCTGATAAAGTAGTTGATGAAATAAAAGCCATGGGTGGTGAGGCAATTTCTAACGGATCAAGTGTAACTGACAAAGCAGGCGTGAAAAAACTAGTTGATGATACAATGGCTGCCTTTGGTCGTGTTGATATTTTAGTAAATAATGCAGGTGTTTTGAGAGACAAGTCGTTTGCAAAAGTAACACTTGATGATTTCGAATTTGTAGTAAACGTTCATATGATGGGTTCTGTTTATTGTACAAAAGCGGTTTGGCCAATTATGACAGAACAAAATTATGGAAGAATAATCATGACATCTTCTTCATCTGGTGTATTTGGAAATTTTGGGCAATCGAATTACGGTGCAGCTAAAATGGGAGTTGTTGGACTAATGAATACTCTTAAAATTGAAGGTATGAAATATAATATTAAAGTAAATTCTTTAATTCCTGTTGCGGCAACACGAATGACAGAAAATTTAGGAATGCCTGATGCAGTTTTCGATAGTTTAAAACCTGAAACTGTTTCACCTGCAGTCATGTTTATGGCATCAGAAGATTCACCGAATGGTGCGATGATATCAGCCGGTGCTGGTGTATTTGCTTCTGCAGAAATAGTTCATTCACAAGGTGTTGCTCTTAAAGGCGATGAACTTAATGCGGATATGTTAGCTGAAAAGTGGGCTGAAGCATCGAATATGGATGGCGGTAAGGCACTCAAAACAGGAGCAGAACATACAGCTCACATATTTAAAAAACTCGCTGAATAAAATTTATTTAGGTAACACTGACTGAAATCGCTTCGTCAGATGATGAAATACCTGATTGGGTAAGAGTCATATATCTTTTCATATGATAATCAGTATTACCAAATAATACTCCAATCATTGTCGCCCTTTTAAAATAGTGACTTACCATATATTCATCAACAACACCCATTCCGCCATGCAATTGAATAGCACTTTCGCCTACAAATTTTATTGCTTTACCTATACGTGCTTTAGCAGCTGATACTGCTTTTCTTCTTTCATCTGAATTAGTCAAATTTGCTGTTACTGCCATGTAAAGAATCGACTTAGCCTGTTCATACTCAATCATCATATCCACTAGACGGTGCTGTATAACCTGGTTTTTAGCAATTGATTGTCCGAATTGTTTCCGGTTTTTACAATATTCAGTTGTGGAGTCTTTTAAAACTTGCAGAATACCAACTGCTTCAGAGCATGCAGCAATAGTGCTTATATCTACAATTTCCTCAATGGCATCGTAAGCCATATTAACTTTTCCTAAAACATTATCTTTTGAAACTTTTAGATTCTCAATGATAACTTCAGAGGCTCTGTATTCATCAATTGTTGGATAATTTTGCAGTGTAAGTCCCTCAGACTTTGTATCAACAATAAATAATGTAATTCCAGACTCAGATCTTTGCTCTCCTTCAGTTCTTGCAGAAATAATAAGGTGTGAAGCCATACCTGCTCCAAATACCACCGACTTAAAACCATTTAATACATAATCATCTCCGTTAAGTACAGCTGACGTTTTTACATCATTTAAATCAAATCTACTTTGTGGTTCAGCATATGCAAACGCACATCTTATCTTGCCTGAGATTATCTCTGGTATAATCGAATTCTTTTGTTCCTCAGATCCAAGTTTTGATATCAGCCCACCAGCTAATATTACAGTTGGTAAATATGGTTCAACAACAAGTCCTTTTCCAAACTGTTCCATTACAATCATTAAATCAGTAGATTTGCCACCAAGCCCTCCATAAGCTTCTTCAAATGGAACGCCTAGAAGACCAAGTTCAGCAAATTGTTTCCAATTTTCTTCTTTCCATCCCTCTTCTGATTTGACTATATTGCAACGAGTGTCCCAATCATAATTATCTCTTACAAAAGAAGTAACCATGTTGTCGAGCAAGGTTTGTTCCTCGGTGTAATCAAAATTCATAAAAAAGCGTTATAAGTTATGACACTAAATATGTCAAAAGGTACTAGAGACCCAAGACCATTTTAGCTATGATATTTCTTTGAATTTCGTTAGATCCTCCATAAATGGATGCCTTACGAAAGTTAAAATATGTACCTGATAGATTAGTAGCATAGTCTGGACCGACATATTCATTACTCAAAGTCGTACCTAGGTGAGGATTTGCATAATATCCAACGGCTTCCATAGCCAACTCTGTGACAGCTTGCTGAATATCTGTTCCTTTAATCTTCAAAAGAGATGACTCTGGCCCAGGACCTTTACCGGCAGAGTCCTTTGCAAGCGTTCTCAATTCAGTATATTCAAGTGCTGATAACTCTAATTCTGCAGCTGCTATTTTTGCTTTAAATGCTGGGTCTTGTATTAAAGGTTCGCCGTATGACATTTCAGAACTAGCAATCTGTTTTATTCTTTCTATTGCTTTCTTTGATCTTGCAACTCCAGCAATACCTGATCTTTCATGAGCTAATAAAAATTTTGCATAAGTCCAACCCATATTTTCTTGGCCAATTAAATTTTCTACTG
Organism: Pelagibacteraceae bacterium AG-422-B15; assembly: GCA_003213715.1. Taxonomy (GTDB): domain Bacteria; phylum Pseudomonadota; class Alphaproteobacteria; order Pelagibacterales; family AG-422-B15; genus CACNXQ01. The sequence continues at coordinate 37,183 of QCMN01000010.1, forward strand.
GAACTTTAACATTATCAAACCAAGTTTCATTGACCTCATGAGATCCATCCATAAGCTTGATAGGTCTAACAGTTACGCCAGGAGTTTTCATATCAATCAAAAGAAATGAAATGCCTTGTTGAGGTTTTTCTGCATCAGGATTGGTTCTTACCAAACAAAAAATCCAATCTGCATACTGTGCCATTGTAGTCCAAGTTTTTTGTCCATTAACGATATAATGGTCACCTTCCTTCACGGCACTAGTTTTTAGTGAAGCAAGATCCGAACCTGAGCCAGGCTCTGAGTAACCCTGGCACCAAAAAACTTCACCACTCAAAATTCCAGGTAAGTGTTGCGCTTTTTGCTCCTCATTTCCGAATGTATAAATTACTGGACCAACCATATTTATTCCAAATGGCATGATATATTGACATTCAGCTTTTGCGCATTCTTGCTCGAAAATATATTTTTGTGTAGGAGTAAATTCTGCGCCCCCATACTGTTTAGGCCAACTTGGTGCTGACCAACCATTGTGCTTTCCTAAAATCTTGTGCCAAGTTGTAAGATCTTCTCTCGAGAGTTCTTTACCTAGTTTTCTTTTTGAATTGATTGAGTCTCTAAGTTCTTGTGGGTAATTTGTTTTGATAAAATCCCTTATTTCACTTTGAAACTTTAAATCTTCATTTGAAAAAGCGGTGTCCATAGAATCTCCTAAAATTGTATTTATAATTATATAATGTTAAAAAAAAAGCTTTTCAATATTCTTTTAGGCCTGTTTTGCGCTAAATTTTAGATGCTTATCAGCCATTAAATATAATATACAAGCGGCCATACCATAGAGAATGCTTGATAAAAATGTATTTTGCAAAAATGGTAGAGCCATTATGTAGCAAGTGATTAGTCCATTCAAATCAGAAGCATACATTCCTGATCCATACCAAACAGCAAAATTTGATATTAAATAAAAAGATATTACACCTGCGCTAATTCCTAAAAATGAAGTAGTTAGATTTAACTTTGAATGAAAAAAAGTACCAATCAATATACACACGCAAATAGCAAAATAAATTATTGGCATACCAGCATGAAAACCTAAATATAAATCACTGACTAACATTGCTAGAATTGGAATACAATATGCCAATACTTTTTTATCAAACACGGCACCTGCGAAAAAGGCCATTCCTAATATTGGTGTGAAATTAGGAGGATGAGGCAGGACTCTGCTTAATGCCAATACAAATACTATTGAAATACCAAAAATAATTTTTTTATTAATTTGCATTTAATAATTTATATCTCCTCTATATCAAAAAGTATATCCAAAATTAAAGAATAAATTTCGATCTGGTAATGGATATACATTGGATAATCCGTAATGTGCTTCATTATGAAAAGTACTTGAAACCGCATAATCGTAAGCCGCTTCATCAAATAAATTGTTTACGCCAAAATTAAGAGTGTAGTTTTTATCAACAAAACTGAAGTAAGAATTTACAATATAGTAATCTGGTATCTGCGGCTCGATATTTTCTTCATCATTTGAAACATATTTTTTATCTAAATAATTCAATTCTAAATCAAGAGTTAAATTGTTTCTCACTTCAGTTTCATAAGCTAAACTAAATTGTATTGGTGAAATAAGTGGTACAGATTTACCTCTTAAATGTAATGTGTCAACACCGCCTAAGAGATTTTGCCATGTATTAGGTGCAAATGCTTCCCCATAAGTACTTATTCCCGGCGTAAGTGTTCCAGCAGTAAACTCTGCAACAGTATAACTAAAAGATCCCCTTAACTTATTAGATTGATCAAGACTATATCCAAAATCAATATCAAAGCCCTTACGCTCAATCGGATCTACATTTGTATTTATACCATTTCTATATTGTATTTCATTTGTTGTATCGATCGAATAATAACTAACATCTAAATTAAGTTTATCTCTGAAATATCTGACTCCAATATCGTAACCCTCAGACTCCTGAGGTTTTAGATCAAAGGTTGTCTTTGGGCTCGAAGAGGCAACTCTTTCATCAATATTAGGAATTCGAAAAGACTCGGCATAACTTGCATACAAAGAAAGACCTCTATCTAATTTTTTTTCAAAACCAACATTGAATGCCTGATTGCTCGTTGTGTCGTTATGAGTTGTCATATCATAAATTACTGGATAAATTCCAAACATACCGTAGTCAATGTCAGCAAAACCAGGAGCTGTTTTATCGATGTCATCACGAGCTCCAAACATACTTTTTTCATCTCTATACCCTAATGAAATTGTAAGGTCACTTTCATTTACATACGTGGTATTTTGAAAATATAATGATCTGACCTTAAGATTGGCAAAAATTTGATGTCCCATTGCCTCATCTTCTTTTCTATGTTTGGCTGAATCATAAAAAGAATGTGCAAAGTCATACCCTATGCTTAAGATATTGGAGTGAGTTTCATTAACTTGTTTCGTCTCGTATCTGGAATTAAAATTATTTCCATCGATTGTTGTGACTGTATATCTATCACTGTTATCTGGGGTAGACGCTGTATTTGCGTTTGCTCCAAAAAAAGATTTATCTGTTTTATCTCTGTAGCCAGCGTTAATAAAAATCTTATTCATATCATTTAAAGGAACAACAACACTGGCATTAATCGAGTCCATTTCAGTATTAGCATAATCTACTCGTCGCTCTGTATTACATGAGTCTCCATTTTCTAATGTGCTTCCACCTATGTTTCTTGCTGTCTTGCTATCTTCGTAGCGGTTACAAATATGGTAATTATAAACTTCACCCCCTTTGATTCTTCCACCTGGGAGATCTTTTTCATTTTCCATCGACATCACGTCTATATTTAAAGTTATATCTTCAACTTTATGATTCATATTTAATAAAATATTACTTTCATCAAAATCCGATGCATCTCGGTAGTTACTGTTTGTAGTTTGAGATCCAAAAAGACCAACAGAACTCTGATCGTTTATTTTAGTAAATAATGATATATCCGCACTTTTATTGCCAAATGAACCAATTGAGGTTTTAAGAGAATTAATTATATCCTTATTGTTTGTAACGATGTTAATTGCACCTCCGACTGCACCTGAACCATACAATGTCGCGGCTGATCCTCCTCTTATTATCTCTATTCTTTCAATGCTCTCTGTAGGTATATGAGAGTTTATAGTTGACATATCAACGTCATTGAGGCGTCTACCATTAATTAGAATTAGAGTATTTGATTTCGCTGTTTCTCCAAAACCCCGCATATCTAATGTGGTGTATACTCCGTCATATCCAGCTGCCGTTGTTCTCGTAGAAATACCTGAATAGCTTTCTATTATTTTTGGCAAGGATTTGTTTTGATATAATTTGAGTTCTTCTTTTGAAATTATAGTGATATTTGATCCAGCTAAGCCCGATGAAAGTCGAGTGTACTCTTCATTACTAGGGTTAATAAGAATTTCCGGCGTTTCAGCAATTAGATTAGTAATAAAAGTTACAAATATAATTATTGAGAATAAAAGTCTTTTGGTCATCTTTGCCTCCAGTTTGAAGTCACCGCAAACAAATTGTCCAAATGATTATCCCGATCACCTGTGGATGACTATGTTTTGTTGGTAGGTCTCCTGACTTCTCCATCACTACTTAAGCACACCTTCCCGATTGATCAGTGGTATTTGTACTTAAATTCCAAAGTTACAGTTGCGGGTACAGTTAAGGCTTTAAACCTTATTCCCTGTTATTCACTTTACGTGAACCAACATTAAAACTATTGTATATTCGAAATTACAAAGCAAGAAAAAAATGGAAATTTTTGAAAATCAAAAACCTCTTTCTTTTGATTTTGACGAGGGTTTAGACAAGGCTCAAATATCTCCAAACGGGTTTAGAGAGTATGATTCACGTTGGCTTTATCCAGAAGAAATAAACAAAAAAGGATTAGAAATATTTGGTTACAGCCTTGGAAAATATATAAGCAATTCTGAAGGTCAAGGCTCATCTATCGTTATTGGTCAAGATTATAGATCATACAGTACTGAGGTAAAATACCATCTAACAAAAGGATTATTGACAAGTGGTCTCAAAGTAATCGATGTTGGTTTAGCTTTATCACCAATGGTATACTTTGCCCAACATCACTTAGATACCGATAGTCTTGCTATGGTAACCGCAAGCCATAATGAAAATGGTTGGACAGGAATAAAGTCTGGAATAGAAAAATCACTTACATTTGGTCCTGATGATATAAAAGAAATAAAAACTATTTCTGAAAATAGTCATGATTACATTCCATCGAATAACGGCAGTTACGAGTTTAAAGAAGGTATTCGTGATGCATATCTAAAATATCTAAAGGGCACACAATCAGTAAAAAGAAATTTGAAAATTGTTATAGCTTGTGGCAATGGAACAGCAGGTGCATTTGCCCCTGATTTGATAAGAAGCCTTGGATGTGAAGTAATTGAATTGCATTGTAATTTAGATTTTAAATTTCCTAATTATAATCCTAATCCGGAAGATCTGACAATGCTTAATGATCTTGCAAAAAGTGTAAAAGAAAATAATGCAGATGTAGGATTTGCTTTTGATGGTGATGGCGATCGTCTTGGGGTTGTGGATAATGAAGGTAATGAAATATTTTCTGACAAAATAGGATTAATGCTTGCAGAGTATTTATCTGAGAAATATTCAAGTTCAAAATTTGTTATCGATGTAAAGTCAACTGGTTTATTTTTTAATAATGAGATTTTGAAAAAAAATAATTGCACTGTTGATATGTGGAAGACTGGTCACTCACATATGAAAAGGCGGGTTAATGAAATAAATGCCTTATGTGGTTTTGAAAAAAGTGGTCATTTTTTCATTGGTAAGCCCTTAGGACTGGGCTTTGACGATGGTTTGAGATCAGCTTCTATGATGATTGAATATTTGGATCACTATAAAAATAAGATTTTGTCTGAATTATATTCAAATTTGAAAACTTCTTATCAATCTCCAACTATGGCCCCTTTCTGCAAGGATGAGGAAAAATATAGCGTCGTAGATGAAATAACAAATAAAATAATTCAAGATAAAAAAAATAAAATAAATGTCGCTGATTGTGAAATTGTTGAAACAAATACAGTAAATGGAATTAGATTTAGCTTATCCAATGGCTCATGGGGGTTGATTAGAGCATCATCAAATAAGCCATCTTTAGTTATAGTTATTGAAAGCCTTGTTTCAAATGAAGAAGTTGAAATAATTTTTAAATACATAAACACACTTTTAAATGAAACTGGTAAAGTTGGAGAATACGATCAAAAACTATGATGTTAATGATGCCCATTCAATAAAGAATCGAATGGACATAAATAAAATAAATAAACCAAAAATAAAACTTAATTTACCTTTGGAGAGATAATGGGCAAATCTTACTCCCAAAGGGGCGCCTATTATTGTCATGGGCGTTATTAAAATTAAACCTACTAAACTTACGTATCCATAAGTTAGTGGTAGAGATACATTATTTTGAACTCCAGCTATAATGAAACCAATTGTACCAGGAACAGCAATTATTGTTCCAATGCCAGCAGCGGTTCCAATGGCACGGTGTATATCGAAGTTATAAAGTTTTAAGATGGGTATACTTATTGAGCCACCACCAACACCTATTATTACAGATAAAAAACCAATTGTTGATCCATAGCCATGACCTTTTAAATTGTTTGGAAATTTATCTGCAAATCTCCATTCATCTTTCCAAAAGAAAAATTGAAGAGCTACAAAAAATAAGATTATAGAATAAATTAGTATTAGGCTACTACCTTCAAGAAAGGATACTGCTATCGAACCGAAAATCACTCCGATCAATAATGACAAAGAAATAAATTTTAAAAAATCTAAATTGACTGAACCTCTTCTATGATGATTTATAGCCGATATAATTGAAATTGGCACAATATTTGCAAGAGAAGTTCCAACAGCCAAGTGCATTCTTATACTCTCATCTACTTCTGCTAGCGTATAGATATAGTATAGAGCAGGTACAACAACTACACCTCCTCCAATTCCAAAAAGTCCTGCAATAAATCCTGCAAAAATACCAGTACTAACCAATAACATTACAGAAAATAGCAAGTCGCCAGAGGCAACATTGCTAAATATCGTTGTAAACACTTAGAGCTTAGTTTTTGCCAGATGGAAGTTCGTTAAATGGAACTTTTTTATCCGCTCTTTCATCTTGTGGTAACCCAAGAACTCGCTCTGCAATAATATTACGAAGAACTTCATCTGTACCACCTGCAATTCTCATTGCTGCAGAGAAAAAATATCCATTTTGAAATAAGTTCTTTAATACAGGGTTTTGATCGTGATGAACCATTCCTGAAGAATCCATTAGTTCAAGCGCATAAGCAGAGACATCTTGCATTTTTGATGCTGTAACAAGTTTGCTTATTGATAGCTCTGGACCTGGAGTCTGACCTTTTGATAAAGCAGTAATACTTCTAAATTTTGTATATTGCAAACCACGAGACTGAACATACCAATCGGCCATTTTCTGTCTAACTTCACTATTTTTGATGGCAAGCCCATCTTCAACTTCTAGTTCTTTTGTTGCTTCAAATATTTGATCAAAATCAAGCCCAGGAGGGTCACCTACTGCAAGTCTTTCATTCATTAGTGTAGTAAGCGCAACTTTCCAGCCTTCACCTTCTCCACCTAATCTTTGACTATCAGGAATTCTTACATCATTAAAAAAGACTTCGTTAAAATTTGAAGTACCTGATATTTGCTTGATTGGTCTTACTTCTATTCCAGGTGTTTTCATATCTAAATAAAAATAAGTAAGGCCTTTATGCTTTAACGCAGATGGATCAGATCTTGCAACTATCATTCCATAATCAGCAAAATGCGCCCCAGATGTCCAAACCTTTTGACCATTTAAAACCCACTCATCGCCATCCTTTTCTGCCTTCATTTTTATTCCAGCTAAATCCGATCCGGCTGATGGCTCTGAAAATAGTTGGCACCATATTTCTTCACCTGTAATCATTTTAGGTAAGTATCTTTTTTTATCTTCATCTTTACCCCACACCATCATTGTCGGGCCAAGCATGCCAATTCCAATTTCAAAATAACCAGAAGGAACCAAATAATCATGTTCCTCTTGAGAATAGATAACTTGTTGTATAGGCGATCCACCATATCCACCAAACTCTTTAGGCCATAAAATAGCAGCAAACCCTGCTTCAGCTTTTTTCTTTTGCCATACTTTAGCTCGCTCTAAAGCCTCCTGAGCTGCTTCTTTACCACCCTTTACTGTTTCAGGAGCTCCTGCAACAGCAATCTGAGGGCTTTTATCATTAGGCTTATCAGAAATTATTGATCTTTTTTCTGCATTTGCCTCGAGAAAGTCCCTCGCTTCTTTTCTAAATGCAGCTTCCTGCTGTGAATCATTAAAGTCCATAACTAAACTATATTCCTTTTCTCAAGATTTGAAATTAAATTTTCTTTCCATTGTCTTGTACTGCCAATATTTAAAGAAAGTAGTTTTGATCTACGATAAAACAAGTGGCAATCATAATCCCAGGTAAAGCCAACTCCTCCATGAATTTGAATATTCTCTTTTGCAGCATAATTAAAGGCATCAGAGGCGCTCACTCTTGCGCCAGCTGCCGCAACAGGCAATTCATTGGAGTCAGTGCTCAAAGCCCATGCCCCATAGTATGCATTTGATCTAGCTAATTCAATTTTAACATACATATCTGCCATTTTATGCTTTAAAGCCTGAAATGAACCAATTTGTCTTCCAAAAGCAAATCTTTCCATTGAATACTTTTTTGCTTCATCCAGAGAAACCTGCGCTCCTCCAACTTGCTCAAAAGAATACAAAACTGCCGCTCTGTTGAATATATTTTCTGTCATATCCCATGCCATACCTTGCTCGCCGAGCAATTCGGCTTTTACATTTTCAAATTTAATACTGCAAGCAGGTCGCGTCGGATCAATTGTTTCAAGGCTTGTTTTGCTTACTCCATCTTGATGTAAATCAATTATGTATAATGAAAGTGAATTTCTATTTCCTTTATTATCGCTGTTGGCAGCAATTATTAGATAATCAGCGGTCTCTCCATCACTTACAGGTGATTTGTATCCATTAATTTTTTCTGATGAATATTCTGTTTTTACATTTGATGGTTTTGGCGTCCCATTTGTTTCGGATAGGGCAAACGTGCCTATTTTTTCACCTGATGCAATCAATGGTAAGAATTTTTTCTTTTGATCTTCAGATCCATAGTTTTTAATAAATTCTGCAAATAAATATATTGAGGATGAGAATGGTGTGGGTGCTAGAGATCTTCCCAATTCTTCTGCTATGACGCATAGTTCCAACATACCGAGACCAAGTCCACCGTATTCCTCTGGAATTGCAGTTCCAGTCCAACCCATTTCGGATATTTGTGACCATAGTTCTTTATGATAATGCAGTTGATCGTCATCAAGAATTGTTCTTACTGATTTACGATCACACTTGTCGAATAAAAATTTTCTAGCTTGATCACGTAGAAGTTTTTGATCATCTGAAAAATCAAAATTCATGATAGCTACTAATCTTTTGTATCGTTTTCTTCTTGAGCTACTGTCTCAGTTTCAGGAGCTATATCGATACTTTCTGAAACCTCTTCTGCTTCAATGCTGTTCACTTCAGTTTCCCCAACCTCAGATACATTCATGGTTTCACTTGGTGATGTAGGCTCTTCTGTTGACACAGAACTTTCTACATCATTCATCATATCAATTTCAGAATTTTCTTGTTCAATTTTATTTAAGAGATCTGTATACGCTTGCCCACAGAAACCGTTAGCATGAGAAAAATACAGTATATCATTTGTTTTTTTTGATCTTCTGTACGTTATGATATTACCAGTGTCA
>QCMN01000011.1 GCA_003213715.1 Pelagibacteraceae bacterium AG-422-B15
AAGGACAACGCCTGACTTTTTTTGACTTTTTTCATTATTTTCTATTGATACTTTCTCAGGGGTATTTTGCTTATTTGTACTGAGAGTTTGAGATTGAGGTTCGGTATTGATACCTTTTTTATATCTCTTTTTTTCAACAATTACCGTTTTACCAGCTTCAATATTTCTCTTAGGCGTGATTAGAGGTTTGGAGCCCAACTTTAAGCTTAAGGTCTTCTTCTTTTTTTTTGTATCTTCGGTGTCGGTCATTAGTAAAATCTATAAATCAAATTATTCAAGCCATATTTTTCTAGCTTCCATGATCAATTGGTCTCCTTCTTCACGTGTTAAATTAAACTCCTCTAATAGCCCCAATACTTTAGAATTTTTGTCCCCTCTAACTTCCAAGTAGCCAATAAGATCGTCTGTTGTCAATCCAGCAAAGTCGTCAAGTGTCTTAATGTCGTTTTCAGCTAACTTAACCACCATAGCTTTCGAGAGTAAATCAAACTGAATTAAATCATTAGATACTTTCATGTTCTTTATTTTTGTTTGATTCTCATCATCTTTATCTGATAAAAATTTCTTTGCTCTGTCTATTAATTCTGTAGCAATTTCTTCATCAAAGCCCTCAATAGATAATAACTCTGATTTATCAGTATCTATTACTTCTTCTACACTTCCAAACCCTTCACTGACGAGTAGTTGTGCGAGCGTTTCATCAACATCTAAAGATGATACAAATATTTCTGTTTTATTTGCAAAGTCTTCTTGTCGCTTTGATGACTCCTCATCTTCAGTTAATATATCAATCTCATATCCAGTTAATTCAGTTGCAAGTTTAACATTTTGACCTCTTCTTCCTATGGCAAGACTTAAGTGCTCCTCAGAAACTACAACTTCAATTTTATTTTGGTCTTCATCTAGAACAACTTTTAAAACTTCAGCTGGAGACAATGAAGCAATAGCTAAATTTGCAACATTATCCGACCAATTTATAATATCAATTTTTTCACCTTGTAATTCATTTACAACTGCCTGGACTCGACTGCCTCTCATGCCAACGCACGCTCCAACTGGATCAATTGAGCCGTCTTCTGTAAAAACTGCGATTTTAGCTCTACTGCCAGGATCACGTGCTACACTTTTAATACTAATAATTCCATCGTAAATCTCTGGCACCTCCTGAGTAAATAGTTTTGCCATAAATTGTGGATGAGATCTGGACAAAAATATTTGTGGTCCCTTTAATTCTGCACGTACATCATAAATGTACGCTCTTACCCTGTCACCATTACGCAGATTTTCTCTAGGAATAGTTTGATCTTTTCTAACAATACCCTCAGCTTTACCTAGATCTAGTATAACATTTCCAAACTCCATTCTTTTAACAATTCCATTTACAATTTCACCAACCCTGTCTTTATATTCGTTGTACTGTCTTTCTCTTTCAGCTTCACGGACTTTTGAGTTTATTACTTGCTTTGCAGCTTGTGCCGCTATTCTTCCAAAGTCTAAAGGGGGGAGTGGATCAAGCAGTTGATCTCCTATTTGAGCAGCTCCATTTATTTTTTTTGCAGCTTTAAGAGTAATTTCAAGAAATTTATTTTTAACATCATCAACAACAAGCATTTTTCTTGATATTGAAATATCTCCATTGTCTTGATTAATTTCTACTATTACTTCATTTTCTTCGCCATAATTACTCTTGGCTGCTTTAGCAATTGCCTCTTCTAAAGCCGCTATAACAATTGATTTATCAATCATTTTTTCTTGAGCGACAGCTTCTGCAATTCTTAGAATTTCAATTTTATTTGCACTAACCATATGTATCCTTCAGCGTAAAAAAAAAGCGGGCTTAACCCACTTTTGTTTGAATTAGCAATATTTTCGTATGTCTATACACCTGTAGTATTAATAAATCAAGTAAGTAAAATTTAGTAATTTCACAGAGTTAACAGATAGATTTTACCCCCATTTTCTAATGCTTTTCTCTGATATTTTGAGATTCCATATAATTCATCGTTTTTTTTAAGTATAGATGAAGTAAATGTCCCAAAACTATCTTTATATTCATTTAAGAGACTTACAGTGTCCCTCAGATAATCTGAAGAGTCAGTAGTCATATATATTGAATTTTTTGATTTTGTTATTTTATTTAAAAGACTTAATATTTCGTAAGACATTAATCTTCTTTTATGATGTCTTTTCTTTACCCAAGGATCGGGGTTAATAAGAAAAATTTTGTCAATGGATTTATGTGGCATTGCTTCTAAAAAATAAAAACTATTTAAATTGCTTAACATTATGTTTTTTAACCCAAAATCTAAAATTGACTCAAGAACTTTTGCAATACCATTTAAATAAACTTCGACACCTATAAATAATTCATTTGGTCTAGAAATTGCATTTTTAATCAAAAACTCGCCATTTCCAAAACCAATTTCAATATTGGTTATGTCATAACGATTAGGTATATCTATTTTTCTATTTATTTTATCGTTGTTGAGACATTCGATAACATCCTGATCGAAAGAAAAATCATTATAAAACTTATTTATTAAGTTTTTTTTTAGGTAAAGAAATTTTTTTGGATATTTTTCTTCCTTGAAAGGAATAATACTTAGGATATTTGTTTTTCAATAAAAACAAGAATTTTTCTAAAGCTTTTTTGCTAGGTCAATGTTTTCCCAAGAAAATGATCCATCACTCTCTGCTTCTCTTCCAAAATGACCATATGCCGCACTCTTTTTATAAATCGGTTTATGTAAATTAAGGTGATCCCTAATACCTCTAGGAGTAAGATCAATGTTGGATGTAATTTTTTTAATGAGATCTTCATCTGACATCTGAGAAGTTCCATGTGTATCTACATAGATTGAAAGCGGGTCTGAGACGCCAATTGCATACGCAAGTTGAAGAGTACATTTATCTGCAATCCCAGAGGCAACAACATTTTTAGCAATATATCTTGCGATATAAGCTGCTGATCTATCAACCTTAGTAGGGTCTTTTCCTGAAAATGCACCTCCACCATGTGGGGCCGCTCCACCGTAGGTATCAACTATTATTTTTCTTCCTGTCAGTCCCGTATCTCCATCAGGACCACCTATTACAAACTTTCCAGTGGGATTAATTAATATTTCAGTTTCATTACTAATCCACTCTTCAGGCATAATATTTTTTATTATAGGAATAATAATTTCACTCACTCCTCGTTGATCAAGATTTTCATCATGCTGTGTAGAAACTACTATTTTAGTACATTTCTCTGGTGAGCCATTATTATATTGAAGCGTAACTTGACTTTTAGAGTCGGGTTGTATTCCTGGTGTTTCACCTTTCTTTCTTTTAAATGCCATTTCTTCTAAAATTTTATGTGAGTAGTATATTGGTGCAGGCATTAATGACGGTGTTTCTTTGCAAGCATAGCCAAACATGATTCCTTGATCACCCGCACCTTGATCTTTATTTCCTGATGCATCGACTCCCATAGCTATATCAGCAGATTGACTATGTACACCTGAACAGTCAAAAGAAAACTTTTCCCAGTGAAAACCCTCTTGTTCATATCCAATCTCTTTCACTGCATTTCTTGCAAGCGTCTCGTAATCACACTTATAGTTTTCTGGACCTCTTACTTCTCCAGCCATCACAACTTTATTTGTTGTTACTAACGTTTCCATTGCTACCCTGGAATTTTCAGGATTTTCCTGAGAAAGAAAATCATCAACTACAGAATCTGAAATTATATCACATACCTTATCTGGGTGACCTTCTGAAACTGACTCACTTGTAAAAAGATACTTGTTGCTCATACGTTTTAACTATTTTGTTTAAAGCACATAGCATAGCCAATTATAAAAAATAAAACTATTAAAAAATATGCCAAGAGATTTCCATATTCTCTATAGACAGTAGTCTCCAATTTCTCAGGGATTTTCACATCTAAGTAGGTTGTTTTACCAATATTTGTGACATATAAAATTTCTCCAATTGGGCTTATTAAGCCTGAAAAACCTTTGTTAGAAGATCTAACTAGAGGTATTCCAAGTTCAATTGATCTAAAGAGAGCGTGCGTGAAATGTTGTCGAGGGCCACTGAAGTTTCCAAACCATCCATCATTACTTATGTTTACTAATAAATTAGTGTTATTTGAAATACTATTACGAACGAAGTTTGGAAAAATCACTTCATAACATATAAGTGGTAATATATTTGCCTTAAATACCTGGTCACTACTTCCTTTAGTCAATTCGTTTTCAAAAAACTTATTTTCACTAAATAAAATATTCATCAGACTTGATAATGGAAAATACTCTCCAAAAGGTACAAGAATTTTTTTATCGTAAGTAAATCCATTATAATTAATTGAATTATAAAATTTATTTTGATCTCTTCTAATATATCCAACTAACCAGTTTTCTGGACTACTTGGATTAAGTCCCAATGAGGTTTCAGGGAAAACTGTAATTAAATTAGAAGACCCCATTGTCGCAGTATTTTCAATCGATTTCTTCGTCCATTTATCTTTTTGATTAAAATATGTATGTACTATTCTTAATTCATTTTCTGAATAGATTGTTTGATTATTATTAACTCTATACGAACCGTATAAGTATAATAAAGTGAGAATTAAAATTGCAGTAAGTAAATAAAATTTATTTTTTATATCAGTAATGTAGCTAAATATACAAACTGAGCAAAATACAGTTATTAGTCCAAGTCCATAAATTCCAAAAATTGATGCAGATTGTGAGTAACTTAATGACCATGACCAACTATATCCAACTAAATTCCATGGCAGACCTGTAAATATTACACTTCTTAAAAATTCAAAAATTATCCATATTGAACTGAAATAAAATAATTTTGAGTTAAACTTGCTCCATAAAAAAGCATTGATAAGTTGCATTACACCAAAAAAAATAGAGAGAGAAAGAGGAAAAAAAATCAAAATAATTGGTGCTACATAAAATAACTTTGCATCAAGTTCAATTATTGAGTTTGAAACCCAATACATACTTAATAGAAAAAAACCGAAACCAAAGCAAATACCATTAAAAAAAAAAATTTTGTAATATCTTTTAAAATTTTCAAAAATATAGTTATTGATTAAAAAGTAAGTTCCAATTGCAATTAAAGACAAGAATGGAACTTTGAATGGCTCAAAACTAAATGCTAAGAGTATTCCCAATAAGAAACAAGTAGCATGTACGTAAAATCTTCTAAGTGGAATCAATTCCAATAATTTCATTATTTTTTAGGTGTTGTTACTTTAACGGATTTAATTTTCATTGGATCTGCATCTTTTATTTCAAAAGTCGTGCCTGAACTGTGTTTTATAATTTCCCCTCTTTGCGGAACTCGACCCGTTATTGAAAAAATTAATCCTCCTAGTGTGTCAACATCATCATTATCATATGAATTCAAAAATTCGACATTGGTTACTTTTTGAAGTTCATCTATTTCAATTCTAGCACTAGCCTCGAAAGTATTTAGAGAGGATTTAATGAGCATTGGCAAGTTCTTTTCGTCATGTTCGTCTTCAATTTCACCAGTAATTTCCTCAATTACATCCTCAATTGTAACAAGACCATCAGTACAGCCATACTCATCTATTACAATACCCATATGTAATCTGGTTAACTGCATTTTTAACAATAAATCAAGCACTGGCATTGAAGGAGGGATTTCTAAAATCTCTCTTTTTAAATTTTGAAGAAAATTAGTTTCCGTTTTTTTTTGATTTTGGTAATTTACCAGATCCTTTATGTGAATCATGCCAATAATATTATCAAGATTTTTTTCATATATTGGCACTCTAGAGTGAGCTTCCTTTATAAAAACCTCAAGCACTTTTTCAAAGCTGTCATTTAATTCAACTGCACCAATGTCAGCCCTCGGTATCATTATATCTGATGATCTGATGCCATCAATTTTTAAGATATTTAGAAGCATCAATCTTTCGTGCTTTGAAATTCCCTCAGTATCTTTCAATTCACTATCTAAAACAGTTTCAATACTTTGTTTTAGATTGTTATTTTCAGTATTTTTTTTTAAAAAAAATTTTTCAAATAATTTTCTGATCATGATAAGTGCTTTATATTATCAAATATTATGTTTTCGAACTTATTCATTCGCTTAAACTGTTTTTCTGTATTGTGATCATAACCCAACAGATGAAGCATTCCATGAATTGTCATCTTACACAAATGGTCGTACTTTTTAACTTTTTGTTCAATGGACTCCTCCAATAAAAATTGATTTGATAAAACAATATCACCTAAAAGGTGAATACCATCTGAAGTAGATTGCATTGGAAATGATAGAACATTTGTTGGTTTATTTTTATTTCTATATTGATTATTAAGTTTCTTAATTTCATTATTTGAGGTTAAAAAAATACTAACGACAATATCTTCATCAATCTTTATATCCATTTGCTTAAGCGTTTCATTTACAGCTTGTTCAATATATTTTTTGAAATGTGGAAAATGTTTTTTCCATCCTTTGTCCCCAATATTATAAGTTATCTTAGTCATTAATTATGATTTTTGATCAAAGAGGTCTTTTATTTGGTCATCGTATGAATCATACGCATTGATAATTTTTGTGACCATTTCATCTCTGACAATATCTTTTGATCCTAGCTCAACAACTTCAATATTATCAATTTTTTCCAGGATTTTAATTGATTTTAATAACCCTGAATCACTTTTTCTATTGAGGTCTATTTGAGATGGATCACCCGTAACTACCATTCTAGAATTTTTACCACATCTAGTTAAGAACATTTTTATTTGTGTATGTGTTGCATTTTGGGCTTCATCCAAGATGACAAATGAATTATTTAATGTCCTGCCTCTCATAAAAGCCAGAGGAGCTATTTCAATTTCAGCGGATTCAATTTTTCTTATCGCTATATCTGATGGCATAAGATCGTAAAGACTGTCGTACAATGGTCTCAGGTAAGGATCTACCTTTTCTTTTAAATCACCAGGTAAGAAACCAAGTTTTTCTCCAGCTTCTACTGCTGGTCTAGATAGAATTATTCTATCAAATTTATTATCTAGTAATTGAGAAACTGCTGCTGCAACTGCTAAGAATGTTTTGCCTGTTCCGGCTGGACCAACCGCAAAGATAATTTTCTTTCTTTGAAGAATATCTAAATAATGATTTTGCATTTTACTTTTACCAATAACATCAAGTTTTGCTGTCTTGGTGACTGTCAAGTTTCTTATTTTATCATTGTCATTTAAAAATTGCATTTTTAGATTCTCCTGAATTAAATTAATATTATTTCCTTTTCTGCTAGATTTTAAATCCTGTTGTGTTTTTAAAATTGCATTTCGTAAAATATTTCTGTATTTTTTTTCACCTTTAATAATTAGTTGATTTCCTTTTTGAAATACCTTAATGGGAAGCTGATCTTCAAAAAAATTTAAATTTTCATTGTTAACTCCAAATATCTCTACAACATCTAAGTTATCAATATTTATTATAGAAGATCCTGACGTCAGGTCCTTTTGATTTTCGGATATAGATTTTATTTGTTTATTTTTCAAATTAAGCGGATAATCAATTTAACAAATACCATATAAGCTCTTGTGGTTGCAAGACGTAATATCAATATCTTTTTCATAACCTGGCACTAGATCATTAGACTTTATATAAACTGATTGCATAAAGGGCGTTCTTCCAAAGAAATATTCAGGATTACTTAAACTTTGATTCTCAATTAAAACTTTTACAGCTTTATTACAAAACTGTTTATTAAAGGAGTATTGAATTTTCTTTAATTTTTCTTGCAACACTAAAAGTCTTTCTTTTTTTACTGAAATTGGAGTATCGTCGATTTCTGTCGATGACTTAGTTCCAGGTCTTGAACTATAAATAAATGAATAAGATTGGGTAAACTCAATATCATCAATAAGTTTTAATGTATCATTAAAATCTTGATCTGTTTCACCTGGATAACCAACAATAAAATCTGAAGATATTTCTATATCTGGTTTTGCTTTCTTTAACCTATCGATAGTTCTTCGATAAAAATTGGGATCATATTTTCTGTTCATTTTTTTTAAAATTGATTCTGAACCAGACTGAACAGGCAAATGAATAAATGGCATAAGCTTATCATTAGCAGCATGTATATTAATTAAATCATCACTCATATTTACTGGATGCGAGGTTGTATATCTAATTCTTTTCACGTTTTCATTTTTACTAATTTCTTCTATAAGATTAGAAATATTTACTCTCACTCCATTGTTAATAGACTCATAAGCATTAACATTTTGACCAAGTAAGACAATTTCTTTTGCGCCATTATTAGTAAGAATATTTACTTCTTTTAATATCGAATCTAAAGGACGGGAGTACTCTGGTCCTCTTGTGTAAGGAACAACACAGAACGAACAAAATTTATCACAACCTTCCTGAATGGTTATATATGATGAAACACCTTGCTTTCTTTTTTGTTCACTTAGATAATCAAATTTTTCATTTACAATAAACTCAGTATTGAGCTGTTTCGGGTATTTATTTAAATCATCAATCATTTGTGGTAGTAAATGATAACTTTGTGGACCCAAAATTATATCAATCGACTTATTTTTATTAAACATTTCTGAGTTTTCAGCCTGGGCTACGCAACCAACAACAGCAATAGTTTGTTCCTTCTTATATTTATTTACTCTTCCAATATCAGAATAGAGTTTATGGGCGGCCTTATCTCTAATATTACATGTATTAAATACAATCAGATCAGCATCTTCAGCATATTTATTTAGCTTCAAACCTTTATTTTCTAAAATTGAAGTTATTTTTTCACTATCGTAAA
Source organism: Pelagibacteraceae bacterium AG-422-B15 (assembly GCA_003213715.1). Taxonomy (GTDB): domain Bacteria; phylum Pseudomonadota; class Alphaproteobacteria; order Pelagibacterales; family AG-422-B15; genus CACNXQ01. Next base: position 8,825 of record QCMN01000011.1, read on the forward strand.
TATTCATTTGGCATCCATAAGATTTTACGAAAAAAGTTGAATGGCTCATTTAATTAACTTTTATGCTTTGATTTAAACCACTTAATATCTGCTTCTCACAATGAGCTGCCAGTTCTTTTCGATTTTTAAAGTTATTTACGCTCATGAGATCATGAAAAATGATATCTACTGTAATTCTACCAGATCTGAGAAAATTTGCCATTGCTGCAACCATTGAGGTATCGCCGACCCAAGCAATGTTTCGTCTTAAATAAATACCCATCGGAATATTATTTAACTTTGAATAACATATTGAAATTGGCTGAATTTTAATCTCGTTATTGTTGTCAAAAGCGCACTCAAGCATAGAAGATTTGAAATTCTTAATACCGTTTCCATCAGAAGTCGTACCTTCCGGAAAGATAATAAAATTTTCACCAGCTTTTAGTTTTTTTTGAATTAAATAATTATATTCAACAATTTTATTTTTATTTTCATTATCTATAAAAAAAGTATTACTTAACATTGCTAAAAAACCAAAAATTCCCATTTGTGATACTTCTTTCTTAGCTATGAATCGTGCATTAAGTAGTGTTCCTAAACAAATTATATCAAACCAAGAAACATGGTTTGCTATATAGAGAACTCCCATATTTTTTTTGTTAAGTCTTGTTGTGTTAAAATTAATATTAATACCTGTAACTATTTTTATCATTTGATAAAAGTAAAGAGGATAAATCCTCTTTAACTTAAATCCAATGATGTTACAAAAAATTTGGATAGGTATAGAAAAAGCTATAATAAAAAGTAGAAAAATCAAAATAAAAACGAGTCTTAAAATAGACATCTAATTATTTTTTTTTATTTTGATTCCATAAAGCTCTAACCTATGATCAACAAGATTGTATCCGAGCGACTTTGCAACAGAACGTTGAATCTCTTCAATTTCTTCATTTGTGAATTCGTGAATTTCTCCTGTTTCAATATCAATCAAATGATCGTGATGATGGTCTTCAATAGCTTCATACCTTGATCTACCATCTTTAAATTCATGTTTTTCAATAGCACCATATTCTTCAAAAAGTTTTACAGTCCTGTAGACCGTTGCAATACTAATATTTTTATCCTGCTCGTTGGCATTAAGAAATATTTCATTTACGTCAGGGTGGCCATTGGCACTCATCTCTGTAATAACATCGGCAATAATATTTCTTTGCTCTGTCATTCTTAACCCTTTATCTCTGCACATTTTTTTTACGTCAATCATTTAAACCACTCAAAAATAATTATTTATATATAATGGTTTTGGGTCAATTTTATCAATCATATTATTATCAATTATTTCTGGTAATTCTTTCAAATTATAATCTATTAAATGAAAATTCTCTTTTATTTTAAGAAAACTTGTATTTTTTAATGATTTTTCAAGTAAATTAATATTGCAAATATATATTGTTGAACTGTTGTATCTGAACTTTTCATTATCAAAATTAACTAATGTAGGTGAATTAATGCTCTTATCGCCTTTGAATGATTGAACAAAAAATTCATTATTTCTAAAGTGTAAAATTATACATTTTGTTTTTCTAATTTTACTCAGTTCCATTTTAAAATTGATTAATTCAAATTTAGATAATCCAAATACATTTAAATTCATGGTCAACTTAAGAGCTTTAGCAAAAGTTAATGCAGTTCTAATACCAGTAAAACTTCCCGGTCCTGTAATAATATAAATTGATTTTATTTTTTTTATATTTGTATGTGATCTTTTTAAAAATTTATCAATCTCAATAATTAATATTTCGGAAATATTTTTTTTTATATTTAATTCTTTATTAACTGATTTACCATTATATATTAAAGCTAATTTAAATGACTGAGTAAAATCTAAAATAAGAAACATAATATTGCTATTTTTTACATATAGACTAAAAATTAGATGATATGAATAATTTTTTTTTTAATAATTTAAGCAAAAATTATTTTTTATTTTTAATAATTTTCTCATCATATACTTTACCTGCTTTTTCTGAGTCTGGTGTTTCGGTATTCATGTATCACAGATTTGGAGAAGACAAATACCCTTCTACTAATGTTAGTGAAGAGCAATTTTTTTCGCATATAGATTACATTCTTAATAATGAAATTAAGATTATTAAATTAGAAGAATTGATTAAAGATCTAGATCAAAATAAAAAATTTAATGACAAGACTGTGGCGTTTTCTGTTGATGATGCATATAGCTCATTTTATAAAATTGCTTGGCCAATTTTTAGAGATAATGAAATTCCTGTCACTTTATTTCTGTCTACTGAGATAATTGATAATAGAACAAATGGTTACATGACTTGGGAAGAAATCAAAACATTTGTTGATGAGGGCGGAAGCATTGGACAACATACATCTACACATTTACACATGCCATTAAATTCCATTTCGGAAATAAAAGAAGACATTTTAAATTCTCATAAAAGCTGGATTAAAAATATTGGTTACATACCTAAACTATTTGCCTATCCTTACGGAGAATCTAGTAATGAAGTAATTGATATACTCAAGGAGTTTGGTATTTCGCATGCATTTGGTCAACACTCTGGGGTTATTTCCAGTTTTGATAACCAATACTATTTACCTAGGTTTTCACTCAATGAAAGATTTGGAGATATTGATAGATTTGAATTTGCAGTTAATGCTTATTCTCTTAATATAAAGGATTTTTTGCCAGGAGATATGTTTTTGATCGATAACAAAAAACCCTTAATTGAGTTTAGTATTTTAAATAATTTGAAAGGAAGCACTATAGATTGTTTTTCTAATCCTGGTGGCAAATGGGATAAGCAAGAAATAATAAATATAAAAAAAAATAGATTCCAAATAAAATTAAAAGAAGATTATTTAAGTGGAAGAGCGCGTCTAAATTGTACAACAAAGGTTGATGATGAATGGTATTGGTTTGGATATCAGTTTTTAGTTAAATGATATCAGTAATCAGTGGAGTCTGCTGATCAATACTTAAGTTTTCAAAATCTTGAAAGTCATTTATTTCAATAATATTTTTAATTTTATCAATATAATCATCTTCAATAGAGTAACTAGATAAAAACTCAGCTAAATAAGTACCTTTCAGAGGTATCTTATTTGAACGCAGCACAAATCTATTAATGCGAAACTCATTATAGTGAAAATTTGTATTTAGATTTTTCATATAAGACGCTACAGACTCACTTAAATTATTGAAAGATTTGATTTTATATTTAGCATCAGTTTCTCTTTCGTTTGGAATGATACCATCGTTAGTTTTACCCCAAATGTACTGCCCAAAAAGTGCATTACCCTCGTATGCAAATCTGGAAGTGCCCCATCCGCTCTCTATAACAGCCTGAGCTAGTGCGAGTGAAACGGGTATTTCATCAACTTTTATTAATAGAGAGTCTAAAGTATCGGCCTTATATTCTTCCATTAAATTTTTAACCCAAATTGCTTCTTTTCGTGATATTTGATCAAAGCTATTTTTGATTAATTTTATATTCTGGTTCAAAGATGAAATTTTTCTATTTTCTTGGACTATTAACGGTAATGTAATTTTTATAAATAATTCTTTTCTATTTTTAATGGATTTTATACTTTTTAGATCCTTAGGTAGTTGAGACACTTTCATATTTGGTATCGACTTAGTTTCTCTGATTTGATCAATCCTAGTATCGTAAATTAGTTCATTTTGCTGGAGAGATTTTGCAGTTTTTAAATCAATTATGTAAGAAGCCTGCATATCTTTTTCAGCATGATTTAAAGGCATATCTTTCATCGTATATGACTTTTGATAAAAGGTATTGGTATATATCAGCGAAGTTAAAACCGATAGGACGATGAGTAAAAAAATAAAATAATATATTTTAAATAGAAATTTAATATTTTTATCTTGAGTAATTAAAATATTCATAGCGATTATTCTTCTATAGTACCTGCTCAACTTTTTTGACTTCAGGAACATTATGTTTAAGCATATTTTCGATACCATTTTTCAATGTAACCGTTGCACTTGGACAACCTGCGCAGCTCCCTTTTAAGGAAAGATAAGCTGTACCACTTTCATATTTTATAAATTTTACGTCTCCGCCATCTTGCATAATTGCCGGTCTGATCTTTGATAATAATATACTGTTGATCATATTAACTACTTTCAGGTCATCGTCATGAAACTGTATGTTATCTAATTCATTTATGTCATCGTCTCTTTTATCAATAGCTGGAAGACCAGAGTTAAGATGATTAGAAATTACATGTAATATTGAAGCCTTAAGTTGATCCCAGGTATAATCATTTTTATTAACTGAGATACAATTTTTGTTAAATAATACATTATCAACCCCTTTTATTTTGAAAAGTTCGTCTGCTAATACTGAGTTTCTGTTAACTTGTGATTTATTGAATTCAATTGGTTGCTCACACAGCTCATGATCAGTAAGAATGAACTTTAGTGAATTTGGATTTGGAGTTGATTCGGTTTGTATAAACATAATGTTCCTAGAGTTATATAGATAGATTCATAAAATTTTAAAGTTTAGATGCAGTTATTTATTAAGTTACTGAAATTTAATTGATTTTTAATCTGATCGAGATGCTAAATCATCTATTAGCTCGTCTGAAAGTCCTTGTGGAATTATAACAATAGGCACAGGTAACTTTCCAGATTTTTGTCCTGCCAAAAGTGATACAAGTGGTCCGGGTTGATCTGACTCAGCCGCAGCTAAAACAAGAAATCTAATCGCGTTGTCCTCTTCTAGTGTCTCTATAATTTTTTCACTTGTGGTACCCTCTTTTATAATAAGCTCAGGAACAATATTAGTTAGATCATTAATTACCTTTGACCATTTTTGAAGTTTTTCTTGTGCTTTCTCTCTTGCTTCTTGAAGTATTATATCTTCTATTGACTGCCATTGTTGAGGATCGAATTGTTCTATCACATTTAACAATGTTATTCCTCCCTTTGTACTCTGCGCACGCTTAGCGGCAAATCTGATTGCAACGTTCAATTCCTCAGAGTCATCAACTATTACTAAAAATTTTGATCTATGCTTCATTTCTATGTAGTCCTACAATATCATATACATCATTAATTGTTTTTTGCGCAACTTGATTTGCTTTATTTTGGCCATCTAATAATATTTCTGAAAGATAGCCTATGTCTTGCATTAGTTTTTTAACTTCTGTTGTTATTGGTTTTAGTCGTTCTACCAACACATCAGATAAATCAGACTTAAATTTAGAAAAATTTTGACCTTCATATTGTTCAACTAGCTTATTTTTTTCAATTGCAGAAAAACCTGAATAGATATTAAGCAAGTTATTAACCTCAGCTAATTTTTTTACTTCCTCAATTTTTCCTGGCATCACTGCATCTGCGGTTTTTGCTTTTTTTATCTTTTTTATAATTTCATCACTCTCATCTAAAAGACTTATACGTGAGTATTCAGATAGATCTGATTTACTCATTTTTTGACTCCCATCTTTAAGAGACATAATTCTTGAAATATTCTTATCTATAATTGGCTCGGGAATCGGAAAAAAGTTCTCGCAATTAAAATCCCGATTAAATTTCTGTGCAATATCTCTAGTGAGTTCAAGATGCTGCTTTTGATCATCTCCAACTGGAACATGTGTTGCTTTATAAACTAGTATATCAGCAGCCATTAAATTAGGATAAATAAATAAACCCGAACTGGCATTCTCTTTATCTTTCCCAGCTTTGTCTTTGAACTGTGTCATTCGATTCAACCATCCCATTCTTGTAACGCAATTAAATATCCAAGCTAACTCTGAATGGGCGGATACACTGCTTTGATTAAATATTACACTATTTTTTGGATCTATACCGGATGCTATATAAGTTGCTGCAACTTCTAGAGTATTTCTTTTTAAAATCTTAGGGTCTTGTTTTACAGTTATCGCATGTAAATCAACTATACAAAAAAAACAATTATAGTTATTTTGCATGTTTACAAAATTTTTAATTGCCCCAAGATAATTACCTATATGAAGATCACCTGATGGTTGAACCCCTGATAAAACAGTATTGTTATTAATTTTACTCATTTTTGCAAAATCTTTTTAATTTCAGAATATTTAAACGGCTTGTAAAATGAAATTAGAATAAAATAAAGCAATATTGAAGAAAGTACTGAAAATAAAAGAAATATAATTTCATAGCCTTGAAGAAAATTAAATAGAATTTCCAAATAGTTTTCTAAAAAAATTAAATACAGATACATGATAAACGAAACAATAATAATAATTGCGCCAGGGAAGATAATTCCTCTACTAATTTGATAATAGTTATTTTTATACAAGCTATAATTCATCAATAAAACGCTTATCCATGCTGATAAACTAGTAGCTATCGGAATTCCAATAAAACCTACATTGACAAATAAGACTATACTTAAGGTTGTATTTATAACTAAATTTGTTGCAGTGATATACAAGGTAGGTCTTGCATTCTCATATGCAAAAAATATTGGTGTATAAATTTTCATTAGAATAAAAGCTACAAGACCTAAAGAATAGAATTTGAGAGCTTTAGAGGTAAATAATGAAGAGTTTTCGTTAAATTCACCTCTTTCGAAAAGTACGGCTATTATTTGCTCTGAGAGTGCAAAAATTCCTACAGATGCAGGAACTGCAAGCAGCAATGAGTAAACTAATGTTTGTTCTATTGTATCATGAATTTTTTCAAAACTCTCCGATCTTATCTTACTTGAAATTGAGGGCAGCATGGCAACACCAATTGCTATGCCAATAAGGGCAAGAGGTAATTGGTAGATGCGATCAGCATAATAAAGATATGAAATGGCACCACTCTCATATGAGGCAATGATTGTTCCAATTAAAATATTTATCTGCAACAACCCAGATGAAAAAAAACTTGCTGTAAACAACTTTATAAAACGCTTAACATAACTAGTGTATATTTTTTTTAGTAAAGAAAAAAAATATTTTTTCTCTGGCTAGAGCAATAATAAGAAATGCTATCTGTAACAGACCAGCAACAATAACGCTCCAGGATAAGAATGTTAAAAAATCAGCTGCTGTATAAGCGGCAGTGATCAGTGCTATTATTAATGTAATATTTAATATTATTGGAAGAGCTGCTGACAATGCAAACTTGTTATGTGAATTAAGAATTGATGAGCAAATTGACGAAATACTTATTAAAATTAAAAAAGGAAAAATAATTCTTGAAACTGCAACTAGCTCATTAAATTTATCATTATCGTTTGTAAATCCAGGGGCTAAAATTGCAACAAAGGATGGCATAAAAACTTCAATTATTAGAACCACCAGAGATGAAGCTACTAAAAAAATCAGAAAAATACTCCCTGAAAATTTTTTTGACTCATGACTAAGATTGTCTTTAATTAATTTAGTATAAATAGGTACAAATGCTGAGTTAAGTGCTCCCTCTGAAAAAATTCTTCTAAACGTATTTGGCAGCCTAAAAGCAACAAAGAAAATATCAGCTATTACTCCTGTTCCTAAAAAGTTAGCAATGAAAATATCTCTTAAAAAACCAAAAACTCTACTTATCGATGTAAATAGAGAATAAATAAGTGAGGACCTTATAACGTTCATATAAACATTGTTTATTAATCTATTTTGATTTAAATAACTTCAAAAATAAAGGTTCATTCAATATATATCTTTTGAAATTGAAAAGCAGGTAAAAACCTATATAAAATCCAAAAAAAGAAAATATGACAAAAAAAGATAGAGAAGAGCATTTCAGCGAAAGAGAAGCATTAGTGTTTCATACCCAAGGTAAGCCAGGCAAAATAGAAATTAAAGCTACGAAACCTCTAGAGACACAAAGAGACCTTTCATTAGCTTACTCTCCTGGTGTTGCGGCTCCTGTAAATGCTATAGCAGAAGACATAAGCACAGTTTACGACTATACAAGCAAGGGTAATATAGTTGCAGTAATATCAAATGGAACTGCAATATTAGGCCTTGGAAACTTAGGAGCTCATGCATCAAAACCAGTTATGGAAGGAAAATCTGTTTTATTTAAAAGATTTTCAGATATCGACTCAATTGATTTAGAAATTGATACCGAGGATGCTGAAAAATTTATTAACTCTGTAAAGTATTTAGGACCTTCTTTTGGAGGAATAAACCTTGAAGACATTAAAGCTCCTGAGTGTTTTATAATCGAAGACTCACTAAGAGAACAAATGGACATACCTATTTTCCATGATGATCAACATGGAACAGCAATTATATCTGCTGCAGCACTTATTAATGCAATGGACCTTACAGGGAAAAAAATTAATGAAGCCAAAATTGTTGTTAATGGAGCAGGTGCTGCAGGTATTGCATGTCTGGAGCTTTTAAAAGCGATGGGTATGCCAAATGAAAATGCAATATTATGTGATACCAAAGGAGTTATTCATACTGAAAGAAAAGAAAATATGAACCAATGGAAATCTGCACATGCAGTAAAAACAAAGTGTAGAACTCTTGAAGATGCATTAAACGGAGCTGATATTTTTTTTGGTCTCTCAATTGGTAATATCATTAGTCAAAAAATGGTTTTATCTATGGCAGAAAAACCAATTATTTTTGCAATGGCTAATCCTGAACCTGAAATATTGCCTGAAAAGATTAAAGAATGTAGAAAGGATGCGATTATTGCTACTGGGAGATCAGATTATCCTAATCAGGTTAATAATGTCTTGGGATTCCCCTATATATTTAGAGGTGCATTAGATGTAAGGGCAAAAACAATTAACCTTGAAATGAAGATTGCTGCGGCTAAAGCAATAGCTGATCTAGCCAAGGAAGATGTACCAGATGAGGTAGCCAATGCTTATCCTGGGAAAAGACCTCAATACGGCCCAGATTATATTATCCCTTCTCCCTTCGATCCAAGACTTATTAGTAAGGTTCCTCCAGCAGTTGCTAAAGCCGCTATGGATACTGGTGTTGCAAGGAAAGCAATTGTTGATATTGAAAATTACTCGAATGAGTTATCTGCGAGGCTCAATCCTTCTGCTGGTCTTCTACAAAAAGTTTTTCAAGAAGTAAAAGAAAATCCAAAAAGAGTAATTTTTACTGAAGGTGAAGAGGAAGATATGATCAGAGCTGCAGTAATTTTTCTAAACAATAGAATGGGTACTCCAATATTAATTGGAAGAGATGATGTCATAAAAGATAAAATGCAGGAAATGGGATTAGATTTTTTTGACCAAATGGAAATTCACAGTACTAGGAATAAATCCGAACATGATAGGTATGCCGAACATATCTATCATCGTTTACAAAGAAAAGGTTTTTTAAAAAAGGATTGTTTAGATCTTCTCAATCGGGAAAGAAATGTTTTTGCAGCATGTATGGTATCTTTAAAAGAAGCTGATGCAATGGTTTGCGGTTTAACAAGAAGCTACGCTGCTTCCTTGGAAAGTATCGAGTATGTGCTTGACCCAATACCTAATAAAACAATTCTTGGCATGACAGTAATGCTATGTAATGGGAGAACTATTTTCGTTGCCGACTCAAATGTACATGATATGCCAAATGCTTCACAATTAGCAAACATCACACAAGAAAGTGCTGAGGTAGTAAGAGAAATATTTGGAATTGAACCAAGAGCCGCTCTGGTTTCATACTCAAATTTTGGTAAGCCTTATACTGAGAGATCAGTATACATGAGAGATGCAAAAAAAATTCTTGATGAGAGAAATGTAAACTTCGAATACGACGGAGAAATGGGCGCTAATACTGCTTTAAATGAAAATTTAATGAATCTTTATCCTTTTTGTAAATTAACTGGGCCTGCAAACTTGTTAATTATGCCAGCTATTCACAGTGCAAGCATATCAACTAAGATGCTTCAGGAATTAGGAGGAGGTACACTAGTTGGACCATACTTGGTTGGCTTTAAAGAAAGTATACAAATCGCACCTTTAGGAGCAAATGTTGCTGACATTGTTAACTTAGCTGCATTATCAGCCTTTAAAAGTTAGTTTTTCAAAAAATATGCGATCTCTTTGAGTGCTTGTTTTGCCTCAGGTAAAAAACCAAATATTTGCCAAACATGAGGTAGATTGTTGTATACGCTTAAAGTCACTTCATTGTTTCCATCTTTTATTTTAGATTCAAGATCCAGAGAGTCGCTATACAATATTTCAATATCACTAACCTGTATCAAGGTTTTTGGATAGTTAGAGTATTTTGCAAATACAGGGGATATAAGAGGATTTTTATAATCTTGATTTGGGGCGTACCATTCTTTGACAGTTTTCTGCATAGAGAGCGATGTGTTTAGCCAATTATCGTAAGATAAATAAGGATCTGACTTTGAATTTTCCTTAATGCTTCTTCCCTCGCCAGTAAGGTCTGTCCATGGAGATAATAAAAATAGTTTTGAAGGTAATTTTTGATTTAACTCTTGTAATTTCAATGTGCTGACTAAAGTTAAATTACCTCCAGCTGAGTCCCCTCCAAAATAAATATTTTCATTTTTAAATCCTCTTTCTAATAAGGCATTATAACTGCTTATAGTTTCGTCGATTGCTTTAGGAAAATTACTTTCAGGTGATAATGGGTAATCAATAGCAAATATTTGAATTGAGGATAACTTAGCTAATGTTATAAGCATATTTTGATGTGTCTCTGGTGATCCAGCTACATAACCCCCTCCATGAAGATAAAGTATGCATTTTTCTTTATCGGAGTTTTTATTTGTAAAATGTAAAGTTCTCGTTTCACTTAAATAAATTTCTTTAATATCAATAGATGATTTGCGTTTATTGAAAATTAATTTTTGCAAAAGTTTAGAGCCTAATGAATTATCTTGATCAACGTAACCTTCCTGATTCATCATCTTTCTTGCTTCAATGTAGGATCTTTTTTCAACAGGAGGTTGAACATTTTTTACATATTTTTTAAGCATGAAGTTGAGTATGTTTGATTGTATGCTCATATCGAATTAATTAGTTTTTAAAAGCTGATCCCAAATTATTTTTGAAATATCAATCTTATGAAGTTTTTTGATTTCTTGTATGCAGGTCGGTGACGTAACATTAATTTCTGTTAAATATTTACCAATTACGTCAATGCCTACAAAAAAAAGTCCTTCATCTTTTAAAAATCCTCTGATTTCCTTACAAATATTTAAATCTTGTCTTGATATTTTGACTGCTTCGCAATTTCCTCCCACATGAATATTTGAGCGTATTTCGTTGTTCTTGGGTATCCTTCTCAAAGCTGCAATTGGTTCTCCATTAACAAGAATTATTCGTTTGTCTCCATGTTTGATTTTCGGAAGAAATTTTTGAATTATAAATGGTTCTGTATGCTGATCTATGAAACGTTCGATGATTTGATTATAGTTTTCATCTTCTTTATCAAGTAAAAATATACTTTCGCCTCCATTGCCGTAGAGAGGTTTAATTACGCACTTTCCATTTTGTTTTATAAAATCATTTATTTCCTTTTTTTCTCTAGTAATAACCGTTGGAGGTATTATTTCTTTATAAGATAGCATTGAAATTTTTTCTGGTGCGTTTCTTATCCCATTTGGACGATTTATAAATTTAGTAGGCCCTTTTACTTGTTCTAAGAGATGCATAGAAGAAATATATTCCATGTTGTAAGGCGGATCCTGTCGAATGAAAACATAATTGAAATTATCAACCCTTACTTGTTTAGGATTACCAATTACATAATTTTTTAATTTATTATCTTTAAAAGAAATTTCTCTAGCCTGAGCATATACCAAATTATTTTTAAATGTCAGACTACCTGGTAAAAAATAAAAATTCTTATTTTTTCTTTTTTGGGACTCTAGAATTAATGGTAAGGAACTATCAGTCTTAATATTTAGCTTATCAATTTCATCAATTTGAAAACCTACGTTCATTTAAATTAAAATTCATCAGTTTTGATTGAGATGTAATCTATTACTTCTTCAACACCATATATATCTCTAGCGATATTTATTACTAAATCTCTTTCATCCTCGCTTCCAGCAATACCTATGATGTAAACTAGCTTATTAACTGTCTCAATACTATAATTTAATGAATTAACATTTTCATTCAATATAAGTTTTCCCTTTACCTTTGTGCTTATAACAAGATCATCAGCGAAGTTAATTATACTATCTGAGTTTGATATTTGGATTTCATTAATAACAGTTTGTACTCCTTTTACTCCCCAAGCAATCCGTGTTGCTTCAATTTTAAGATCTATATTCTCAACTGTCCCAGTCAATAACACTCTTCCTTGTGACACCTCAACATCAATATTAAAAAATAATTTTTCGTTTTGATCAAAATATGTATTTTTTATTAGAGTTTTTATAATTGTATCATCAACAAACTCTCCAATTGATCTATCTTCTTGATTGACTGTAACTACCTTAACAGCTGTGCCAGTTGCTACTTGTGCACAGTGAGCTATCAAGATAGAGGGTAGTATTATATAAACTAAGGTATAAACAAACTTAATGTGCATTATAAATTATTATTATATATCAAAATTAATATCATTGCTTATTTTTTATTAGTAACTGATATACCTCTCTTTTTGAAAGATTAAAGAATGTTGAAATAATTTTTGAAATTTTAGATGTATTAAGCCCTGCAGCAAAAAGTTGATCAGATAATATTGAAATTTCTTCATTTGAAATTTTATTTTCTTTACTGTGGTAAAGAGGCTTCACCACAAATGTTATTTCACCTAAAATTTTTTTTCTGTTTCTCAGTTTTTCAATTACTTCTGTAATATTCGAGTTAATGACTTCTTCATTCTTTTTAGTTAATTCTCTTACAAATGTCACCTCACAACTACCATGATGATCATTGATAAAATTAAGTGTTTTTAGAATTCGCAGAGGTGATTCAAAATATATTACTGCGCATTCAAGTTTTTTTATCAAATCCAATTCTTTTAGAGCTTCATTTTTATGTCTTGGAAAAAAACTTCTAAACATAAAAGATTTTTGAGCAAAACTTGACAAAACATAGCTTGATATGGTTGCTGATGGACCAGGTAACGAAAATACATTAATTTTTTTTTCGTCACAAATTTTTATAAGATCTGAACCAGGATCCGAAATTATTGGTGTGCCGGCATCAGATATTATTGCAATTGATAATCCCGCTTGTAATTTTTTTATTATTAATGGAATAGAGTTTTTTGAGTTGAATTTATGAAATGGTTTTAGTTGGGTTTTAATTCCATATTTAGTCGTTAATTTTTTACTTATGCGAGTATCTTCACATAAGATTAAATCTACACAAGACAGAATTTTAAGAGATCGTAGGGTAATATCACCTAAATTGCCAATTGGAGTTGCCACAATGTATAATCCATTTTGAACCTTTTCGTATTCTAATAATTCATTAATATAACCATTGTTTAGTTTTATGTTCATATGTATCTAAAAAAAAAATTTATTCTACTAATAACTATCTTTGCATTCATTGGCTTTCTTAGTTGTGAGACTCCAACTAATTACCAAACTGAAACTACCACATATAATAAATCTATAAAATTAGATAATAAGAATATAAATAATAATTCATTATCAACGCAGATTTTGAATGAAGAAAAGGATACTGCTCAAAGAGAATTTCTTAATATTGTTTTGATGCTCCCTTTAAGCGGTAAACATTATCAATTAGGTAAATCGTTATTAAACTCCGCTCAATTGGCAGTTGAAAAAAAAAATAATAAGAAAATAATATTTACAATAATTGATACAGGTGATGAAGAGCAGTTATTATCTCGATTATATAACGTACTTGAAGATCATATAGATATAATTATCGGGCCAGTTTTCTCAGATAAAGTAAATCAGGTCAGGGAAGTTACAAAAAATAAAGATATACCCATTGTTGCATTTTCTAATAATTCTAAAATACAAGATAACAGGTTATATGTATTTGGGCTTAAATTAGAAGATGAATTAAATGAATTATTAACCTATTCCATTAAGCGTAATTTAAAAAAATATGCTGTATTAGTTCCAAGAAATGAATTTGGAAGTCGTGTTGAAAAAGAAATTAAACAATTTGAGTCTAAAAATAATTTATCGACCTTTAACTTTACTTTCTATAATCCAAATTCTCCAGATTTTTATGATGTTTCAAAGAATGTTTCTAATTTTGAAGAAAGAAAAGCTAATTTAGAAAAGAAAATTAAACAATTGGAAAAAGAAAATTCTGAAAAAGCAAAAGAGGAATTGAAGAAGTTAAAAAAATTAGATACTTACGGTGAATTAAATTTTGAAGCCCTGATAATTTTCGCGCAAAATTTTCAAGAGGTGTCAAACTTCAGTTCTATACTTCCATATTACGACGTAGACCCTAAAAAAATACAATATATTGGAAGTTCATTGTGGGCTAAAAATTTATCACTAAAAGAACCAGGTTTAGATAATGGATACTTCGCTTCACTTGACATAGATAATCGGAGAAAATTTGAGGATATGTATTTAGAAGTTTTCAATTCTAAGCCACACTCTTTAGCAGCATTAAGTTATGATATTGTTGGACTCATCAGTAATCTTCATCAAGACAAAAACAATTTCACAATAGAAAAGCTGCATAACTCCAATGGCTTTATTGGTATAAACGGATGGTTTAAAATGACTTCAAATGGCAATGTCTCACGTCAACCAAAAATATATAAAATAAAGAATCAAAAATTTAGTCTTTTAAATTAATCTATAAATCTTTCTAAGTATGTTTTCATTTTTTTAAATGCTATTGATCGATGACTTATTCTTTCCTTATAATCGAAATTCATTTCACCAAATGTTTTTTTATAACCAATTGGTACAAAAATAGGATCATATCCAAAACCATTTTTGCCTAGAGGGGGAAATTGAACATGTCCATATTTTTTTCCTTCGAATACTCTGTAATTATTATCTGGGAAATAAATGGATAAAGCACAACAAAAAAAAGCTTTTCGAGATCTCTTGTTTACATAATTATTTTTAAGAATTTTTTGGTGTATTTTTCTGATTGCAGTGTTGAAATTTTTATCCTTTCCTGCCCATCTGGCTGAATATATTCCAGGCTGATTACCAAGCGATAGAATACAAAGGCCACTATCGTCAGCTATAGCAGGAATACCTGATTTTTTGGCAGCATTTTTTGATTTTATAAGAGAATTTTCTTTAAAAGTTTTTCCATTTTCGATTGGTTCATTGATACAAAATTTTTTTGCAGAGTAAATTTTGAATCCCATTGGCTTTAATAAAGATCTGATTTCTCTTACCTTTCCTTCGTTATGACTGGCAATAACTATTTCTTTTATATTTTTAATCACTTAAAATTTGTTTTTGCATTTGGATGATCTCAGAGATCCCTGATTTTGCAAGTTCCAACATTGCATTAAATGACCTCTCCTCACAAAGCTTTTTTTCCGAAGTCATCTGTACTTCAACTAATTTACCACTTTCTGTTATTACAAAATTTGCATCTACTTCAGCATTTTGATCTTCTTCAAAATCTAAGTCTAAATAAGGCTCGCCATTTATAATTCCACAGCTAATCGCGGCAACATATTCACTAATTGGATTTTTTTTTATAATTTTTTTATTAAGCATATGATTAATGCATAATTGAAGTGCGATAAATGATCCTGAGATTGAAGCGGTTCTTGTTCCACCATCTGCTTGAATAACATCACAATCTATTATTATTTGTAATTCTCTTAAATCTTCTAAATTAACTATAGATCTTAATGATCTTCCAATTAGTCTTTGTATTTCCTGTGTTCTACCAGATTGTTTACCTTTGGCGGCCTCTCTAGACATTCTCTCAGAAGTTGATCTTGGTAACATCCCATATTCTGCAGTTACCCACCCAGTCTCTGAATTTTTTAACCATCTTGGTAAATTTCTATCAAGCGATGCACTGCAGATCACATGCGTATCACCACATTTAATTAAGCATGAGCCTTCCGGATTGCATGAAAAATTAGGAATTATTTCTATATCTCTTAATTGGTTAATATTTCTATTATTTCTCATTGAGTGATAAATTATACTATGTATTGACGAAAATAATATAGATCATTACATAATTAAATATGGCCAAAAATAAAAATAAAAAAAATTTAGACCCCAAGCCAGCCAAAGCAGATGAAAATTCTGAAGTAAAAACAGAAGAAGCAGGAGCTGAAGATAATGGAAAGCTTAAAGATCTTGAAAGTAGGCTTCTAACCAGCCTGGCTGAAAATGAAAATTTAAGAAAAAGATTTGAAAGAGAAAAAGAGGACTTAAGCAATTATGTGATTTCGAATTTCGCAAAAGAGATACTATCGGTTCTCGATAATCTCCAAAGAGCTATAACTTCAGTTAAAGTTAAAGAAGTAAAAGAAAAATCAGACAGTCTTTCACAACTATTCGAGGGAATTGAGCTTACCGAAAAACAAATTATATCTACTTTTGAAAGATTTAAGATTGAACAAATTAAATCACTGGGTGAGCAATTTGATCCAAATATCCACCAAGCAATGTTTGAAGTTGAAAAGGATGATCAAGAATCAGGAACAATTGCTGAGGTTGTTCAAGAGGGATACAAAATTGGAGATAGACTTCTAAGACCAGCACTTGTAGGCGTGGTAAAGAAAAAAATATAATAATATCAATAGGATAGTATAATAATAATTAAAAATCTCATTTTACTCTTTTTTTAAGCAAGGGGTTGTACTGCAAAATCAACTACCCATATATAACAAATATTAATTCAGAGTAAGAATATGGCAAAAGTAATAGGAATAGATTTAGGGACTACAAATAGTTGTATCTCGATAATGGATGGGAAGGACCCTAAGGTTATTGAAAATGCTGAAGGATCTAGAACTACGCCTTCAATTATAAGTTTTGGGAATGATGAAGAAAAGTTAGTTGGACAACCTGCAAAAAGGCAAGGAGTCACAAACCCTGAAAATACATTTTTTGCAATCAAGAGACTTATAGGTAGATCTTTCGAAGACCCAATGGTCAAAAAAGATGCTGACATGGTACCTTTTAAAATCATTAAATCTGAAAATGGTGATGCATGGGTAGAGTCAGGATCTGAAAAATATTCACCATCTCAAATTTCTGCCTTTGTACTTCAAAAATTAAAAGAAGATGCAGAAAGGTATTTAGGTGAAAAAGTTGAAAAAGCAGTCATCACTGTTCCCGCTTACTTTAATGATGCTCAAAGACAAGCTACTAAAGATGCTGGTAAAATAGCTGGACTTGAGGTTGAAAGAATAGTCAATGAGCCAACTGCTGCTGCACTAGCATATGGTTTAGATAAGAAAGATGGCAAAACTATTGCTGTATATGATTTAGGTGGTGGTACTTTTGATATTTCAATTTTAGAAATTGGTGATGGAGTTTTTGAAGTGAAATCAACTAATGGTGATACATTTTTAGGTGGTGAGGACTTTGACACTCGTCTCTTAAATTATCTTGCTGAAGAATTTAAGAAAGAAAATAATATTGACCTTACTCAGGATAAATTAGCACTACAAAGATTGAAAGAATCTGCTGAGAAGGCTAAGATTGAATTATCTTCAACATCTCAAACAGAAATTAATTTACCATTTATTACAGCTGATCAGTCAGGCCCCAAGCATTTAAATATCAAGGTGACAAGAGCAAAGCTTGAAACACTTGTTGATGATTTAATTGAAAAAACAATTAAACCTTGTGATGCCGCTCTCAAGGATGCCGGTTTGAGCGCCGGTGAAATTGACGAGGTAGTCTTGGTTGGTGGAATGACAAGAATGCCAAAAGTCATAGAAACTGTTAAAAACTTTTTTGGTAAAGAACCAAATAAAGGAGTAAACCCAGATGAAGTTGTTGCACAAGGTGCAGCTATTCAAGCTGGTATTCTTCAAGGGGATGTTAAGGATGTATTACTGCTTGATGTTACACCTCTATCCCTTGGTATTGAAACTCTTGGTGGCGTCTTTACAAAATTAATTGACAAAAATACAACAATTCCAACAAAAAAAAGTCAGGTATTTTCAACTGCTGATGACAATCAAACTGCTGTAACAATACGAGTGTGTCAGGGCGAGAGAGAAATGGCTGCTGATAATAAATTACTAGGTAACTTTGACTTAGTAGGCATACCACCTGCTCCTAGGGGTGTTCCTCAAATTGAAGTAACATTTGATATTGACGCTAATGGAATTGTAAATGTGTCTGCAAAAGACAAAGGTACAGGAAAAGAACAACAAATTAAAATACAAGCATCGGGTGGTTTGAGTGAAGAAGAGATCGACAAAATGGTTAAGGAAGCTGAAGCCAACGCGGAAGCAGATAAGAAAAAGCGAGAAGGCGTTGATGTTAAAAACCAAGCAGACACAATGATACACTCTGCCGAGAAAAATCTAAAAGAATTTGGTGATAAGGTTTCTGAGCAAGAAAAGAATACAATTGAAAATGATATTAAGGCTTTAAGAGAAGCTGTCGCTTCAGATGACACCGATAAGATTAAAAGTGGACTTGAAGCATTAACGCAATCGTCTATGAAATTAGGTGAAGCAATGTATAAGGCTCAACAACAAGATGCTCCTAATCCAAACGAGCCATCTGATAATACAGCTGCTGGATCTGACCAGAATAATGAGAAAGTTGTTGATGCTGAATTCGAGGAAGTCAAAGAAGATAATAAGCAATCGTAAGCAGGTAAGCTTATGTCAAAAAGAGACTATTATGAAGTTCTTGGTGTTTCCAAGTCAGCCGATGATGCTGAGATAAAAAAAGCCTACAGAAAATTAGCAATGAAATATCACCCTGATCGTAATCAGGGCGATGCAGATGCAGAAGTCAAGTTCAAAGAGGCCAGTGAAGCCTACGCCATACTTCATGATAAAGAAAAACGATCAGCTTACGACCAATTTGGTCATGCGGCGGTTGATGGTAATGCAGGCCAAGGAGGTTTTGGTTTTGACTTTAATTCATCAGCTTTTCAGGATATTTTTGAAGACTTTTTTGGAGACTCATCTTTTTTTGGTGGTGGAGGAAATCGTAGAAGAAAATCAAACAATCGTGGCTCAGACTTAAGATATGATATTACTGTTAGTCTTGAAGAAGCTTTTAATGGAAAAAAATTTAAAGTAAAGATTCCAACTCAAGTTCAATGCGATTCTTGTTCAGGTTCTGGTGCATCTCCAGGAAGCCAACCGGTAACTTGTCAAACATGTGGTGGAAGAGGACAAATTCGCTCGCAGCAGGGTTTTTTTTCAATTCAACAAACTTGTCCAACTTGTCAAGGAAGTGGTTCAACTATTTCAGATCCATGCAGGAAGTGCGGTGGATCTGGCAGAATGCAGAAAACAAAAAGTTTGATGGTGAAAATACCAAAAGGCGTTGATGATGGCTCTAGAATAAGACTATCTGGAGAGGGCGAAGCGGGTCTGAACGGAGGGCAGCAGGGAGACTTGTATATATTTGTTAATGTAAATGAGCATGAAATATTCGCGCGTGAAAATGAAAACTTATTTGCTGAAGTGCCTGTTTCCATGGTCGATGCAGCTGTTGGCGGGGCTATTGACATACCAACAATAGACGGAGGTAAAGCAAGGCTTAAAATACCCCAAGGAACTCAATCTGGTGACCAATTCAGGCTTAAATCAAAGGGAATGCCCAATGTTCGAAACGGTTATTTAGGAGATTTGTATATTCAGGCAAAAGTTGAAACACCAGTAAATTTAAATAAGAAGCAAATTGAGATATTGAAATCCTTTCAAGAAACCAGTGATCAAAATGATAGTCCTTTAGCCTCAGCATTTTTTAAAAAAGCTAGGGATTTTTGGAAAACTAAAGCTTAAAAAACTTACTTTTTCAATTATTTCTATTATCTTAAATTGATGAAAAAAATAAAAGTTGTCATAACCGGCGTAACCGGACGCATGGGAATGCAAATCGCTAAAAGAGTTTTGAGAGATAAGTCACTTATTTTGTATGGCGCAACAGAAAGAAACGGACATAAAGCTATTGGTAAAGATTTGGGACGATTACTTAAAACAAAAGAATTAAAAATTAAAGTCACCGATAATATAATTCCATTATTTGCTAAAACTGACGCTGTTATCGACTTCACAACTCCTGAGGCAACTATGGTGCATACAAAATATGCAGCTCAAGCAAGAATAATACATATAATTGGAACTACAGGTTTTAATAGTTCACAGTTAAAAAAAATTAAACTCGCTGCGCAGCATGCAACGATCATAAAATCAGGTAATATGAGTTTAGGTATAAACCTGATAAATAAATTAATTAAAATAAGTTCAACAAGTTTAAGAAATGATTTTGACATGATCATAAACGAAACCCATCATCGACATAAGATTGACGCACCTTCAGGCACTGCAGTAATGATGGGGCAGGCTGCTGCGAAGGGTAAAAATAAAAATTTTGAAAATATAAAAAAAATCTCTCGTCTAAACACAAAAGCTAGAAGCACTAAAGATAAAATTGTAGTCTCGTCCTTTCGCAAAGGTGAAGTAATTGGTGATCACGAAATTATTTTTTCGAGTAAGGATGAGGATATAATTATTAAGCACAAAGCAAAAGATAGGGGTATTTTTGCTAACGGAGCAATACAGGCTGTGAAATGGGGCATGAATAAAAAACCTGGCCTATTTGAAATGTCGGATGTCCTAAATATTAAATAATTTAAAAAGTAACGTAATGTTGAGAGCTGAT
This sequence comes from Pelagibacteraceae bacterium AG-422-B15, assembly GCA_003213715.1. Classification (GTDB taxonomy): domain Bacteria; phylum Pseudomonadota; class Alphaproteobacteria; order Pelagibacterales; family AG-422-B15; genus CACNXQ01. The sequence continues at coordinate 29,535 of QCMN01000011.1, forward strand.
AAGGCAAAAAAAATTATAAGTATATTAAATAAAATTTATCCCAAAACTCCAATTCCGCTAAATCATAAAAATAACTTTGAATTATTAATTTCTGTTCTTCTAAGTGCGCAATGTACAGATAAAAGAGTCAATGAAGTAACTCCTTTGCTTTTTAAGAAAGCAAATAATCCTGCTAAAATGGAGAAACTGTCAGTCAAAACCATTTATAATATTATTAGACCCTGTGGTCTTGCGCCACAAAAATCAAAGGCTATCTCAAAGCTATCAAAAATATTAATGAAAAATTATGATGGTGAGGTTCCAGAAACCTTTGAAGATCTAGAGGCACTTCCTGGAGTAGGACATAAAACAGCCAGTGTTGTAATGTCACAAGGTTTTGGTCACCCAGCATTTCCTGTTGATACTCATATTCATCGACTTGCCCAAAGATGGGGGTTAACAAATGGCAAAAGTGTAAAGCAAACCGAACATGATTTAAAAAAAATTTTTCCTGAAAAACTATGGAACAAGTTACATTTGCAAATAATATTTTATGGACGGGAGTATTGTGAAGCTCGAAGTTGTTTTGGAATCGGGTGTAAAATATGTAAGACTTGTTATCCAAATAGAAAAAAGCCTATTAAAACAAAAAAGGCATAGTTGGTTATAAAAATAAAACACCTTTAACTGTCTATTGTTTGCTGATAACTTTATTCATTATGATTAATAAAGAAGTAGCACTAGTTATCGGCGCGGGTGACAGCCTTGGTTCTGCAGTAGCAAGAATATTCGCACAAAATAACTTCATTACTGTAGTTGCTAGAAGAAATGGAGATCAATTATCGCCACTAAAAGAAGAAATAGAAAAAAATGGCGGAGAGTGTTTCGCGTTTAGTTTAGACGCAAGAAAAGAAGAAGATGTTATTAATTTCATTAATAAAATAGAAACAGAGATTGGTGAAATTAATGTAGCTGTTTACAACATTGGAGCCAACATTCGTTTCAACATATTAGAAACAACCTCAAAAAAATATTATAAAGTATGGGAAATGGCAACCTTTGGCGCTTTTCTAATGGGAAGAGAAGTAACAAGAAAAATGGTACCAAGAAAAAAAGGGACAATCATATTTACCGGTGCGACAGCAAGTATAAGAGGTAAAGAGGGTTTTGCTGCATTCTCAGGTGCTAAACAAGCTAAAAGAGCTCTAGCACAAAGTATGGCAAAAGAATTAGCGCCAAAAGGTATTCATGTGGCTCATGTTATTGTTGATGGAGCAATTGATACACCGTGGGTGAATAAGCTTTTTCCTGAGTATGTCAAAGAAAAGAAAAAAATTGATGGCCTAATGAAGCCAGATGATATTGCACAAAACTACTTGATGATACATAATCAACCGAAAAATGCGTGGACGTTTGAGTTAGATCTGCGCCCTTGGGTGGAAACGTGGTGAATCAAGAATTTGACATTGTAGGTATAGGTAATGCAATTGTAGATGTAATCACCGATGTCGATGATGAATTTATAAATCAACAAGAACTTAGAAAAGGGCTTATGTCACTTGTAGATTTAGATACTATTAAATTCCTATCAAAAAAAATTGAAATAAAAGCAAATGTCTCTGGAGGCTCAGTCGCAAACTCTATTGTTGCATTAGCTCAAAATAATATCAAAACCGCTTTTATCGGCAAAGTAGGCGAAGACGAAATTGGAAATTCATTCATTCAGGGTCTTGAAAAAGAAAAGGTTATTTTTGCAAATAAGGCTCAATCAGATGAAAGCGAAACTGGGAGATGTCTAGTAATGGTAACGCCAGATGCACAAAGAACAATGAGTACATATTTAGGGATTTCTCAAAAGCTAAACTCAAATGATATTAATGAAGATGTTGTAGCACAGTCAAAAATTACTTATCTTGAGGGATACCTTTGGGATCTTGATGATGCGCAAGAAGCGATTAAAAAAGCAATAAAAATTTCCAAAGGGGCAGGCAGATTAGTTGCATTTAGTGTATCTGATGTTTTTTGCATTGAACGATTTAGAGAAAGTTTTTTAAATCTAGTTAATAATGAAGCTGACATAATTTTTGCAAACGAAGAGGAAATTAAATCTCTCTATCAAAAGGATAGCCTTGATGATTGTCTCAAGATTATAAGTCAGCATGATAAAATATTCGCTATCACACTTGGCGAAAAAGGTGCTATGATTGTTAATAAAGATCAGCTTATACAAATAAAAGCTCAGCAAATTGAAAATTTAGTCGACACTACCGGAGCAGGAGATTTATTTGCTGCAGGCTTCTTACTTGGATACATAAATAGTGAAAATTTAGAACAGTGTGGGAATGAAGGTGTAACATTCGCCTCTAAAATAATTCAAATCTACGGAGCAAGGTTATGAGCGAAAAGTCTATTATGATAACAGGTGTCTCTACTGGTATAGGACTAGGAACACTTAGTTATTTTGTGAAAAAAGGTTTCCACGTTTATGGAAGTATTCGTAATTCAAAAGATGCAAAAAGATTAAAAAAAATTTATAAAGATAATTTTACTCCTCTAATCTTTGATGTAACAAAAGAAGCTCAGCTAAAAAAGGCTGTCGCATTTTTGAAAAAAGATCTTAAGAGTTCAAATCTTCTTGCTTTAGTTAATAATGCAGGTGTAGCAATATCTGGTCCATTATTGCATCAAAGAGTAAATGATTTTGAAAAACAAATTAATATTAATTTAAATGGTGCATTTAGAGTAATAAAATATTTTGCACCATTGTGTGGAGCGGAAAAAAATAATAGTTCGAAGAAGGGTGTTATTTTTAATATAAGTTCAATTTCTGGAAAAATTGGAATGCCTGGCGTTGGAGCCTATACTGCATCTAAATTTGGATTAGAGGGGTTAAGTCATAGTTTAAGAAGAGAATTAATGAGATACGGAGTTGATGTTGTTATCATTGGACCTGGCCCAATAAAAAGTGAAATTTTTGATAAAATTGATAAAAAATTTTTAGAAAGCCTCAAAAAAACCGACTATGCAAAAGCAGCAAAAGGAATACCTAAAAGAATGAAAAATGCCAAAAAGATAGCTTTTCCAGCTGAGGAAGTTGGAAAATTAATATTTAATGCTCTTCATAATCCAAATAGGAAAACACGGTATGCCATCACGCCAAGTAGAATGATGTATTGGACACTTCCAATGTTATTACCCGACAGAGTCTTAGATCAATTAATCAAAAGACGATCAGGAGGATTGTAAAATTTTATTTGATTCTTTTATAACATCATCCGCTGAAATTAAATTAATATTACTACCACCAAATTTGACCGATGAAATAAAATGAATGTTTTCAAATTGATCGTTTAGAAACTTAACAGCGCTGGTTGGACCACATATTTTCAGCAATGGACATAGATTTGTTGATAGCATTTGCCCAGTGCCACTATCATTAGTAATTGCCATACTTAAATATTTTGTAGCACCCATTACTACTTCAAGTCCCGGAAAATTAGACAATTCCTCCTCAGGAAACATTGGTTTTTTAATTTGATTAATTATATCTTCCTTCAAATGAATCTCTTGTGGGCCAAGAAAAAAAACTATTTCAAACCCTTTTGCTTCAAAATATTTAGCAACATCTATGAATTTTTTGTATTCCCATATCCTCTTTGGCGTATTAGAGCCAAGTGAAATACCAAAATACTTTTTATCTGCTTGGAAAACTTCTTGTAATTCTTTTAGTATTTCTTTTGGAATTGTTATAGATGATGATTGTTGTTTTTTATAACTTGATACTAAATCAAGCATCTCAATAATATTATTTACATAAAATTGCCTTTTTGATTTTTTGTCCTTGGGTTTATAGTTTGAAAACATCCAATTGGCAGAGGCGGAGATGAATTTTGAACATTTAATTCTTCGCAACGCAATGGTGCGTAAAACTGCTTTTTGTGTATCAATGATTATATCAAAATTTATATTACTAAGATCATATTTTGAAGATATTCTTTTCCAAAAAAAAGGGCTTAAGTTTACTTGCTCCCAAATTTTGTCAATATATGGCTCAGTGAATTTTTTTAAACGGGAATTATATTCAGTATAAATAGTATCTGTCATCCAATGTATTTCTGATGTTGGGAATCTTTCCCTTAACTGGTGGACAATTTGAAGTTTTAATATTCCATCCCCAATTTGTTCACCATTACTGAAGATAAGAATCTTTTTCATGAAATTATGCGTTAGCTTTCTTCAGATACTTTTATAATCAATTTACCTTCGTTTTCGCCAGAAAATAACTTTTTGATTGCAGTGCCCGCATTTTCAATCCCTGGAATAATATGATTTTTATATTTAATTTTGTCTTCTTTTAACCATTGTGTAATATCTTGGTAGGCTTCCATATATCTTTTGAAGTAATCAAAAACAATAAAGCCTTTAAGCTTAATTCTCTTTATCAATAAATTTCCCCAAGCAGGCCCTGGAACAATTGATTCAGCATTATATCCTGAAATCAAACCACAAAGACTTATTCTTCCATTGATGTTCATGCGAGTCAATACTGCCTCAGTAATGCTACCGCCTACATTTTCAAAATATATGTCAACTCCATCAGGACAAGTCTCTTTTAATTTTTGTCTAAGATTTTCAGACTTATAGTTGATAGCAGAGTCAATACCTAGTTCATCAACAAGCCATTTACATTTTGCGTCTGAACCTGCAATCCCTATTACTCTGCAACCTTTAATTTTTCCTATTTGACATACAATTGATCCAACAGCACCGGCTGCTGCAGAAACAACTAGAGTTTCGCCGGGTTGTGGATCAGTTATATCAAGCAAACCAAAGTAAGCTGTGAGGCCAGTCATTCCTAGAATACTCATGTAACAATCAAGAGGAAAACCTGTTCCTTGAGGAATTTGCCTTACTCCTTTCCCATCACTTACACAGTATTGCTGCCATCCGCCCATACAGTTCACAATTTCACCTTTTTTAAATTTTTCATTTTTACTCTCTTCGATTATGCCTATTGTACCGCCTCTCATGGTGTCTCCAGTTTGCATCGCATCAACATAAGATTTTTGTCCACTCATCCACCCGCGATTTGCAGGATCCAAAGAAAGATATATGTTCCTGATTAATATTTGACTATCTGAAAGATTGGGAACTTCATTTTCCTCCAAAACTAAGTCACCTTCACTAATTTCACCAACTGGAAATCTTTTTAAAATCCATTGTTTATTTTTCATTATTATCTCCAATCATTTTTTTAAAATTTACCTGAGGCATATCAACACTTACACAAGTTGATGTTGAGGTAACAACAGTCCTATTGTTTTGCTCCAATCTACCCTCCAAGAATACAATATTTTTTCCAGATTTCACCACTCGCCCATATCCAATAACTTTCCCTGGTTTAGTTGGATACAAAAAATTTGTTTTCAATTCTATTGTTGGTGGTCTTTTTTTGAAATGATTTTGAAATATAAAAGCTAATGCAGTTGCATCATCTACCATTCCACTAACAATACCTCCTTGGACGTCACCTGCAGGATTGCAATATTTTTTATCAATATCAAACTCAACTTTGATATTGCCAGCTGTGGTATCAACTTCAAGAACAGTCATATTAAAAAGATCGAATAATTTATTCTTATTAAACAGCTTGATGAGTTCAGCATCTGAGATTTTTTCAGTCATATTGATTATTCGTATTCAGGTTTTTCAGGAAATACCATTGGTCCCAATGGTCTTCCCGCGAGTAAATGAAAGTGTAAGTGAGGTACTTCTTGATGCGCATCCTTACCAGCATTTGCGATGAGCCTGTATCCTCCTCCTCCAGCTTTTTCACTTATACCCAACATATCTGCTACGTTTGAAATAGCCCGGTTGAAACCAATTATTTCTTCGTCCGAAGCATTTGCACTAAAATCATTTATGTCTATGTATTCCCCTTTTGGAATTACTAAGGCATGTGAAGGTGCTTGCGGACGAATATCTTTGAATGACAGGACATATTCATCCTCATAAATTTTATCACAAGGGATTTCACCTCTTAGAATCTTGGCAAAAATATTTTCCTTATCATATGACATTAATCTCTAAGTCCTGTTTTACCCTCTCTTTTTTCTAACTCTTCATAGACTTGATCAGGAGTTATATCAAATTTTTTCAACATGACTAACAAATGATAAATAAGATCTGCCGATTCATAAATTATTTGCTCTACATTATCTTCTTCAGCGGCCTCCACAGTTTCAAGTGACTCCTCTTTTAACTTTTCTATACATTTACTTTTACCTTCTGATATAAGTTTTGCCGTATAAGATTTTGAAGGGTCTTCATTAGCGTGTGAAATAATTGTATCAAAGAGCCGAGCTAATACATCAACTTTTTTACTGCTCATTCCACTCCCTCAACAATTGCAAAAATTCTATCCTTTTCATCTCCCAAGATTTTTTTTGCATTTTGATATTCTTCTGAGTTATAAGCCTGTTTAGCTATTTCAATTGTCTCATACTCAACTATGACGTTTCTTTTAAACTCTTTACCTTCCATAGTTGTTTGTTCACCACCCCGTACTAAAAATTTACCATTGTATTTTTTGACCGCCTCAGTTGCATACTCTGCATATAATTTTTGCTTGTCCGGATGTAATACATTGACTTTTACTACCCAATAACCTTTCATAATTAAATCCTAACTGCTATATTTTGTTCAGCAAGATATGTTTTTACATCTTTAATACTATATTCTCCGAAATGAAAAATAGAGGCAGCTAATAGAGCGCTAGCTCCCCCCTTTAATACCCCTTCAACAAAGTGCTCAAGGTTTCCAACGCCACCTGAAGCAATAACAGGAATATCAATAGAGGATGAGACAGTACTCAATAATTCATTGTCAAATCCTATTTTTGTTCCATCTCTATCCATTGAAGTTAATAATATCTCACCAGCTCCTAAATTAGCTACTTCAATGCAATATTCTAATGCATCAATATCTGTGGGCTTTCTTCCACCATGGGTAAATATATTCCAACTTTTATCTCCATTTTTTTTTGCATCTACTGCTATAACTATTGTTGAGGAACCATATTTCTTTGCCGCTTTTGCAACCAGGTCAATGTTTTCAACTGCTGCTGTATTTATAGACACTTTATCTGCTCCATGGTGAAGCAAACGAGATATATCATCAATGGTCCTGACACCTCCACCTACAGTGAGTGGTATGAAACAATTTTCAGCAGTTTTTTTTACAACTTCAAAGAGGGTTTCTCTATCGTCACTTGATGCAGTTATATCTAGAAAGCATAGCTCATCAGCTCCCTCAGAATTATAGATTTTTGCTTGTTCAACAGGATCACCAGCATCAATTAAGTCAACAAAATTGACACCTTTGACAACTCTCCCTCGATCAACATCTAAACAGGGTATGATTCTTTTTTTTAGCATTCTATCTAACTATCTTTAATGCCTCAGCAATATCAATATTTTTGTCGTAAATTGCTTTACCTACAATTACACCTTTTATTTGTGAGTAATTTTTTTTCTTTAGGATAATAAGGTCCGAGATATTTGATACCCCGCCTGATGCAACACAGTCAATTTTTGTTTGAACCATGACATTTTCTAGCATTTCAAAGTTAATTCCTTGCTTCATACCATCCCTCATAACGTCAGTAATTATTATTGAGTTGATTTTAAGATCTTCTATACTTTTCAAGAAATCAAAAATTTGTAAATCTTTTACCTCTTTCCAACCTTTTGTGGCGATTTGGTTTTGCTTAATGTCGAGAGCAATTGAAATTCTATTAGGATAATTGCAAACTGATTTCTCAAAAAAAGTTTTATTTTCGAAAGCTGATGTTCCAATAATAACATTATTAACACCAATATTAATGAGTCTTTCAACTCCTTCTATATTCCTTACTCCGCCACCGAACTGGATCTTAAGATTTGTATTTTTTTTTATTTGCTCAATAGATTTAATATTTTCAAAATTGCCCTTGAGCGCACCATCTAGGTCGACGCAATGCAAATATTCCACTCCAGAGTCTTCAAAAATTTTAGCCTGTTCTAACGGTGACTCATTGTATGTTGTAGATTTTTTAAAATCACCTTGTATTAATCTTACACATTTACCGTCTTTTAAATCAATTGCTGGAAATAAAATCATGAAGGTTCCCACTCAAGAAAGTTTGTAATTATTTGTTTTCCGTTATTATGACTTTTTTCTGGATGAAATTGTGTACCAAAAATATTTTCCTTGAGTACTGCTGCAGTAATTGGATTTGGATATTTTGTAGTTGCAATACAATTTTCATTTTTTTGAGTTCTAAAGTAGTAACTGTGCACAAAATAAAAATCAGTATTTTGTGAAATATTATTCAATAATTCATGATTGCGAAAAGTGACTTCATTCCATCCCATGTGTGGAATTTTATAATCAGCTGGAGCCTCGATCTTGATTACTTCTCCGGGTATCCATCCAAAGCCCTCACATTCACCAAATTCTAAAGATTTTTCTGCTAGTAATTGCATTCCAACACAAATGCCCATAAAAGCCTTTTTTTCGCCAATTACCACTTGTTTAAGACTTTCAAATAGACCGTCTATTTTGTGAATTGCGTTCTTACAGTCTTGAAAAGCTCCAACTCCAGGAAGAACTATTTTATCGGCTTTTAATATTTCAGATGGTGTGTTTGTAACAATAATTTCATATGGATTTTCTAAGTTATTGTTTACGGCTTCAAATGCCTTGTGTACTGAATGTAAATTTCCTGAGCCGTAGTTGATAATTACTAACTTCATTTATTCATTTGTTTAATAGTATCAACAACTTCCTCTACATGATTATTTACTTTCACTTTTCTCCAAACCTTTACGACCTTGCCTTTCATAATGAGAAATGTAGATCTATCTATGCCCTTGTACGTTCTGCCATACATACTTTTTTTAATCCATACACCAAATTTTTCACAGATTTTATCACTCTCATCAGAAAGAAGATCAAATTTTAATTTATATTTTTCAGCAAATTTATTTTGTTTTTGAACGGTATCTTTGGATATACCATAAACTCTTACCTTTAGATTGTTTAACTTTCGAAGATTGCTTTGGAAATCACAAGACTCTTTTGTACAACCTGGAGTATCCGCTTTAGGATAAAAATAAATTACCGTATCCTCTTTTGTAGGAAATTTAACTTCTTCATCTTTCTGATTTTTAAGTTTAAATGAAGGTAACTTTTGGCCTTCTTTAATCATTATTAAAGTTGTCCTTTGGTAGAAGGAATGTTCATTCCCTCTCGCTCGTTAATCGCAACAGCATTTCTTAAACTTCTTGCCAAAGCCTTAAAGCAAGACTCAATTATATGATGGTTATTTTCTCCATAAATATTTTCCACATGTAATGTTGTTCCACTTGCTTGTGCAAAAGCTTGGAACCATTCTTTAAATAATTCGGTATCAAAGTCACCTTGAGAAGATGTTATCTTTGGAGCACTAAATTTTACTTTCCAAATTAAATAAGGTCTATTTGATAGATCAAGTGCAACTCTTGATAACGTTTCATCCATGGGAATATATGAGTGCGCATAACGTGTAATACCTTGTCGATTACCTAATGCTTTTGATAAACATTCGCCAATTGCAATGCCTGTATCCTCAGTTGTATGGTGATAATCAATGTGAGTATCTCCTGTAGCTTTTATCTTCATATCAATCAGTGAGTGCTTTGACAGTTGTTCAAGCATGTGGTCAAGAAATCCTATGCCAGTCTTGATATCGTACTTACCTGTTCCGTCGATATTAATATCGACAGAGATAGAGGTTTCTTTCGTGTCTCTTTTATACTCTGCTGTTCTCATAACAAAATCCAGTCGGTTTCTATCAATAAATCACTGAATTATCTATAAAAAATGTAATTTTTAATGAAAAGTCAGGGCTTGAAGTTAATAAATAAATAGCCACATAACATACAACATGGAAAATCAACAAAGTCAATCATGGCACGGCACAACTATTATTAGTGTAAGAAAAGGCAATCAGGTTGTTGTCGCGGGAGACGGACAAGTTAGTCTTGGAAATACTGTTATTAAAGGCACTGCCCAAAAGGTTAGAAAAATAGGTGATGGTAGTGTTATCGCTGGTTTTGCCGGAGCAACTGCAGATGCATTTACTTTATTTGAAAGACTGGAAGCGAAACTAGAAAAGCATCCTAAACAGCTTACCAGAGCATGTGTTGAACTGGCGAAAGATTGGCGTACCGACAAATATTTAAGGCGCCTAGAAGCACTTCTTACAGTTGCAGACTCTTCTACATCACTTCTAATTACTGGAATGGGTGATGTGTTAGACCCTGAAGGGTCAATTATTGGAATTGGTAGCGGTGGTAATTATGCACTATCCGCTGCTAAAGCGCTGATTGATACTGATCTTACCGCTGAAGAAATTGCTTTAAAGTCACTAAAAATTGCTGGCGAAATTTGTGTTTTCACAAACAGCAATGTTACACTTGAAAAAATTGAGTATTAGATAATGCAAGCATTTTCACCAAGGGAAATTGTTTCCGAACTTGATAGATATATTATTGGCCAAGATGATGCAAAAAAATCTGTAGCCATAGCATTAAGGAATCGTTGGCGACGTCAGCAGTTACCAGAGGATATGAGAGAAGAGGTTCTTCCAAAAAATATTTTAATGATTGGTCCTACTGGAATTGGTAAAACTGAAATTTCTAGAAGGCTCTCAAAATTAGCACAAGCACCGTTTATAAAAGTTGAAGCAACAAAATTTACAGAAGTTGGGTATGTAGGTAGAGATGTGGAATCTATTGTTCGTGATTTGATTGAAATAGCAATTACAATGGTTCGTGAAATAAAGAGAAAAGAAGTAAAGGCAAAAGCACAATTAGCTGCTGAAGAACGTGTGTTAGACGCTTTAGTTGGACCAGGTTCAGGGCCTACTACAAGAGAAAGTTTCAGAAAAAAACTTAGAAATAATGAACTCAATGAAAAAGAAATTGAAATAGCTGTTCAAGATACAGGATCATTTCCAACAATTGACCTTCAAGGTGGACAAGGTGCTGGTATAGGAATGATAAATCTAAACGACATGCTTGGTAAAGCTATGGGACCAAAAACTAAAAAGAAGAAAACAACAGTTGCCGACTCTTATGAGATTTTGGTTAATGAGGAGTCAGATAAATTAATTGATACTGATCACATTGTGAATGAGGCAAAAAGAGCAGTCGAAGACAATGGCATTGTATTTATTGATGAAATAGACAAAGTTTGCGCAAGAAGTGAAAGGGTTGGTGGTGATGTTTCAAGGGAAGGTGTTCAAAGAGATTTATTACCTTTAATTGAGGGAACAACAGTTAACACTAAACACGGAACAATCAAAACTGATCACATACTTTTTATAGCTTCTGGAGCCTTTCAACTGTCAAAACCATCTGATCTATTGCCAGAATTACAGGGCAGATTGCCAATAAGGGTCAATCTCAAAGCACTTTCACAAGAGGACTTTAAACGTATCCTAACAGAACCCAAATATAGCTTGATAAAACAGTATGAGGCACTGATGGGTACTGAAGATGTAAAAATCAGTTTCAGCGAGGACGGAATAGATGCCATAGCAACCTTAGCTGTGGATATAAACTCAACCATTGAAAATATTGGTGCTCGCCGTTTGCATACCATTCTTGAGAGAGTATTAGAAGATATTAGTTTCTCAGCGGCAGATAAAGGTGGAGAAAAAATTACAATTGATGCAAACTACGTTAAAGATAATGTGAATGAGTTATCTAAAGATACTGATCTTTCCAAGTTCATTCTCTAATTTTTATGTCACTGAAAACAAAAAAGACTCATTTAAATAAGATAAAGGTTCGTTACTCAGAAGTTGACTGTCAGAGAATAGTTTATAATTCACATTATTTGACATATTTTGATATTTCTCTCAGTGAGATGCTCGAAGACTGTTTTGATCAGGATGAATATGTAAAACAGACTAATAACGATTTTCACACAGTTGGTGTGCAAATGAATTTTAAAAGTCCTGCAAGATTAAATGATCAACTCGAAGTTTACACAGGGATAAAAAAACTTGGAAACTCGAGTATGACTTTTACACAAGAAATTTATAGATCTGGATCCGATGAAATTATGAATGAAGCAGTTATTACTTGGGTTAACACAGACCAAAAAAGTATGAAGTCTTCTAAAATTCCAGATAATATAAAAGAAAAGTTAAATAAGTATTTGATAGATTAATCAGAGGTCGCCGTTAATAACCAATTAGAAGTTTTTTTATCTTTTATTTTTTCAAAAGTCCAAACATCTGTAATTTTTTGCACCTGATTAAGACTGCCTGAAATTACTTCATCTTTACTATTTTTAATACATGTAATCATTTCAGAAATAAATCTCACTGTTACTTCCATAGGATTTTTTTTCAGGTCTTTGTGAACAATTTCAGATTTTTCTATACCTATAAAATTAAATTCTACAGTTTCATTTTTACTATTTCGTTCATCTATTACTGACGTAAAGCTATTTAATACTTCATTAGATAGCAAAGGCTTAAGGGCATCTTTATTGCCATTTTCAAAATTTGTGACGATCGTTTCATACGCATTTGATGCACCGCGTAAAAAATCGTCTTTATCAAACCAACCGTCTTCTCTTGAACCTGAAGAAACTTTTGGTTCGATAGTTACAACTTTTTCTTCTGAAGATTGTTGAGGAGTTTCATAATTATATGAAGTTTTATCTGTTTTCTCATGGCCGGTTCGTCTCCCAAGCACACTTCTAAGTCGTAACAGAACTATTCCTGCTATTATTGCTAGAATTAGAATGTCAATATATTGAAATGCTTCACTCATATAGTTAAATATTATAGAGTCCTTATTTAGGTATTTAAACTAAACTTTCAACAATTACTTACATATTTTGTTTTTATTTATCGCACTTTTTATACTTATCCCAATCATTGAAATTAGTTTATTTATTGAAATTGGGAGCATTATTGGATCGTTCTACACCATAATGCTTATATTCGTCACTGCAATTGTAGGTGTATTTTTTGTCCGTCAACAAGGAATAAGTACATTTCAAAAGTTAACATCTCAATTGCAAAATTTAGAAACGCCTGTTCAGACGATGTTTGAAGGGCTGGTCATTCTTATCTCTGGTATTCTTTTAATTACTCCTGGATTTTTTACTGATGCTTTAGGTTTTCTAGGATTGATACCATTCTCTAGAATAATTTTCATAAAGTTAGTAGCAAGTTACATTCTTTCTAGATATGGTAAGCGAGGTAATCAAAATGAAAATACCATTGAAGGTGAATTCATTGATATAGATGAAGAGGAAAAATAACAGTGGATGTAAAAACGAAAATTATCACACAATTTGTTAGAGACTTATCATTTGAAAATCCTAATGGACCAGGATCATTTCAACCAGGTAGCGATCGACCCACTATTAATGCAAATGTTGATGTCAAAGCACAAAATAGAAAAGATACCAATATTTATGAAGTCGAGCTGAACGTGAGTGTAAATGCTTCACGCACGGATCAGAATTTGTATATCGTGGATCTAAAGTACGTTGGAATATTTGAAATTGAAAATCTTACTGACGATGTTAAAGAAGCTTACTTGCTAGTAGAATGTCCAAGACAACTTTTTCCATTTGCAAGAAGAATTATTTACGACTTACATGCTGACGGT
>QCMN01000012.1 GCA_003213715.1 Pelagibacteraceae bacterium AG-422-B15
TTGTAAATATCTCCTGCCTTGATAGATATTTGATTATAAATTGAATTTGAATTTATTTTGTCTAATTTATTAGTAACTTCTATTTCTCCGAAATCATATTTATCACCTTCATTTACAGATAAAATAATTTCAAAATTATTCTTATTAATTGAAAGTTGTGCAATTGCTGAAACAAATCGAAACTCTGGATAACCATTACTATTATAAAAATCAGTTACAAGCTGTTTATCATATTCTAACTTATCAGGATCATATCTATCCGCCGAAGAAAGAAATCGTAATAATGTTTTTTCTTTTGTCTTCATAATGGATTTGATTTTAGATGATGTAAAAATCTCATTACCAAGAATTATAATTTTTGAGACCTTCGCGATGTCTGATTCCGTAATTTCATATGTTAAATTTATTCTATTATTATCTAATAGTTCTACTTTCGGTATAATCTCAGTAGATAATCTTCCAGACCTTTGGTATAGAGATAACATTCGCTCAGTATCTTTTTTTACTTTACTTCTTGAGTAAACAGATCTTTCTTTAAGCGATATTTCAATAAGTAAATCTTCATCTTTGATTTTACTATTGCCAGAAAACTTTACTAAATTTATTGTGGGGTTTTCTTTTACATTAATTTGAAGTCTATTTTCATCAAATATAACTTCAATGTTAGAAAATAGATTTGTATCAAATAAATCTTTTAATATTTTATTTCCTAACTCTTCGGTATAAATATCACCTAAATCTACATTAGAGTATGATATCACTGTTTCAATATCTATTCTTTGAGTTCCTTCTACATCAATTTCATCAATTTTATTGACGTCACTAAAAGCAACTGTAGTGAGATTAAAAAGTAAAAATATAATAGTAGTGAGTCGCAATTTAAATAAATAAAGCATTACTTTACTTAATTACCAACATATAAATTATTATCAATCCAATTATTAATATTCTTAATATCTTTGAGCTTTGGATTGGCAATATTAGAATTTTTGCCAAAAAACTTATCCATATTCACTTCATTTAATTTTACGATATCAAGAAATTTTATTCTTTTATTTATGAATAAATTAACCAAAATCTCATTCAGGTAATTAAATATATGAGGGGCTAATCCCCCAACTTTCATTACTTGATAACCTAGTTCAACTGCTGGAAACTTATTTTTATCTATTGGAATGAATTCAAAATTAGAATAATTAGTCAATTCGATACCTCGATAAACATTAGAATATTTATTAAATCCAAAAAATAAAGATGAGATAGGAACTCGCATATCAGGCTTGTTTAATAGTGCTGTACTAATACCATTTTCATAATTTATTAATGCATGAATAATAGCTTGTGGGTGTATTATAGCATTAATTTCATTGTTTTTCAGATTAAATAAATATTTGGCTTCAATTATCTCAAGCGCTTTATTCATCATTGTAGCTGAGTCAATTGAGATCTTACTGCCCATGTTCCAAACTGGATGCCTGATCGCTTGCTGAGGTTTTACAGAACTCATTTTATTTTTTGTAAAATGCAAGAACGGCCCACCCGTTGCAGTGATGGTAATTGATTTATATTTTCCTAAATTTTGACTTAATAAATGATAAATTGAATTATGCTCTGAATCTAAGGGTATAATTTTAGTTTTAAATTTTTTCGATAAGCTAATAAATTTTTTTCCGAGTGTAATAATGCATTCTTTGTTAGCAATACCAACAATCTTTCCAGATTTTAATATCTTTAATAAGAGATCTAAAGAAGACAGTCCACTTGCAGCAAAAATAATAACATCAGTTTTTTTTGAAATAATACTATAAAATTTGGCATCATCATTAAATACTTCGTATTTATTTAAATTAAATTTATTCAATTTATGAATAGATTTTTCATTAAAACCAATTTTTTTTACGTTGTATGTTTTTGCGATCTTAAGGAGCTTGAAAATGTTTTTATTACATGTAATACCCTCAATATTTATTTTGTCTAAATTTTTACTTATTATTGACAATGTAGATCTACCAATACTTCCAGTAGCACCATAAATAACAACATTAATTTTTTTCATGTTATAAACTTGATATACCGAAGATTAGAAAAACAATTATAAAGGAGTCAAATCTATCAAGAAGTCCACCATGTCCTGGCATGATTTTACCTGAATCTTTTATAGATGCATATCGTTTTAGCATTGAAACAACAGTATCCCCAACAAAAGATAGTGCGATAATAAATAGTGTGTAATAAATTGTTAATTTATATTCAATATCTAAATAATAAGACAATAATTGAATAAGTAGTACTGTCACGAATACACCTGTGATAAATCCGCTTACAGTTTTACCCGAACTAATTTTGGGCATTAATTTAGCACCTCCAATAATTTTTCCACCTATGTATGAGAATGTGTCAAAAAACCAAATTGTGGCAATGGTAGCTAATATAAAAAACAATGAAACTATTTCAGTAATTAGTAAAAATAAAAATAAGAAAAAAGACAATACTGTAAATGCCAAATATAAATTAAATATTAAATAACTTCTGTTTTTATTTTTCATTTGATTAATCTCAAGACAAATGATCGATGTTATAAAAAGGAAAACTATTACAGAAAAATAATTATTGTAAATAAGAGGTAATATAACTAATGGAACAAAAACAATAACAGACCCTAATCTATAAAGCAGCTCTTTTGTAAAAAAATCACTCATTCATTGACCATAATTTCGTTTTCTTTTCATTAATTGATCAAGGGCCCTGTTCAGATTACTAATCTTAAAATCAGGCCATAAAACTTTTGTAAAGTACAATTCAGCATAAGCACTTTGCCATAACATAAAATTGCTTAATCTGATTTGACCACCGGTTCTTATAATGAAATCTGGGTCTTTTGACTCAGGAATATAGAAATAATCTCTTAAATTTTTTGATGGATTTTCAAGTTTTCTTATTTTATCAACTGCATCATTCATTTCTTGTCTTGATCCATAGTTAAATAATAAATTTACTATAGTACCCTTATTGTCTTTAGTGATCGAAGTAACTTCATCAATTATATTTAACAATTTTTTTGATAATTTTTTTCTACTTCCATAATGCCTTATTTTAAGATTGTTATCATTGGCTGTTGAACTAAAATCTCTGTAAAATTCAGTTATAAGATTAAATAAATTTTTTATTTCTGAAGGGTTTCTTTTCCAATTTTCAGCTGAAAATACATAAAAGGAAATTTCATTCAGTTTATAATCTAAATCTCTTAAGCTCTTGCATAACGAAATACAATTCTGAATTCCAAATTTGTGGCCGGTTTTTTTTTGGAGATTGTTTTTTTTTGCCCATCTTCCATTCCCATCCATAATAATAGCGACATGGTTAATCTTTTTTTTTGATAAATTAGATGAGCTCACTTAAGATTATATTTTTTTTAAATCTTCTTCTTTATTTTTAAGAATTTCATCGATACTTTTAATATGATCTGCAGTAATTTTATCGATGTTTTCTTGAAACTTTTTAGAATCATCCTGTCCAATTTCTTTATCTTTTTCTAATTTTTTCACTTGTTCAATGCCATCTCTTCTTATATTTCTTACAGCAACTTTTGTATTTTCTGATATTTTGCTAGCCATTTTTAGAAATTCACTTCGTCTTTCCTCTGTGAGCTGTGGTAAAGGAAGTCTAATTAGATTTCCTTCTATCATAGGATTAATACCTAAATCAGATTCTCGTAATGCTTTCTCAACAAGTGAAACATTAGAACTATCCCAAATATCGATATTTATTGTACGTGGATCAGGTGTTGTTATGTTACCAACCTGGTTAATATTCATTTTCTGTCCATACGCGTCAATCTTAATTGAGTCCAGCATACTTGGAGATGCCCTTCCAGCGCGTATTCCCTGCATGTCTGACTTAAAAGACTGTATTGATGAGTCCATACGGCTTGTAATATCGTCTTTAATTATATCAAACATTGTTAATCTCGGAATATTGTTGCTTACTATTATATACGTTTTTGAAACAATTTTTTTGTAAAATTGAAAATATTTTTATTGGAATTTCATTATCTCGTGCAATACTTACTGCAGCACTATCTAAAACTTTGAGATTGTTCAACAAATAGTTTTCATATGATATTTTTTTAAATCTTTTTGCTTTCTTGTATATATTCGGATCTTTATCATAGATACCATTCACTTGAGTAGCTTTATATATAACTTGGCATTCAAGTTCTGCAGCTCTGAGAGCTGAAGCAGTATCTGTAGAAAAAAATGGATTACCAGTTCCAGCTGCGCATATAACAATTCTGTTTTTTTCCATATGTCTTATTGCTCTTCTTCTGATGTACGTTTCGCATATAGATTGTATTGGAAATGCAGACATAACTCTGGTTTCAACATTTATTTTTTCTAATGAATTTTGCAAAGCAAGACTATTCATAACTGTGGCTAGCATACCCATATAGTCTGCACTGGCTCTATCCATGCCTTTTGCAGAAGCTGCCACACCCCTGAATATATTTCCACCACCAATTACAACACAAATTTGTATTTTTAATTTTTTTAATGAGAGTAAATCATTTGAAATGCGCTTAACGGTATTTAAATCAATTCCAAATTTGTTTTTGCCCATAAGAGATTCACCAGATAATTTAATTAATATCCGGTTTAACTTTTTTTTGGGCATATTTTATGAGCCTAATTCGTATCTGATAAATTGTTCTACAGAAATTTTACAATCATTTTTTTCTGCACTTTGCTTAATGTAGTCTTCAACATTTAACGATGGGTCAATTACAAATTTTTGGCCTAATAATGTATTTTCTTCAAAAAATTTTTTTAATTTACCCTCGATCATTTTTTCAAGAATATTATCAGGTTTGCCGCTATCTTTGAGTTGTTGTTTTATTATTTCTTTTTCTGCATTTACTAATTCATTGCTAAGGTCTTTTTCGGAAATTGATTTAGGATTCAAAGCTGCAATATGCATACATAAATTTTTACCTATTTCAGATACTTGATCACTATCAGTATTTAATTGTAGAAGAACACCAATCTTACCCAAGCCTTGACCTACACTGTTATGAACATAGCTATGAATATTTCCGCTGAGATGACTTGATCTTCTTAGAACTATATTTTCTCCAATTTTACCTACGGCAGCACTTATTAGCTCGGCAACATTTTCATTATTAGCTAATGTATTGCTTTCATGATCCATAGATATATCTAAAATCGAGTTAACAAGACTATGAAACTCGGAATTTCTAGAAACAAAATCAGTCTCTGAATTAACTTCAATTATAGATGCTTTTTCTGCCTGAACTCTAACACCTATAAGACCTTCATTGGCGTCTCTACCAGATTTTTTCTCAGCTTTAGCAATTCCTTTTTCTCTTAACAATTTAAATGCTTGAGATATATCGCCGCCTGAGTCGGATAAAGCAGACTTACATTCCATCATTCCTGCGCCAGACATTTTTCTTAATTCTTGAACTTCTTTTGCGCTAACTGTCATTCTTAGGGTCCTCAGATTCAGAAACAGTATTATTATTAGAATTATCACTATCACCTTTTACATCGGGCGCAGCAGTCTCTTCTTTATTATTAGAATTGATTTCAAAATCAATTTCTTTGGCAGAAGCATTAATTGTTTCTTTAATAAGTGAACAATATAAGTCTATAGATCTTCGTGAATCATCGTTTCCTGGTATTGGGTAATTTATTTTATCAGGATCAGCATTGGTATCTACAATTCCAATAATTGGTATTTTTAATAAATTTGCTTCAGAAACAGCTATGTGCTCCAATTTAGTATCTATAATAAACACTAAGTCGGGTGACTTTTGCATTTCACTAATTCCTTTCAATGATCTTACTAACTTTTCATATTGATTAGAGATTTTTAGTATTTCTTTCTTTGTAAATTCATTGTTAGGATTAGACTTCAGTAATTCCAGTTCTTTCATTTTTTTTATAGATTTGGTAATTGTTGACCAGTTCGTCAACATTCCGCCTAACCACCTGTGATTTACATAATATTGATTAGTTTCATTTGCTAGGGAAGCAATTTTGCTTGCAGCCTGCTTCTTTGTAGCAACAAATAAAATTTTTCCACCCTTTGAAACAACATCATCAATGACTTTGAGTGCTTCACTTAGCATCTGAACTGTATAGTTTAAATTAATTATGTGAATGTTTTCTCTCGTACTGTGAATGTACTTAAGCATTTTTGGATTCCATCTTTGCGACTTGTGGCCAAAATGAACCCCAGCTTCAACAAGCTCTTTTAAATTAATATTTGGTATAGTCATTTTTTTCTCCGGTTGTTCATCCACAGCAATTTGACCTGATTAAGGACCGGACAGCATTAGCTATCGCTGTGTGATATTTTGAATGTAACTATATTAAATAAGCAAGTTTTTCAACAACTTATTCTACAAAATCAATTTTCATTACTCCATTAAGACTTTTCATCTTATCAATCATCTCTGAGGTAATATTGAATTCACCGGGAATCTTAAGTAGTTGATTATTAATGATAATCTCTATTTTATTATGCCCCTTAACCCAATTTAATTTTGCCAACTCATCCTTTGAAAAGCTTCTGTCAGCATAAATTTTAAGTGTTTGATTGTTAAGTTTGTCATTTTCTTTGTTGTTAAAATGATTTGCCTTATTAAGCTTTTCAACTTCTTCGAAGCTAAATACTTTTTTGAGCTCCCCTCTTAAACTTCCATTTTGCGATGAAAAATCTACACCTAAAACAAATGACTCACCCTCTAAAAGTAGCTCACGGTATTTTCTAAGATTACTTTCAAATATAATAAGCTCAAAAATTGATGACAGATCAGAAAAGTTTAAAAATGCATAATTATTACCCCTAGCTGACCTCTTTTCTTTTTTAGAGAGTAAAGTACCGCCCAAAAGAAGATCTTTTTGATTATGCAGTTCTGAATTTTCTTTAATTTCTGAATATTCTCTTAACATTAAAGATTTATAGTTTTTTTTGTGTGTAGACAGGGGGTGACCCGATAAATAAAAACCCAACATCTCATATTCTTTCATTAATTTATAATTTGATTTCCACTCTTCTTCCTCTGTTAATTTAAAACTTGAAATTTTCATATCACTAAACATATCTTTTTGAAGATCTATGGAATTACTATTTTTAGACTTATGATACTTTACAATTTCTGAGGCTTGATTAAATACAGCTGCTCTACTTACGTTGAACTCGTCAAATGCTCCCACACAAGCTAATGCTTCAATTGTTTTTTTGTTAATTACTGAGGTATTGTTTCTATTTATAAAATCGTTGAGATCATGAAAATTGCCGTTTTCGTTTCTTTCATTGCACAAATCTTTCATTGACTCAATACCAACATTTTTAATTGCTCCTAGCGCATATAAAATTGAGTCATTATTTCTTAAAAAGTTTGGCCCTGAATAATTAACACTAGGTGGGGCTAGTTTAATTTTTAGACGCATCAACTCTTGCTGAAATATAGAAATTTTATCTGTATTGTTAATATCTAATGACATAGAAGCCGCAAAAAACTCTATTGGATAATGAGTTTTTAGATAGGCTGTTTGAAATGCTATTACAGCATATGCTGCGGCATGACTTTTATTAAAACCATAGTCAGCAAATTTAGATAATAACTCAAAAATAGTATGCGCTTCATTTGAGGTTATATCTTTTTTTATGCAACCATTTATAAACCTTTGTTTTTGAGCGTTCATTTCCTTCTGTATTTTTTTTCCCATTGCTCTTCTTAGTAAATCAGCCTCGCCATCTGAGTATCCTGATAGCTCTCTGGCTACCCCCATAACCTGTTCTTGATAAATTACGACTCCATAAGTTTCCTCTAATAAGTCTTTTAATAAAGGATGAATGTAGTCAGGTTTTTCTCTTCCGTGCTTTCTTTCTATATAGCTTGGAATATTAGCCATAGGGCCCGGTCTATAAAGTGCAACAATAGCAATAATATCTTCAAATTTATCTGGTTGAAGCTGCTTAAGAGTATCTTTCATACCCGCACTCTCTAACTGAAAAATGCCTGTTGTTTCACCAGTGCTTAACAAATCATAAGTACTTTGGTCATTTAATTTAATGTTATCAATATTAAAATCAGGATTACTAAACTTTACCAATTTTGAGCAATGATCAATTAGCGTTAGTGTCTTAAGACCTAAAAAATCAAATTTTACTAAACCCGCATTTTCAACCCATTTCATATCAAATTGTGTAAGAAAAATATTTGAGTCTGGGTCACTGTATATTGGGACATCTTTGAATACTTCCTCTTTTGAAATTACTACCCCAGCTGCATGAATTGATGCGTGTCTTTTAAGACCTTCTAATTTTAGAGATATATCTAATAACTTTGCAATTTTATCATCTTTACCTGCCTCTTCTTTTAAACGCGGCTCTTCATCAATGTATTGTTGCAATGTCATAGGTCTTGAAGGATCAAAAGGCATCAATTTACATAGATAATCTACCTGACCATATGGAATGCCAAGAACTCTACCTACATCTCTTATTACTGCTCGAGCTTGTAATTTTCCAAAAGTAATTATTTGAGCAACATGGTTATTCCCATACTTTTGATGCACATAATCGAGTACACGATCTCTACCATCACGACAAAAATCAATATCAAAATCAGGCAAAGAAACTCTCTCTGGATTTAAAAATCTCTCAAAAATTAAACCAAATTTAATTGGATCTAAATCAGTAATTTTCAAACACCAGGCAACCAGTGAACCTGCCCCAGACCCTCTTCCAGGACCAACCGGTATATCATTATCTTTTGCCCACCTTATAAAATCCGAAACAATTAAAAAATATCCTTCATATTTCATATCTATAATTATTTTTAATTCTTTTTCTAATCGTTCCTCATATTCTTTTTTTATATTTAATTTTGAATTATTATCTATTTGTTCACTCATAAATTTTTGAGTGAGATTTTGCTCAAGGCCTTTATAAGATAGTTCTCTTAATAATTTTTTTTCTTGACTATCGTCATTATGATAAGATGGAAGTACTGGCATTTTTATTTTAGGTCTATGAGAGCACCTTTGCGCGATCTCCATTGTGTTAAATAATGCTTCCGGAATATCTGAAAACAGTTCTTGCATTTCATTTTGAGACTTAAAATAATGATTTTTTGACAACCTTTTTCTATCTTTTTGAGAAACAAAAAGTTTTTTTTCAATACACATTAGAGCATCATGTGCTTCAAAATGATCAGGTCCCTCAAAGTAAACATCGTTAGTTGCAACAACTGGAATATTATTATCGTAAGCCAAATTAAGGATTACTTCTTCATCAATTCTATAATCATTTCCTTCAATTCTCTGAATTTCTATATAAAAATTATCAATAAATTCTTTTTTAAAGTCAGCTACAAATGATGCAGATTGTGAAGTAATGCTATTACCATTTGAATACTTTAAGATAGAGTTATTTCCACCTGAAAGAACTAATAGGCCTTCTTTATTTTTATACAACTGTTCAATATCTACATAAGCATTTTCTTTATGATTAATGTATGCTCTTGAAATAATATTTAATAAATTCTTATAACCAACCTCATTTTTAGAGAATATATTAAGAAAGAAATGGAGATCTTCTTCTTCAATATTTTCATGAAGATAATTTTTGGGTGTTTTGATTTTTAGATTACATCCTATTATAGGCTGAACTCCGACACTTGATACTTTCTCACTAAATTCCAAAGCTCCAAACATATTATTTGTGTCAGTGATGCCTACAGCCGGCATTTTAAAGGCCTGACAAAGTTCTGATAAACGCGCTATAGGTAAAGCGCCTTCTGACAATGAGTATTCTGTTTTATTTGTTAAATGAATAAAGTCGCTCACTTATAAATTTATCCTTTTATTCGCCTTAGAAGCCAACTCCTCATCATGAGTAGCTATAATTAGTGTCATACTTTCTGATTCGACATAGTTTTTTAAATAGTTAAACACCAAATCAGAATTCTTATTGTCTAAATTGCCGGTTGGCTCATCTGCAATTATAAATTTTGGATTATTTACTAAAGCTCTTGATATTGCCACTCTCTGCTGCTCCCCTCCTGACAATGAATTTGGGAAATGTGAGAATCTATCTTCAATCATAAATACCTTCATTATATTTTTAGCCCTATGTGTCGCCTCGTCCTTACTGTATCCATTTAAGATTAACGGTAATGCAACATTTTCTATTGCATTAAAATTTTCCAATAAGTTATAGTTCTGATAAATAAATCCGTAATTATTTCTTCTAAATTTATTCTTCTGTTCACTATTTAAATTCGTAAGATCCTTACCATTGAATGAGATAGTGCCTTCGTCGGATGTATCGAGTAATCCAACTAAGTTAAGTAGAGTAGTTTTTCCTGAACCTGAGGGACCTGTAACAGCAATAAAATCACCACTTTTAACTTCTAAAGAAATATCTTTTAAAATAGATAAGCTATTATTAGCTTGATGGTAAGATTTTGAAATGTTTTTTAAAATTAGATTTGATTCAGACATTATTTAATATTCCTCTAATTTCTGTCTTAGAAGCTTTATAGGCTGGATATACAGTCGCTATTATTGATATAATTAATGAAAAGAAAATGATTAGTATAATTTGAGTCAAATCAATACTGGTTGGCATTTTATCAAGATAATAAAACTCAGATGGAAATAAATTTAAATTGAATGTTGAATTTAGTAAATTTCTTATTGTATCAATATTTATTGTAAAAAGTATTCCAAGAATAGAGCCTATAATCGTTCCACTAAACCCTATAAAAGTACCGACTAGTAAAAAAATTCTTAAAATTGAACTATCACTGCTACCAATTGTTTTAAGCACTGCTATTTCTCTATTTTTATTTTGTACTAAAATGAACAGGCTTGTGACAATATTAAATGCAGCAATTATGATAATAAGTGATAATACGAAGAACATTAATTCACGCTCCGTTGCTAACACTTCCCAAAAAGAACTATTTAGATCAATCCAATCTTTTACTAAATAATCATCATTATAAATTTTAAGTAGATCACTCTTAACTTTTTCTACATCATTGATATCTTTTAAATGTATTTCAATTGTTGATATCTCATCATTGAGACTCAAGAGTTTTTGAACATTTGCAAGTGAAGTAAACGCAAAATTTTTGTCATATTCACTCATGCCAGAACTAAATGTGGCCGATACTGCCATTTTGTGAGACCTTGGGATTTGACCTAATGGGGTAGAAATCATCGAAGAAGAAGTAACTTTTATTTCGTCACCAGGTAATACACCTAGAGAAAAGGCAAGTTCTTCTCCTAATATTATTGAATTAGCAGCTAGCAGATTATCATTATTTAGATTATCAACAAATTCGTAAAATTTAATATTCTCATCATTGATCGATTTGATAACTATTCCATTGCTCTTATTAGCTGAACTTATTAAGGCTTGAATAGATATATTTTTATCAACAAATAATATTTCCTTAATTTCAGAAAGGCTTTTATCGTTCTCAAAGTATGGCTCTATATTCTTAATATAAATATGGCCATTGAAACCGATAATTCTTTTTTTTAGTTCATCATGAAAACCATTCATTACAGACATCACAATTATTAATGTTCCAACACCAATACAAATCCCAATAAATGAAAGCCATGAAATGACTGATAACAACCCGCCTTTTCTCAAAGGAACCAGGTACCTAAAAGCTATAAATCTCTCAAAATAATTAAATGGCACTTTGTTTAAACATTCATTTCTTTTAGAAACTTACCTAATTTATTTAGGTTAATGAATTCTGTTTCTCCACTTTTTCTATTTTTATACTCTACTAGACCGTCCGACACAGCTTTGCTTCCTATTATAATTTGATGTGGTAAACCTATTAAATCCATTCTAGAAAATTTTACTCCTGCGTTATCATTTTTATCATCATATAAAACTTCAGATTTATCATTAATTTGATTGTAAACTTTATTAGCAATTGAGGAGGCTTCATCGTCTTTTGGTTTCAAGTTTATAACACCAAGTGTAAATGGTGACACTGCATCAGGCCATATTATTCCACTTTCATCATGGGAGGACTCTATTATAGCTCCTACTAGACGTGAAATTCCTATTCCATATGATCCCATGTGTACCGTTTTTTCTTTTCCATCAGAATCTAAAACATTTGCCTTCATTGAATTTGAATATTTTGTTCCAAAATGGAATATGTGACCCACTTCAATTCCTTTTGAATTCATTTGTTTTTCTTTATGAACTATTTCATCAAATTTAGCCTTGTCATGTTTCTCATCTGAAGCAGAATAATAACTTTTAAATTTTTCAACAATTGAATTTAGGTCGTCGTCATAGCTAATGTCAGAAATCTTATTTCCTTCATTTAGTATATTATTATCAAAATAAATATCACTTTCCCCGGTATTAGAAATAATTATGAATTCATGTGAGAGATCTCCTCCAATGGGTCCTGTATCAGCAGCCATAGGTATTGCTTTGAGACCTAATCTTGCAAATGTTTTTAAATAACAAATAAAAAAACGATTATAAGTATCTTCTGATGACGCTGCATCAATATCGAAAGAGTAAGCATCTTTCATTAAAAATTCCCTACCTCTCATTACTCCAAATCTTGGCCTTAATTCATCTCTAAATTTCCACTGTATATGGTAGAGCAGCATTGGTAGCTCTTTATAGGATTTAACATTTCTTCTAAATATATCTGTTATTTGCTCTTCGTTTGTCGGACCATAAAGCATTTCTCTTTCTTGACGATCATTAATTCTTAACATTTCTTTTCCATAATCTTCATATCGTCCACTTTCTTTCCATAAATCTGCGGGTTGAATAGTTGGCATTAGTATTTCATTAATTCCCGCCTTATTCTGTTCATCTCTGACGATGTTCTCGATTTTTTTTAAAACCTTTAACCCAAGAGGCAGCCAAGAGTAAATCCCAGAACTTGATTGACTGATCATACCAGAGCGCAGCATAAGTTTATGAGAGACAATTTCTGCTTCGCTAGGAGACTCTTTTAATACAGGTAGAAAATAATTAGATAACTTCATTTATGTAAAAAAGCTTTAAGATATACATCAGAAAGCCTTCATTATTTAGAAAACTATATATGATAAACCAGATGACTATTGAGACAACTGTTGTAATTAAGAATTTTCTAAATAATTGTGGATTATTAGGCGCTCCAGGATCTTCCCCTTCAATATAGTTTCCTGACCTGCTTTTTTTTATATTAATTGGTAGTGATATGAAAAATATTAACCACCAAATTAATAAAAAAATGATAATTGAGCCAGTTATACCCAAATTATACTTCTTCTAACTCTATGAGTGTTCCATTACAGCTTTTTGGATGAAGAAAAACTACTGGTTTACCGTGAGCACCTATTTTTGGTTTACCAGTACCAGTTATTGATACTTCATGAGTGTTTAATTTATCTATAGCAGTATTAATGTCATTCACTTCTAGGCAAATATGATGCATTCCACCTTTTGGATTTTTATCAATAAAGTTTTGAATTGGAGACCCCTCACCTAGAACCTCTAACAATTCTATTTTTGTATTACCTAAATCTATAAATACTGTTGTAACGCCATGGTCGGGTTGTTCAACAGGATCAGAAACCTTTGCACCAAAAATGTTTTTATATTGTTCAGCAGCTTCTTTTATATTTGGTACCGCAATAGCAATGTGATTTAATTTTCCAATCATACTAATTAAATATGAACAATACTTATGTTTGTCAAAGGTTTTTTACGAGTATGCTTGAAAACAAAATTTCGCGATAATGTCTCGAGCTTTTGATATAGTTTTTTTTCTTTTTTTGATAAATTTGTCTTATCCTCAAAAAATTTATAAATTTCCTCTTCTAATAAATATACCATCTCATCATTCTCATATTCTTGATCGCTTACTATGCCACTGCTAATAATCAATGGGTTTTCTTTTAAATTCATTTTTTGATCAATTATACATGTAACATTCAATACGCCATTATAAGCCATTCTTTTTCTATCTTTAATATGACTGCTTTCGCTTTTTACTAATCTATTTCCATCAAAGTACTGTCTGCCAGAGTCACACTGATCAACCACGTATGGCGATCCAGGAGCAATTTGCAATATATCTCCATTAGAAATTAGCATCGGGAACTTAACACCCATTTCCTTCGCAAGATTTGAATGTCTTTTTAAGTGTCTATGTTCACCGTGAACTGGAACTGAAATTGCGGGCTTAATATTTTCATACATATCAACCATTTCATCTAAACATGGATGACCCGAGACATGTATATTTTCATCATACTCAGTTATAACATTTGCACCTAACTCTGAGAGTCGATTAAACAATTGGAAAATTTTCTTCTCATTGCCAGGGATTATCTTTGATGAAAAAATAATGGTATCATCTAAATCAATATCAACATGAGGGAAATCTTGATTTGCAATTCGCATCATTGCACCCCTTGGTTCACCTTGACTGCCTGTACAAAGGTACAAAACTTCTTCCCTCTTTTTTTTAACTGCTTCCTTTTCAGATAAGATAACATCTATATCATTAAGAATGCCATTTTGCCTTGCGACACTAATCATGCGATGCATAGATCTGCCTAATACGACTAACGATCTATTTGTTTCCTTTGCAGCGTGGGCAATTGTTTCAAGTCTTGCTACATTTGAAGCAAAAGATGTTACAAAAACTCTATTCTTTATCCCTTTTATAACTTCAGTTAAATTATTTTTAACTTCTGATTCTGATCCGGATCTCCCTTTTGTTAAGACGTTTGTTGAGTCGCAAACCATTGCAAGAATATCTTTTGTGTTTGATTTGAGTTCGTTAAAGTCAATAGCTTTTCCTACAACTGGATCATCATCAATTTTCCAGTCACCAGTATGATATATATTCCCTAGCTTTGTTTTTATGATAAGCGAATTTGGCTCTGGTATTGAGTGCGTCAGCGTTTGAAATTTTATATCAAAGGGTTTTATTTCTATTTCAGAAGACAGATCTATTACATTCAAATAGCCTTCATGATCTAATCCTCTTTCTTCAAATTTTAGTCTTATTATTGAAGCTGTAAATGGAGTAGCGTAAATAGGACATTTTAAATCTGGCCATAGATACGCAAGACCTCCAACATGATCTTCATGAGCATGGGTTATTATAATTCCAGATAAGTTATCTTTTCTTTCCTTTATAAAATCGTGATCAGGTAAAATGATGTCTACACCTGGTGTGGTCTCATCTCCAAATGTGATACCAACATCAACAATTAGCCATTTCATGTCATCAATCTCTTTACCGTATCCATAGAGATTCATGTTCATCCCAATTTCGCCAGTGCCTCCTAAAGGCAGAAATACTAATCTATCACCTTTGCTCATTGTAATTTATTGCTTACGATTAAAAGACCTTCAAGAGTAAGATCTCTCTCAAAATAGTTAATACATTTAAGGTCATTTTCAAATAGTTTTGATAAACCTCCAGTTGCTATAGCTTTTGCATTAGAGCATTCGTGAGAATTCTTTAATCTCTCAATCAAGCCTTCGATTAAGCTAATATACCCCCAGTAAATACCCGATTCCATTGCGGCAATTGTATGTTTACCAATTAATGTTTCAGGCTTTTTAAAAGTTATAAGTGGCAATAACGCAGCGCCATCTGACAGTGATTTTATTGATAAGTTGACACCAGGACATATTAACCCTCCAGAATATGCACCGCTCTTGTCTACAACATCTAACGTGGTGGCTGTCCCAAAATCTACAATTATGAAAGGAGGTTCATACTTATCTATAGCCGCTATTGAGTTAATGATCCTGTCATCTCCAACTTCAGCCGGGTTGATGACATTGAATTTTATAAATGCCTCTAAGTCAGAAGTATTTAGTTCTCTAATTGATAAATTTTCAAAATTTTTTGAGATCAAAATTCGTAAATTTTTTTGAGCTTGTGGTACAACACCCGAAATTAAAACATATTCTACATTAGCTAAAAAAATGCATAGATTTTTCAATATATCATCTGGTGAACTTATAACTGTGTTAGTTTCAAATCGTACTTGATCAATTAATCTCGAATTGTCATATTTCCCCATTAATACATTTGTATTTCCTATATCAACTAAAACCTTCATGATTAATAACTAAATGACAGTTCTCCAGAATTGAATTTCTTAAGCTCTCCATTCACTTTAATTAGAATTTCAAATGTATCGGTTATATCATCTAATATACCTTCAAATTCAATATTATTTTGTAAAAAACGAACCCGATCTCGCATTTTCCAGCAATTATTTTTATATGACTCAATTAATTCTGAGATATTATCACTGTTAAGAATATTTAAGTAATTATTAATATTGGTGTCTAATGTTCCAAGTATATCTTTTGGCATAACCTCATTTTCAATTATAGATTTTATAGAGATAGTTTTATGATTATTTATATTTGGTGAATTTTTTAAATTAATACCAACTCCAATTATTGAAAAACTCGCACTTTCACCTAGTAAATTTTCTATTAATATTCCAGCTAATTTTGCATCATTGTATAGTATGTCGTTTGGCCATTTAATTTTTAAAAGGGCATTATTAGGTAAAAAATTTTTAATTGCATCATATACCGACAAAGAGCTTATACATGAGATAAATGGTATCTTTCTGTGATCCAAGTTAATTGGCAAGACGTATGAGCCGTAAAAATTACCTACCTCTGAAACCCATTTATTATTATTTCTGCCTTTGCCCGAAGTTTGTCTATTTGCTATAATCCAAGTTGCTTTATTTATTTTGTCATTTTCAATTAATCTTTTAGCTTCTACATTCGTGCTATCGATTACTTCATGAAAAATAACTTCTGATTGAATTTGATCTAACATTAAATAATTGATTGAATAGCATATTCAGAAATATTTATTACTGGCGATGGATAAATAAAGAAAATAATAATTAGTATTGATGAAGGATAATAAAGCAGATTAAGTGATTTGATACTTGATCCATCAAATTCTTCTTTAGGTTCATCAAAATACATTATCTTAACAATCCTTAAATAATAAAATGCACTGATAACACTTGCTACGACGCCAATGATTGCGAGAAACAACATTTCAGACTTAATAGCTGCAACGAAAATATAAAATTTACCAAAAAAGCCAGCTAGAGGAGGGATGCCAGCTAAAGAAAACATAATCAATGCAATTAGCATGGTCCTTAAAGGATGATTTTTGTGCATTCCAGATAAATCTGAAATATTTTCAAAATATCCATCGTTTCTTTTTAAAGACAGTAAAAAAGCAAACACAGCAATATTCATAATTAAATAAATCATTAAATATATTAATAATGACCTTAACCCCTCATCGGTAAAACAGGCCACACCTATTAAAGCGTATCCAATATGACCTATTGAACTATACGCCATTAGTCTTTTTAAATTAGTTTGAGCAATGGCAGCAAAGGCAGCGAGCATCATCGATGCGATTGATATGAAAAAAATAATTTGTTGCCAATCAATATAAATCTCACCAAATGAATTGAATAAGAATCTAACAAGTAAACCCATTGCAGCAATTTTTGGAGCAAGGGCAAAGAATCCTGTAATCGGAGTTGGTGCTCCTTGATAAACGTCAGGCGTCCACATATGGAAAGGAACTGCTGACACTTTAAAAGCTAGTCCTGCCAATACAAAAACTATACCAATAATTAAACCCAGACTTTCGGGGTTAATATTTACAGCGATTAGATTAAAGTTTGTATTTCCTGAAAATCCATAAATATATGAAATTCCAAAGAGTAATAAGCCTGAGGAAAGAGCTCCGAGGATAAAATATTTAATTCCTGCTTCTGATGACAATAAGCTGTTTCTGTTCAAAGCCGCAAGAACATAAAGGCTTAATGATTGAAGCTCTAATCCTATAAACATTGCAAGCAAATCATTTGCTGAAACCATCACCATCATACCTATGGTTGAGAAAATTATTAAAATTGGAAATTCATAAATATTTATATTTAGGTCATCTTTACTTGATACAAACATAATCAATGAAGCAATGGAGCCGATTAGTATCATAACTTTTAGTACTAGTGAAAATTCATCTACGACAAAACTATTTAGAAAGGCTGACTGAAAGGGTTGATTTAAAATTAAGATAACTGTGACTAAAAGTGAACATATAGTAAGTAAGTTAATAAGCTTTATATTTTTCAAAAACAAGCCAGTCACTAACAAAACTGTTGCAACTATAAATAAAAATATTTCGGGTAATATGTATACTAAACTTAGCATTTTAATCTAATTTCATTTTAATTTGATTTACAATTTTTTCCGTTGAAGGTTCAATTATATTTATGATTGGTTTCGGATATAAGCCTATGAAAATTGTTAATATAATTAAGGGAAGAAAAATAATTATCTCTCTTCTTGTTAAGTCAAACATTTCAGATAGATCATCTTTAATTAAAGCGCCAAATATGATTCTTCTATAAAGCCATAATGAATATGTGGCTGCCAATACAACACCTGTGGTCGCAAATATTGCAAAATATGTATTTACCGAAAATATAGAAAGGAGTACTAAAAACTCGCCAACAAAACCACTTGTTCCAGGTAAGCCCAGACTGGCTAATATAAAAATCATAAATGAAAATGAATAAAAAGGCATTTTACTAACTAAGCCTCCATATCTTGCAATTTCTCTTGTATGAAGACGATCATATACCACGCCAACACACAAAAATAATGCCGCAGAAACAATACCATGACTTATCATTTGAATTATACCACCTTCTATTCCTTGTACAGTAAATGTAAATATTCCTAATGTTACAAATCCCATATGAGCAACTGATGAATAAGCAATTAGTTTCTTCATATCTTCTTGCACTAATGCGATTAGAGAAGTCACTATTATTGCTATGACACTAAGAGAAAATATAAATGGCGCAAAAAATTCTGATGCATCTGGAAAAAAACCAATAGAAAATCTTATAAAACCATACCCAGCCATTTTTAACAAAACGCCCGCAAGTATAACTGATCCAGCTGTTGGTGCTTCTACGTGGGCATCTGGTAGCCAAGTGTGAAATGGCCACATAGGTATCTTGACCATGAATGAAGTAAAAAATGCTATCCACAATATTAATTGTTCGTTTGTAGTAAAATTATATACCAAGAGCGTCTCAACATCAGTTGTGCCTGTAGAAATGAAAATATAAATTATTGCAAGTAGCATAAATACTGAGCCAGCAAGTGTATAAAGAAAAAATTTGAAAGTTGAATAAACCCTTCTTTCTCCACCCCATATCCCAATGATTAAGAACATTGGAATTAAACCTCCTTCAAAAAATAGATAAAATAGGACAAGATCAAGAGAGCAGAAAACGCCAAT
Source organism: Pelagibacteraceae bacterium AG-422-B15 (assembly GCA_003213715.1). GTDB lineage: Bacteria > Pseudomonadota > Alphaproteobacteria > Pelagibacterales > AG-422-B15 > CACNXQ01. The sequence goes on from QCMN01000012.1 coordinate 19,424, forward strand.
CATAAAAGTTTCTAAAGCTAAAAATGAAATTAAATATTCTTTTACAGAGAATTTAATGCTTTCATAGCTTGCAAGTATGCAAATAGGTACAAGCATTGTTGTCAGTATTACAAATAAAATTGAAACACCATCTATACCTAAATGATAACTGATACCACTTTCTATCCATGCGTATTTTTCTACAAATTGAAAATCTGGGTTATTTAAGTCAAATGAAAATAGTAAAGATAATGATATTATAAAATTTAAAAACGCGATCCATAGGGCGGTGTGTTTTAAATTTTGCGAGCTTTGGTCATCATTATTTCTTATCAATAACATAAAAAATATACCGACGACCGGTATAAAGATTAAAATACTTAAGATTGGAATTTCACTCATTTTTTAAAACCTAAAAATTATGAAAGTAATAATGAATGAAAGACCAATTAAAATGGCAAAAGCATAATGGTAAATAAATCCTGATTGAACTTGCTTTGCTTTTATTGATATTCTGCTCACTAAAGCAGCTATTCCGTTAGGTCCGTAACCATCAATAATTAAACCATCAATAAACTTCCAAAAAATCTGGCCAATTGCCATAGCTGGTTTTACAAAAATTGAATTATACAACTCGTCGAAATACCATTTATTTAATAGAAAATTGTAAAGCGGCTTATTTAACTCGGCTATATTCTTAGCCACATCTGATTTTCGAATATACATGAACCAAGCGATAATAAATCCAACCATGCCTAAAATTGCAGGCAAATAATATATTAACAAAGGAATTGAGTGGTGATCTTCATGATGGACGACAATTGAGCCATTCCAAAATACATCACTGTAATAACCGATAAAATAGCTTTTGAATAAAAATCCAAAAAACAATGCTCCAATTGCTAAAATTATTAGAGGAATTAACATTACTGAGGAAGACTCATGAACTTTACTAAGGTCTTCTTCAGTCATTCTTGTTTTTCCATTGAAAACAAGAAATATAAGCCTCCATGAATAGAAAGATGTCATCACAACACCGACTGTAAGCAAGATATATGCATAATCTGCGAAATTGGAATTAGATAAATAAGCTGTTTCTATGATTGCATCTTTTGAGTAATAGCCAGAGGTAAATGGAAAACCCATAAGTGAAATTGTTCCAATTATCATCATTAATTGAGTTATTGGAACAAAATTACTTATACCTCCCATTTTCCTTATATCCTGTTCTTCATGAACGGCATGAATAACTGATCCAGCTCCTAAAAATAGAAGTGCTTTAAAAAATGCATGTGTAAATAGATGGAACATAGCTGCACCGTAAGCTCCAAGTCCAGCTGCAACAAACATGTAGCCTAATTGACTGCAAGTTGAATATGCAATAACTCGCTTAATATCATTTTGAACCAGCCCAACGGTAGCTGCAAAGAATGCAGTACTTGCACCAATCAAAACTACAAAGTCTAGGGCAACAGGAGCCAAATCAAATAAAGGTGAACATCGTACTACAAGAAATACTCCAGCTGTAACCATTGTTGCCGCATGTATTAATGCAGATACTGGTGTAGGGCCTTCCATTGCATCTGGAAGCCATGTATGAAGAAATAATTGAGCTGACTTGCCCATAGCGCCAATAAATAAGAAAATACAAATTAAAGTCAGTGCATGTAGTTCAATACCTAAAAAATTGAAATTTACGTTCTTAAAAGATGAGACGTTACTAAATACTGTCTGGTATTCTATGCTACCGAAAATAATAAATATTGTAAAAATACCTAAAGCTAATCCAAAATCACCTATGCGATTTACTATAAATGCTTTAATCGCAGCAGCATTTGCAGTTGGTTTTTTATACCAAAACCCAATTAATAAATAAGAGGCAAGTCCAACACCCTCCCAGCCAAAGAAAAGTTGCAAAAAATTATCTGCAGTAACAAGCATCAACATAGCAAATGTGAATAATGACAGGTAACCCATAAAACGAGGCTTACTATCATCATGAGACATATAACCAATTGAATAAATATGAACTAACGCTGATACGCTTGTAATCACTACAAGCATTACTCTTGTAGCTGTATCTAGATAAATTGACCAATCAGCATTGAATGAACCAGAGGATATCCAATTAAATAGTTTGATTGATACAATCGATGGGTCCCCAATATTATTAATAAAAATATAAAACGAAAATATTGCTGTAATAGTAATAAGTAATGAAGTGATGATCTCTGCTGCTCGGTCAATAAATTTATTAGACTTGAAAAATGATAACGAACAAGAAATCAAGAACCCTATCAATGGCAATAAAATTATACTATGCGCCATTTAACATTACCCCTTTAAGGCGTTAATTTTCTCAATCTCTATACTGCCAGCGTTTCTGTTATAAATTACAAGTATAGCAAGTCCGATTGCAGCTTCAGCAGCAGCAACAGTAAGTACAAAAAGAGAGAATATTTGACCAGTCAGATCATTTAAAAAATATGAAAAAGCAATAAGATTTAAATTTACAGAGAGCAAAATGATTTCAATTGACATTAAAATGATAATCACATTTTTTCGGTTTAAAAAAATACCAATAACGCCAATTGCAAACAATAAAGCAGATAAAATTAAAAATTGATTTAATTCAATCATTAAATATCAACACCTTTTCCTGATTTTACATCTACTAAATCAATTTTGCCCTGTCGTTTTAGTTGCTCTGAAACAACTTGCCTTTTTACGCCTTCTCTTTCGCGAAGAGTTAATACAATAGAACCAATCATTGCAACTAAAAGAATTACACCTGAAAGTTGGAAATATAGAATGTAGTCAGTGTACAAAACTGAGCCAATTGCTTCTGTATTAGACTTGCCTGTAAAATCTGAAAGAGGATTTGGTAACACTTGAATATTTGACAAGTCAAACTTTGTATTAATTAATACAATTATTAACTCTGCAATGAAAACTACACCAATCAAAATTCCTATCGGAATATATTGTAAAATATTATCCTTATTGATTGATGTTTTAAAATCTAACATCATCACAACAAATAAAAAAAGTACTGCAACAGCACCAACATAAACAATTATAAGTATCATTGCCAAAAATTCGGCGTGAAGAATAACAAATAATCCGGCGGCATTCAAAAATGAAAGAATTAGGAACAATACTGAATGAACTGGGTTTTTAGTCGAAATAACCATCAATGATGAAATTAAAATAACCCCTGAAAATAAGTAGAATGTTAATAATTGAGCTGTCATTTATCTATATTTTGCATCGGCTTCTAAGTTCTCAGCGATAACTGTTTCCCATCTATCACCGTTTTCAAGCAATTTTTCTTTCGTATAATAAAGTTCTTTTCTCGTTTCAGTTGTAAATTCAAAATTTGGACCCTGTACAATTGCATCAACTGGACACGACTCCTCACATAAACCACAGTAGATACATTTAACCATGTCAATATCATACCTAAGCGTTCTTCTTGTTCCGTCATCGCGAGGTTGAGTTTCAATTGTTATCGCTTGAGCTGGACATACAGCTTCACACAATTTACACCCTATGCACCTTTCCTCACCACTCGGATATCTTCTCAAGGCATGTTCACCTCTGAATCGAGGGCTTAATTTACCTTTTTCAAAAGGATAATTGATTGTTGCTTTTTTCCTAAAAAAATATTTTTGAGCTAAATAGAAAGCTTTTAAAAAATCTAGAAGTAGGAACGATTTTAAAAAATTAATTATTTTCATTACATTCCTGGAGCTAGATTAAAAAAGAACAATATCGAAGATGTTGCTACAACTGCAAAAAGTGATAATGGCAAGAAAACTTTCCAGCCGAGTCGCATTAATTGGTCATATCGATACCTTGGAACAAATGCTTTAACCATAGCAAATAAGTAAAAAACGAAAGTTACTTTCAATAAAAACCAAACAAATCCAGGAATAGCATTTAATGGATAAATATCAATTGGCGGCAACCACCCCCCAAGGAATAGGATTGTGGTCATTGCGCACATCAATAAAATATTTATGTATTCTCCAAACATAAACAAAACGAATGGCATTCCTGAGTACTCTGTTTGATATCCAGCTACTAACTCAGACTCTGCTTCAGGAAGATCAAATGGAGGTCTGTTCGTTTCAGCTAGTGCGGATATAAAAAAAACAATAAACATTGGAAATAAAGGTATGAAAAACCACATTGTCTTTTGAGCCATTACTATTTCAGTCAAGTTGAGTGAGCCAACACATAGCAAGACAGTTATTATTACAAAACCTATGGAAACTTCGTAAGAAACCATTTGAGCAGCTGATCTTAGAGCGCCAAAAAAAGGGTACTTACTGTTTGAAGACCATCCAGCCATCAGAATTCCATAGACACCAAGAGAGCTAATTGCAAAAATGTATAAGATTCCAACATTTATATTAGCTAATACTACACCCGCCTGAACTGGTACAACTGCCCAGGCTGCGATTGATAGAGCAAGAGTAATAATGGGAGCAATTAGGAAAACTGTTTTGTCAGAGCCGTCGGGTAAAATAATTTCTTTAAAAATAAATTTTAATCCATCAGCAGGAACTTGGAACAAACCATACGGACCAACCACATTTGGGCCCCTCCTTTTTTGAACTGCTGCCCATATTTTTCTATCTGCATATAACGCCATTACAACACCCAGAAGCAAGGGAACAAAAATAAGTAGGCAATAAAGAATAATGGTCATCACTTCGATAAAGTAAGTTTGAGCTAAGCTAATCATTATGAAGCCTTTTCCGTTACTGATGACCTTACTTCACTCCTAGCTCGGCTGCATTCGGCCATTGTACTAGAATGTCTTGTAATTGAATCGTTTATATAAAAGTCTTCAATACTGAAACTTAAGTTTTTAATTTTAAAGTTAATTTCTTTTGGTTGAGCATAGTATGCCTCCTGATTATCGTTTAAAACGACAATTCCATCAGGTGAAAAATTTGCGTCATCTGCTAATCCAATTAAATTATTTTTATTTCTTTTAGTATAAGCCCATTTCTTTTGATTATAAGTGAGATCATTCCAAGCTTTTCCGATACTATTTGCATATTGGTCCTCATAGGGCAACACGACATTATTCTTCTTCTTAACATCATTAACAACTTTAAAGCCAAAATGCTCTGTAAATTCTGACCAAGTCTCAGGATAATTATATTTTCTCAGATACTCTCTCTGGCGATCATTTAGATCAGTCCAAGCTGTATTAAATATTTTTTTTGCCGAATTTTCTTCAAAGCTCTTGATGTTACCATTGATTGTATCATTCTTTTTTTCTTGGCTTGATCTTGTATCCTTATTAATGATTTCTACTTCTTCATTAGCTTTATTATCAATAATTTTAACGTGTCCATTATTTTGATCATTAAAGTCTTCTTTAAGATGAGGAAACTTGGCAAATATTTCATCTCTTACATCATACAATTCTAAAAACGACCATTTTAGTTCAAGGACTTCACTGAATTGATTAATAATTTTCCAATCTTCCCTAGCTTCACCTGGAGGAAAACTTGCTTTATTTGCGTATTGAACTCTCCCTTCAGTGTTTATAAAAATTGCATCTTTTTCAGTGTATGCTGCTGCAGGCAGTATAAAATCAGCAGCGTTTGCGCCTCTATCTCCATGTGTGCCCATATAAACTATTTTACAATTAGAAAAGTTTTCATAACTGATTTCATCAGCGCCAAATGAAAACACTAATTTGAATTTACCTTTTTCTGCATCAGCAACCAAATCATCGACTGATTTATTTTTTTGTATAAGACCCATCTCAAGAATACCTGCTCTTGCAGCGGCAAGCTGTAATACATTAAATCCATTCCAATCTTCCTGAATGAGATTGAATTTATCTGTAAATGTTTCAAGCAGGGAGTAAATCTGCAATGAGTCATCACGGTTTAACACGGACTGGCCAATAATAATCATTGGCTTTGAGGCATTTGTTAACTTTTTGTAAAATGAGTTTTTTTCATTTAAAAGATCTATTAGGATATTTATATCATCGCCCAAGTGATTATATTTATATGTAAGATCCACATTTTTTCCAATCAGTGCAACTGGAATATTTGATGAAATAACCCTTTTCCTTATTCTTGAATTAATTATTGCAGCTTCTTCACGCGTGTTCGTTCCAATCATTAAAATGCAATCTGTTTCATCAATGCCTTTAATTTTAGAATTAAATAAGAACTGAGATCTATGATTGAATGGAACTTTACATCCTTCCTGTCTACCATCAACTGCCTTGATGCTTAGATCTTCCGATAATTTTTTTATTAAGTAGCTAGTTTCTAAATCAATAAAATCACCTACTAAAAACGCAATTTCATCAGGATCTGAGCCCATAACAAGTTTTTTTAATTGAGAAAAAGTTTCTTCCCATGAAACTTGCTCTAATTTGTTATTCTTTTTTATGTAGGGTGTGTCTAGACGTTGATTTAAAAGTCCATCGCATGCATACCTTGTTTTATCTGATATCCACTCTTCATTAATATCTTCATTAAGCACAGGTAGTACTCTTTTCACTCTCCACCCGTAAGTATCAACTCTAATATTCGACCCTACCGCATCCATAACATCAATGGTCTCTGTCTTCTTTAATTCCCAAGGTCTGGCTTCAAATTGATATGGTTTCGATGTAAGTGCGCCTACCGGACATAAATCAACAATATTAGCCGATAGCTCGGAATCTAATGTCTTTTCTAAATAAGTTGTTATTTCCATATTTTCTCCACGATTTACTGCGCCTAATTGATTTACTCCCGCTACTTCATCTGCAAATCGGATACACCTTGTGCAGTGAATGCATCGAGTCATATAAGTTTTAATCAATGGGCCCATATGCTTTTCTTCAACTGCCCTTTTATTCTCTTCGAACCTTGAATTTTCAGGACCAAAAGCAATGGTTTGATCTTGTAGATCGCACTCACCGCCTTGATCACAAACTGGGCAATCTAGTGGGTGATTAATTAGCAAAAACTCCATTACACCTTCTCTCGCTTTTTTTACAGACTGAGTATTTGTATGAATTGACATGCCTTCATTGATTGGCATCGCGCACGAAGCTACTGGTTTAGGTGAACCTTCCACATCAACAAGACACATTCTGCAATTACCTGCAATTGAAAGACGATCATGGTAGCAAAATCTTGGTATTTCAATTCCTGCCTCTTCACATGCCTGCAGTATCGTCATGCCATCAGATACTTCAATCTCGGACCCATTTATTTTTACTTTTGCCATTATGCAGCCTTAGTCTTTTTAAGTTGCTCTTCTATTTCATCCCTAAAATGCCTAAACAATCCTTGAATTGGCCATGCCGCCGCATCACCTAGTGCGCAAATTGTATGGCCTTCGATTTGTTTTGTCACATCAAGTAACTTATCAATATCATTTGAACTTGCATGACCGTTTCCTATCTTCTCCATCATTCTCCACATCCACCCTGTTCCTTCTCTACAAGGCGTGCATTGACCGCAACTTTCGTGTTTATAAAAGTGAGATAGCTTAGAAATAGCTTTGACGAGGTCAGTGCTTTTATCCATTACGATTACAGCGGCTGTGCCTAACCCACTTTTAACTGCAGACAGTGAATCGAAATCCATCAGGACTGTATCGCAAGTTGATTTTGGTATAAGTGGAACAGATGAGCCCCCAGGAATTACAGCTTTAAGATTATCCCATCCACCAGTTACTCCTCCAGCATGCTTTTCTATAAGCTCCCTAAGAGGTATGCTCATTTCTTCCTCTATATTGCAAGGATTATTAACATGACCAGAAATACAAAAAACTTTTGTACCTGTATTTTTTGGTCGACCAAAAGATGAAAACCATTCTCCACCTCTTCTTAAAATTGTTGGAACAACAGCTATGGTTTCAACATTATTTACAGTAGTTGGAGATCCGTATAGACCTTTATTAGCTGGAAAAGGAGGTTTGAGTCTTGGTTGGCCCTTTTTTCCTTCCAAGCTTTCAAGTAGAGCTGTCTCCTCTCCACATATGTATGCTCCTGCGCCTCGATGTAAGAATATATCGAAATCCCAACCCGACTTAGCAGCATTTTTCCCAATTAACCCAGCGTCGTATGCTTCGTCAATCGCTTTTTGAAGAACAACAGCTTCATTGAAATATTCACCGCGAATATAAATGTAACAAGTATGAGCATTCATAGCAAAAGATGCTAACAAGCATCCTTCAATAAGCTTATGAGGCTCATTTCGTATCATATCTCTATCTTTGCAAGTGCCTGGTTCAGACTCATCTGCATTAACAACAAGGTAATTAGTAAGCTTTGAATCTTTAGGCATAAATGACCATTTTAATCCGGTAGGGAAACCTGCACCTCCTCTTCCCCTTAACTCAGATTTTTTCATCTCATCAATTATCCATTCTCTTCCTTTTTTAATAAGTTCTTTTGTATTATCCCAATCACCTCTTGCCTGTGCATTTTTTAAATGAAAAGGCTCATCGCCAAATAAATTAGTAAATATTTTATCTTTTTCTTTTAACATTAAGACACTGCCTTTGAACTTTTACGGCCACTTTGTGAACCTATACTTAGTGGCGATCCATCTATAAGAGATTGCAAAACATTTTTCGTTGTATCGTAAGTCAAATCTTCATAATAATCGTCATTGATTTGAACAAGTGGAGCATTCACACAAGCACCAAGACACTCAACTTGCATCCATGAAAATAAACCATCACTAGAGACTGTATTTGGTTCTGGTGAAATAACTTCTTTACACGCTTTTATAACTTGATCTGAACCTCTTAACCAACAAGGTGTTGTTCCACAAACCTGTACTAAATATTTTCCATTGTATTTTGTGTAATACATTGAATAAAAAGTAACTACTTCCCAAGCCTTGATAAAAGGCATTTCTAAGTAATCCGCTACATACTCAACTATATCCCTGCTCAACCAGTTTTCATTTTGTCTTTGCGCTAAATCAAGCAAAGGCATGATTGCACTTTGCCGTCTATCAGTTGGATATTTAAGAAGAATTTCTTTTGCCCTAATTTCATTTTCCTTATTAAACACAAAGGTATTTTTTTGATTGCTCATCTATCAACCTCACCAAAAACTATTGCAATTGATCCAAGAATTGCAGGAACATCTGCTAGAAGATGGCCTTTTGAAAGCAAATCAAAAGCTTGCAAGTGAGCAAATCCAGGGGCTCTAATTTTACATCTATAAGGTCTGCTGGTTCCATCGGAAATTAAATATACCCCAAATTCACCTTTAGGAGCTTCAACGGCTGAATAGATTTCTCCTTCAGGCACATGAAAGCCTTCAGTGAAAAATTTAAAATGGTGAATTATGGCTTCCATTGATTGTTTCATATCTTCCCTTTTGGGCGCAGCAATTTTGGAATCTCTGTTGATGACTTCTCCTTTAGGCATCTGATCAAGACATTGAAGCATGATTTTTGTACTTTCTCTCATTTCTTCAATCTGACAGAGATAACGGTCATAACAATCACCGTTTTGACCAACTGGAACTTTGAATTCAAGTTTGTCGTAACAATCATACGGTTGGGACTTTCTTAAATCCCATGGTACACCGCATGCTCTTAATATGAATCCACTAAAGCCACGATCAACGGCATCTTCCTTTGATACTTTACCAATATTTACATTTCGTTGTTTAAATATTCTATTTTCAGTCAACATGCTTTCAATATCATTAATCGCTTTTGGAAAATTATTACAAAAATTAAATATCTTATCAGTTAATCCATCTGGTAAATCTTGATGAACACCACCTGCTCGAAAATAGGCTGCATGAAATCTAGATCCAGATACTTCTTCGTAAAAATCTAATAGCTTTTCTCTTTCGTCAAAACCCCATGTGATTGGTGTCATGGCTCCCACATCCATTGCTGTAGTAGTAACATTTAGTAGGTGGCTTAAGAGGCGTCCAATTTCAGCAAATAGAACTCTAATATATTGTCCTCTCAAAGGTACTTCTACATTAAGCAATTTTTCTATTGCTAATGCAAAGGCATGCTCCTGGTTCATAGGCGCGACATAATCCAGTCTGTCAAAATATGGTATAGCTTGAAGATAAGTTTTGTGTTCGATTAATTTTTCAGTGCCTCTGTGTAAAAGCCCGATGTGCGGGTCAGCCCTTTCTACAATTTCTCCATCTAGATCAAGAATGAGTCTTAAAACTCCGTGTGCTGCAGGGTGAACTGGTCCAAAATTAACAGTTACAGTTTTATTATTACTCACTTTCTTTTGCTTCCTTATCTAAATACTTTGTTCCTTCCCAGGGACTTTGAATATCAAAATTTCTAAAATCTTGTTGAAGCTTAACAGGCTCGTGAACTATTTTTTTTTCAATTTCGTCATATCTGATTTCGATATTACCTGTTAATGGAAAATCTTTACGCAGAGGATATCCCTCAAAACCGTAATCAGTTAAAATTCTTCTCAAATCAGGATGATCTGTGAAAGTTATTCCATACATGTCAAATGCTTCTCTCTCAAACCAATTAGCTGCAGGAAAGATTGATGTTATGCTAGGCAAAGACTCCACTTCACTTATCTGAGTTTTTACTCTTAACCTTAAATTGAACCCAAAACTGAGAAAATGATAAATAACTTCAAATCTTTTTTCATTTTCTGGAAAATCCACTCCAGCAATGTCTGTAATTTGCTTAAATTCACAGCTTGGATCATTCTTAACAAAATCGATAACCTGTATTAGATTTGCTGGGTCAACCGATAGTTGTAACTGCCCTAAGTTTACATCTATATCATTCAGTCTACAGTTCTTTTCAATGGCAGCTTTTGCGATTTCAATTTGCTCGCTCATTATCTTTTGATGTTGCCTTCTCTTCTTATTTTTTTCTGTAACTGCAATAATCCATAAAGCAGGCCTTCTGCTGTGGGTGGACACCCTGGCACGTAAACATCAACAGGTATTATTCGATCGCAACCTCTAACAACAGAATAAGAGTAGTGATAATACCCTCCACCATTTGCACAACTTCCCATGGAAATTACATATCTAGGTTCTGGCATCTGATCGTAAGCTTTTCTTAATGCCGCTGCCATTTTATTTGTCAAAGTACCTGCCACTATAAGAACGTCTGCATGTCTTGGTGATGCTCTTGGAGCTGCACCAAAACGCTCAACGTCGTAGCGCGGTGTTCCAACATGCATCATTTCGACAGCACAACAAGCTAATCCAAATGTCATCCAATGCAGAGAGCCTGTTCGAGCCCAGTTAATAAGGTTATTGATACTGGTGACAACAAACCCTTTATCAGCATACAACTTCTTTAGTCTTTCTAGTTCTGGACTTGTCTCTTCAATATTTGTATTTATTGCCACTCCAATGCTCCTTTTTTCCACTCGTATATGAAACCAATTGTTAGAATAGTTAGAAAAACCATCATTGAAACAAAACCAAATAAGCCCAAGGTTCCAAATGTAACGGCCCAAGGAAATAGGAATGCGACTTCTAGGTCAAAAATAATAAAAAGTAATGTGACTAAATAAAAACGAACATCAAACTTCATTCTAGAGTCTCCAAACTGTTCAAATCCGCACTCATAAGCAGAATTCTTTTCAGGATCAGGGTTATTCACTGCAACTAAGAAATTTGCCAAAACAAATAGACAGCTAATCGCTAACGCAACAAACATAAAAATTAGTATTGGCAAATAATCAGCTATTGCTATGTCCATATTTTAGAATCGTATTAGTATCTCCGAAAATATATATTCAAATCATTCGAAAACAATAGAAAATATGGGAAAAATTGTGTTTCCGACCGTTAGCGATTAATTTTTAAGGGAGTGAACCTAAATTTACAAAAAAACAGAGTGGAATTAAATTAACTTACTTGAAAAATTACAAAAAAATTGTAAATTTCCTAATTTTTCAACACTATTTGACCTTTGATCAGTGACTTTTAACATTAATTAAACTCTCAAAAAATTTAGTGAGTATCTGTATACACTTAATTTGCTGGTAAATAGCCATATAATAGTTTTGAATTAGAATGATCAATAAAATTGGGAAATATGAATAGTAATTTCAAATTAATCGCAGATAATCTTCACTTTTCTGAAGGTCCAAGATGGAAAGATGGTAAACTTTGGTTTTCAGATTTTTACCATCATGCTGTGATGACCGCAGATGAGATAGGGAATGTTGAAAAAATAGTCGATGTACCTAATCAACCATCTGGCCTGGGGTGGTTGCCAAATGGTGATCTCATTATAGTCTCTATGCTCGATAGAAAGCTACTAAAGTTTAAAGATGGCAATCTTACTGAGCATGCAGATATGTCAAAACTTACACCTTTTAGGTGCAATGACATGGTGGTCGATAAAAACGGTAATGCCTTCGTTGGTAATTTTGGATCAATTCATCACGGAAAAGATATAAAGCCAACTATTCTTATAAAGGTAGATCCTGATGGAAACCCCTCAATTGCTGCTTCAAATTTAGACTTTCCAAATGGAACTGTAATTACACCTGATGGTAAAATACTAATTATTGGCGAAACCTATGCAGGAAGACTTACTGCATTTGATATAGATACAGATGGTAATCTATCTAATCGGAGAATATGGGCTTATATGATGCCTAATCTATTTTACTACTACACAAAAACCATGCGTTTTTTAAAAATTACTCCAAAAGAAGGCAAAGGTATACCTTACCCTGTTCCTGATGGTATTTGTTTAGATGAAAGGATGGGGATCTGGATAGCGTCTCCAACAACCTCAGAGGTAGTAAGATATACAGAAGGTGGAAAAATAACAGATAGAATTGCTACTCCAAATAGAGCATATGCATGTATGTTAGGTGGATCAGACGGCAAAAAATTATTTGTATGTACCGCTGATGCGTCTGAACCCGAAGAGGCTAAAGCCGTGAAATCTGGGAAGATTTATTCAATTAATGTGGAGTATGCCAAAGCTGGGTATCCATAGTGAAATATAAAATCTTTGGTAAATCAGAATGGGGTTCTGATATAATTGAGTTCCTTTGCCATGAAATATCAATTGAATATGAGTTTGTTGAGATTGGCGATAATTTTAAAAGTGACAAAACCATACTTAATGTTAATCCTCTTGGAAGAGTGCCAATGGTTGAGACGCCAAATGGCGATTATTTAATAGAAAGTATGGCGATTGTTTATCACTTCATTGAAAGAGAGAGCCAATTGATTCCTGATACTAAAAATGGAATAACTGACTTTCATCAAATTATGGCATTTATGTCATCGTCAATTTATCCTGCAATCCTTCTTTATTTTCATCCTGATCATTACGTTTCTACTGAAAATACTGAAGACTTAGTGAATAGATCTAAATCAATCTTGGAAACTTATTTAAATTATCTAGAAAATAAAATAGGTGAATTTATTGTTGGCAATTCACTGTCAGCTGCAGATTTTTATTTATTCACATTGCTTTTCTGGTTGGAGGAGGATCATTTTCTTGAAAATTATCCAAAAATACAAATTTTCTACAATAAAATGCTACAGAATCAGACAATAATGAAAGTAAGGAAAATACAAAATGAGAGAAAGACAGTTTAAAAAATTTTTTATAGTTTACGGCCATTACGATGATAATTCATTCAATGCAGCCATAAGAGATACCTTTATAGAAAGTGCAAAAAAAGCTGGTCATACAGTTGATATGGTCGATTTATATAAAGAGAAATTTGATCCTGTATTTGCTGGAGGCAATCCTGGACCAGATGTTCTAGATCACCGAAGGAGGATTGAACAAAGTGATACAATTGTATTAATTGCTCCTATTTGGAATTTTAGAATGCCTGCAATTCTGGAAGGCTGGATAGACAAAGTTTTAGCTCCTCCATGGGCATTTACTTTTAAACAACTGGTAGGCAACTATGGCTACCCTCAAGGTAATTTAGGCAATAAAAAAGCGATAATATTTTGCACATACGGCTCTCCTCGTTTAGCAATAACTACTTTTTTTCTCAATTTGCCAATAAGACGCTTGAAAAGAGGTGTTTTTCATATATGTGGTATTAAAAGCATACTTTATAAAAGGTATTTTGCTGTACCGTTTGTCGCAGACAAGGTTAGAAAAAAATTTTTAAAGGATGTTAAAGATACTGCTACTTTATTTCAATAATAATTAAGTGAAGAAAATAATAGAGATATTTAAGGGTCTTTGGTCACCTATAATGGACTCAAATGTAAATCCATTAAAAAATATAACCAATCTTAAAATTCGTCACATGATAATGCAAATTCTTGCTTTTATGTGGAGCGGTGTATTTTCACTTTATATCGTTGACAGTATTTTTGTGTTTGGTTTCACTGCAATTGCTCATGCACTATTAATTGCTGCAATTTTCATAACGATGTTTGTATTTGTCACGGCTGAAAAAAAACCCCAAATTTATGATTTAAGATTCTTTAGGGGCAAAGATGGTGAGCACGAATAACTTTACCTATAATGAGTATCCAGAATAAATCATTGATTTTTTGATTCTTCTATCAACTTAATGATGTTTTTATGAATCACTGTCGCCGTATCTGGGCCCAAAGATACCACCTCGCCATATGTTTCTTCACTTTCACCATAGATCCAAGGAGCGTCATCATCCCACTCACTTTTTGGGATGATGTAACCGATTGAGTCATTTGCTAAATTCACCATCAAGTTCAGTTTGTCTGGAAATTGACTTCGTAAATTTGGAACTTCTTGCGGCGTCATAACATAATCAGCTCCTTTAGGGTTTTCTATGCCGCCAATAGCAATTTCTGGATAGAGCTCTCCAGGAATTCCAGTAATAGATGCATCTCCTATTTGTATGAATGCTACCTCACTTAGATAACGTATAAATGGTGGCCTCAGACTGAATTTAGTATCAGCGTCAATTATACCAAGCAAAGTGCCAAATGAGAGCATCAAGTTTTCTATACCTAATTCTATTTCTTGTGATTGGATACTTAGTGATGGCTTAGAAGAAGTCTTAAAATCGCCTGCTTGAAATGCCTCTATAACACTGTTTGCGAGGCTATAACCATATGCGCGAGCTTTAGTATGACTTGGTTTAGTAATCATTTTTTCCAATACAGGATCATAAATTGGATCGGTTGGCCCTGATGTCATCAAGCCTCCTATATTTCCTGTAAGCCATAACGTGGTTCCGCCAAGACCAGGTTTAATTAACTTGTCATCATAATAAATTCCATGACTGATACCTTTTCTTAAGTAGCCCGCAACATCAGAGGTTATGTCTAAATTTTTATCCCATGCAAGCTCGACATGAATTCCGAAATTGATTAAAGAACCAATAATTGAGCCGTCAGGGCGATTGAATAAAATTACCCTTATATCATCGTCTATAACGATAGGTTTTCGTTTATCTTTAATAGGGGTAAGTGGATTTGTCGGAATTAAAGCCAAACTCATTTCTGCAGTCTCTAAGTTATCAATAGCTATTTTTAATGTACTTATAAAATCTTTTTTAAGTCGCTCCATGTAGGCGTCGTTGACGCCACTTTTTAAAAAACTCGGACCCCAAAGACCTTGAGTATCCGGGCCTTCATGGTTATGTGTTGCATGCACCATAATGTAATCTAGACCCCATTCAGCAGGAACATCCTCACGGACACTGAGTACAAATTTTCGCATTAACCCTATTGTATCAGCGCTTATGATACCTATTCGTGTCTGGCCATCATCTATTACAACGGCTACGGACATCAAATCATCTTTAATACCTTGGGCAGCTCGTTTATTTTGAAAACCTGCCATCCACACTGCATCAAATCGACCATTACCATTTATATCAGTCCACTTATCAATACCTGAGTCAAATTGAGCATTATTATTTATATCTTCCCATTCATCAATTAGATTAGGGGTGATCGGCATCTTAGCAAAGCCAACTTTAAATTCACTTGCTTGAGCTTGAGCAGTCAAAACCATGCCAAACATCATAAGTGCATAAAGAGTATTTTTTATATAGCGGCTGTAAATCATTCGTATCTATCAACTATAATCGTCATTACTAGATTTTGATATTATTAATGAGCTTATAAACTTTACTATTGTATCCAATAAATTTCTTTAAAACTTGTTGCAAAAGCAAAAAATTAAATCTTATTTTCTAAGGAATAATTACATGGCGGGAGTGACGGGACTCGAACCCGCGACCTCCTGCGTGACAGGCAGGCGCTCTAACCAGACTGAGCTACACCCCCACAGTTAAATTTTTTCCATCTCGTGGGAGGAAATGGTGGGCGATGAGAGGTTCGAACTCCCGACATTCACGGTGTAAACGTGACGCTCTTCCAGCTGAGCTAATCGCCCGGAAAGACTGTTATATATCTATTTTAGTGAATATTCACAGATATTTATAAAAAAAATCCGACCACGCTTTGTTTAAGAGTGATCGGATTTTAAATAATTTAGTCAGCAGTTAAGAAACTACATTCCTCCGCCGCCAGCATTATTAACAGCTTCTTTCAAACCTTTACCTGCAGTAAACTTAGGTCTAGTTGACTCAGGGATTTGAATAACCTCATTGGTACGTGGATTTCGCCCTTGAGATGCTTTTCTAATTGATGTTTTGAATGTGCCAAAGCCCACCAATCTTACTTCTCCTCTTGCTTTAAGAACATCAGTAATTTGGTCAAAAACTGCATTTACTGCCTTTTCTGAGTCAGATTTTTGCATACCTGTAACATCAGCTACTTTTGCTATTAAGTCTTGTTTGTTCATAACCCCCCCCCCTTTTTTAGGAGTTTTTGATTCGTAATATAACTATGAGATCTGAACTGCTATATATAGTCAAGAAAAAGCCCAAGAAAACTGCTAAAAATTAAAATTTAAGTATCCTTATCTAAGAAAATATAATTAAATCAGTGTGTTATAGGATTATCCACATCTTGATCAGCATCATCTTCAGATATATCACTAGAAGACTTAGGTGAATCCTCTTCGTCCCACTCAATAGGAAGGAGAGGCTTTGTCAAAGCTATTTTTAATACCTCATCAACATTGTCGACGAATATAAGTTCCAGTCCATCTTTTACATTATCTGGTATATCGGCCATGTCTTTTTCATTTTCTTTTGGAATTAAAACAGTTTTTGTTCCAGCTCTGAGAGCAGCTAATAGTTTTTCTTTTAAACCTCCAATCCCAAGTGCCTTTCCACGAAGTGTCACTTCACCTGTCATAGCAATATCTTTTCTAACAGGTATACCTGTCAAGACTGAAACTATGGATGTAACCATTCCTAGGCCAGCGGATGGACCATCTTTTGGAATTGCACCTTCTGGTACATGAATATGAATATCACGTATCGGGAAAATAGTTGGTTTTATTCCAAACTCAATACATCTTGAGCGAACATAAGATTTTGCGGCTTGAATAGACTCTTTCATTACATCACCTAATTTTCCAGTAATAGTCATGCGGCCTTTTCCAGGCATTATGACCGACTCTATTGGCAATATATCGCCACCAACTTCTGTCCAAGCAAGTCCTGTAACTATCCCAACCTGGTCGTCATTATCAATTTCGCCAAATTTAAATTTTCTAACACCTGCAAACTCATGCAGGTTATCTTCGTTTATTGTTAGTGATCCAATGTCACCTGCTACAATTTTTTTAACTGTTTTACGAGCGAGGTTAGCAAGTTCTCTTTCTAAACTCCTTACTCCTGCTTCCCTAGTATAATATCTTATTAATCCAGTTATCGCGCTATCATCCAGTATAAGCTCACCACTCTTTAAGCCATGCTTCTCTAACATTTGTGGTGCTAAATGTTGTTTTACAATTTCTACTTTTTCATCTTCTGTGTAGCCTGCAATTCTAATAATTTCCATTCTGTCTAAAAGTGCAGGAGGCATTCTTAATGTATTAGCTGTTGTAATAAACATTGTATCGGACAAGTCATAATCAACTTCTAGATAGTGATCGTTAAATGAATTATTTTGCTCTGGATCAAGCACTTCCAATAAAGCTGACGAAGGATCTCCTCTGTAATCAGCACCTAACTTATCAATTTCGTCTAATAGAAATAATGGATTTGATGAACCAGCTTTTTTCATCATTTGGAGAACCTTTCCTGGTAAAGATCCTATATAAGTTCTTCTGTGCCCTCTTATCTCAGCTTCATCTCTAACTCCTCCAAGTGACATTCTTACAAATTTTCTTCCCGTAGCTCTTGCAATCGACTTACCCAATGAAGTTTTACCCACACCTGGAGCTCCAACTAAACATAAAATTGGACCTTTCATTTTCTTTATTCTTTGCTGAACAGCCAAATATTCTAGTATTCTCTCTTTAACCTTTTCAAGGCCATAGTGATCCTCGTTTAGAACACTCTCTGCAAATTTGATATCTTTTTTAACTTTTGTCTTTTTACCCCATGGTATTGTTAATATCCAATCTAAATAGTTTCTTATAACACTGGACTCAGCGGACATTGGGCTCATTGATTTCAACTTTTTAATTTCAGAGTAGCATTTTTCTTTTGCCTCTTTTGAAAGTTTAGTATTCTCGATTTTTTCCTCATACTCCTGAATATCGTCTTTACCATCATCGCCTTCTCCAAGCTCCTTTTGGATAGCTTTCATTTGCTCATTTAGATAATATTCCCTTTGAGTTTTCTCCATTTGATTTTTTACACGACCTCTAATCTTTTTTTCAACTTGCATAACATCGAGTTCTGCTTGAATAAAATTCATTATCTTGTCAAATCTCT
>QCMN01000013.1 GCA_003213715.1 Pelagibacteraceae bacterium AG-422-B15
AGGCGCAATGATTTGGGCTGCGGCATCATCTTCATTGAGAAAAAATTCTTATAATAACTATCCTGCACAAACTGCAATCCTTTCTGCTGTTTATGAAGGCGTTCAGGTGCCGATTGATGCAGCACTGAGAATTGAAGCGCGTTATTTTACAAAAGTTGTAATGGATCCTAGATCTCAAAATATGGTTCGAAGTCTTTTTGTAAATATGCAAGCTTTGAGCAAAGGCGCAAGAAGACCAAAAGATTTTGATAAATATGATGTTAAAAAGATTGGAATTCTTGGAGCAGGTTTGATGGGTGCAGGAATTGCATATGTTACTGCTAAAGCAGGCATTGAAGTTGTATTAATTGATATGGATCAAGCTGCAGCAGAAAAAGGAAAAGAATATTCTACAAAGATTTTAGATAAACAATTAAGTAAGAAAAAAACCACTGAAGAAAAAAAAGAGAAGCTATTAAGTCTCATTACACCTACAACTGATTACTCTCTTTTAAAGGGTGCAGATCTTATTGTTGAGGCAGTATTTGAAAATAGGGACATAAAAGCAGATGTAACCGCTAAAGCAGAAGCGCAAATATCAGAAACTGCTGTATTTGGTTCTAATACATCTACTTTGCCAATTACAGGTTTAGCTCAAAATTCTAGCCGACCTGCAAACTTCATAGGTATACATTATTTTTCACCAGTAGAGAGAATGCCTTTAGTTGAGATCATCATGGGAAAAGAAACTTCTCAGGAAACACTGGCAAAAACTATGGATTACGTTCAAAAAATTAGAAAAACCCCAATAGTTGTAAACGACAGTCGAGGTTTTTATACAAGTCGTGTATTTGGTACATACACCGGTGAGGGTGTTGCAATGTTAGCAGAGGGTATAAAGCCTGCTCTAATTGAAAATGCTGGTAAGATGACTGGCATGCCAATGGCTCCTCTGGCTCTTTCTGATGCTGTTGCGTTAGATTTAGCTTGGAAAGTTACAACTCAAACAAAAAAGGACTTTGAAGCTGAAGGCAAAGAATTTCCAATAACTCCAATGTATTCAATTATGGAAGAAATGGTTGAAAAGCAAGGTAGGTTTGGAAAGAAAAACAATAAAGGTTTTTACGAGTATCCTGAAAGTGGAAAAAAATACCTATGGCCTGAACTGTCTAACTTATGCAAAGAAAGTGACGATCAACCTGATGTTGAGGAATTAAAGAAAAGGTTTCTTTATATTCAAGCACTTGAAACAGCTAAATGCTATGAAGAAAACGTGCTAACGGATGTAAGAGATGCGGACATTGGGGCAATACTCGGCTGGGGAATGGCGCCATGGACTGGAGGTCCACTATCCTTCATAGATATGGTTGGTGTTAAAGAATTTGTGGCTGAAGCTGATAAACTTGCACAAAAATATGGAGAAAGATTTACTCCATGCAAAATGCTTCGTGATATGGCAGCTAAAAATGAGAGTTTCCACAAGAGCGGTAGCTCTAGTCAAGCGGCATAAATAAGACTACTATAATACTTATAACTTTTACTGATTTGAGAGGATCTATATGGCAAATACTACACCTACGACTAATTCTTTGGAAAACTATTTTTTACCTTTCACTGCAAATAAAGACTTTAAGAAGGACCCAAGATTATTAGATCGAGGTGAGGGAGTATACTACTGGAATCATAAAGGTGACCAGGTAATAGATGCTTCATCCGGTTTATTTTGTGTTCCATTGGGACATGGCAGAAAAGAAATAGCTGAAGCTGTTCATCAGCAATTGTTAAAATTAGATTATTCTCCCAGCTTCCAAGTTTCTCATTTACCTGCTTTTGCATTAGCTGAAAAAGTAGCAAATCTTCTACCGGGTGATTTAAACAATGTATTCTTCACAATTTGTGGATCTACTGCAATTGACTCTGCAATTAAAATAATTCAGGCATATCAGCACGCAATTGGCCAATCGCAACGTGTAAGATTTGTATCAAGAGAGCGTGCGTACCATGGTGTAAATATCGGAGGAACCTCTTTAAGCGGCATGATTAAAAACCGTGAGATATTTACTGCAACAATGCCAGGAGTTATTCATTTAAGACACACTTGGTTAGAAGAAAATAAATATACAAAAGGACAGCCGCAACATGGAGCTCATCTTGCAGAGGATCTTCAGAGGTTTGTAGAAATGTATGGTCCCGAGTCTATTGCTGGGTGTTTCGTTGAACCAATTGCTGGCTCAACAGGTACCATTGTTCCCCCTATCGGATATTTAGAAAGACTGAGAGAAATTTGTGATAAATACGGAATTGTTCTTGTTTTTGACGAAGTAATCACTGGTTTTGGCAGAACAGGAAAATCATTTGGGGCTGTAAAATACAATGTTCAGCCTGATATGATTACTATGGCAAAGGCCATTACTAATGGAGCGCAGCCTATGGGGGCAGTTGGTGTCTCAGATAAAATTTACAATGCGATTGTTGATAATGGACCAGAGCACGGAGTAGAGTTTTTTCACGGATATACTTACTCAGGTCATCCAGCCTGTGTAGCAGCTTCTCTTGCTACTTTGGATGTATATGAGAAAGAAGATGTGTTTGCAAGAGCAGAAAAGATGTCACCTTACTTCATAGATGCAGTTTTTGACGCATTTCAGGATATACCAATTGTTACAGATGTAAGAGCTGATGGAATGATGGCTGCTTTTGATCTAGCAGTTGATAAAAATCCTGGTGTGAGAGGATATGATGCCCAAAAGAAAACATTTGCTAATGGTGTTCACATAAAATTTACTGGGGATGCTGGTATAGTTGCCCCTGCGTTAATTGCTGAAGAAAAACACATAGATGAAATGCTCCAAAGAATTAGAGAGGTCTTAGTAAAATACTAGCATTTTATATGTCAAAGCTTCCTTCACACACAGAGGTTGTTATTATTGGAGGAGGCATTGTAGGTACAAGCATTGCATATCACCTTGCAGAGAGAAATGTTCAGGCCACACTTGTTGAAAGAAAGAGTTTAACTTGTGGTACAACTTGGCATGCAGCTGGATTGGTTGGTCAATTAAGGGCAACAAAAAATCTTACAAAAATGGCGAAGTATTCAACGGAGCTTTATCATAGACTTAATCAAAAAGAAGATTTATCTGCTGGATTTTTGATAAATGGTTCAGTTTCTATTGCGGAAAATGAGGGGCGTTATCAAGAAATGAGTAGAGGCGCATCAATGGGTCGAAGTTATGGCTTGAAAATAAATGAAATTTCAATTGATGAAGTAAAGGAGAAATACCCACTTCTCGATACAAAGCATGTTAAAGGAGCTTGGTTTTTGCCTCAGGACGGGCAAATTAACCCGGTAGATATTACAATGTGCCTTGCAAAAGAAGCAAGACGAATGGGCGCTAATATTATTGAAAATAATAAAGTCATTTCAATCGAACAAGAAGGTGACAAGGTCACAAAAGTTATTACAGAACTAGGTGATATTACGTGTGATAAGATTGTTATATCTGCTGGAATGTGGAGTAGGGAAGTAGGTAAAATGTGCGGGGTAAATATTCCTCTGCATGCATGTGAACATTTCTATGCTGTAACTGAATATTCAGAAGATATACCAAAAAATTTACCCATCTTAAGAAACCCAGATGCCTATATTTATGTGAAGGAGGACGCCGGAAAACTTTTAATAGGTGCCTTTGAAAAGAAAGCAAAACCTTGGGGTATGAACGGTATTCCTGAAGATTTCGAATTTGATAGTTTACCAAACGATCTTGATCATTTCGGACCAATTTTAATGGAAGCAATGGATAGACTTCCGATATTGAATGAGCTTGGCATTAAAACATATTTTAATGGACCTGAGAGCTTCACTCCTGATGATAGGTATTATTTAGGCAAAGTTCCTTACAAAGAAAATATATTTGTTTCAACTGGCTTCAATTCAATAGGAATACAATCTGCTGGAGGAGTTGGCAAAGTTATGGCTGATTGGATCATAAATGACAAGAGTAAGATTGATTTGTGGGATGTAGATGTTGCTAGAGTCCTAGATTTTCAAGATGATGAAGAATATCTGAGAGAAAGAAGCTCTGAAACGCTTGGCCTCTTGTATGCTGTACATTGGCCATACTATCAATTTGAAACATCTAGAAACAAAATTAAATCACCACTCTATGGCCAACTTGAAAAAGAAGGAGCTTGCTTTGGAGAAGCAGCTGGATGGGAAAGGCCAAATTGGTTTACCAATAATGGTCAAAGACCTCAATATCAATACTCGTATCATAAACAAAATTGGTTTGAAAATGTAAGGAGTGAATGTATTGCAGTAAGAAACGATATTGGCTTATTTGAACTTACATCTTTTTCTAAGTTTATTATTCGAGGAGATGATGTAGTTAAGTTTTTAAACTATATGTGTGTAAGTGAAATGAATGTGCCAGTTGGGCGAATTATATATACACAAATGTTAAATGACGAAGCTGGAACAGAAGGTGACATTACTTTTACGAGAATAAGTGAAAATGAATATATGTTTGTTACGGGCCCAACTGCACATAATAAAGACTATTACTGGTTATTATCTCATTCAAAAAAATTTAAAAATATAGAAATTATTGACGTTACGAAACAATATGGCTGCCTTTCAATAATGGGACCCAATTCAAGGGAGCACCTTCAAAGAATATGTAATGAGGATATTTCAAATGAAACATTACCGTTTGGATTTTCTAAGAAAATAAATCTTGGCGGTACTGAATGTAGGCTTCATAGAATAACATATGTTGGCGAGCTGGGTTTTGAAATATACATTCCTTATAATAATTTGGAAAAAGTATTCGATGTTGTTTATGCAAAAAATGGAAAGAGCCCAGTAAAACTTGCAGGCTATCATGCACTAAATTCACTGAGAATGGAGAAAGGATATCTTCATTGGGGGCATGATATTGGAGTTGAGGAAAACCCTTTTGAAGCGGGTGTTGGATTTTGTGTAAATCTTAATAAGAAGAATCCTTTTTTAGGACAGGCAGCACTTGAAGAAAAGAAGAAGTCTGGTCTCAGTAAAAGAAAAGTAAATTTTGCATTATCTAACAATGACTTATTAATTTATCATAATGAGCCAATCTATTTTGACGGTAAGATTGTTGGTGAAATTTCTTCAGGTATGTATGGTTTCTATTTAGACAAATCATTGGGCATGGGTTACATTTCAAACAATGACAGCTACTCTATTGAGGAAATGATGGGTCATCAAAAATTTGAAATTGAAGTTGCAGAAACTAAATATTCTGCAGAGGGGTCAATAAATTGTTTTTATGATCCGGGCAGAGAAAAAATATTAGTATAGAAAGTATTGTTATGACTAAAATGACCACAGAAGAAGCATTCGTTAAAGTTTTACAAAAACACGGAATACAGCACGCATTTGGAATAATTGGATCTGCATTCATGCCAATTTCCGATTTATTTCCAAAAGCAGGCATTACTTTCTGGGATGTAGCTCATGAAAATAACGGCGGTATAATCGCAGACGGCTATACAAGAGCGACAGGAAAAATGTCTATGTGCATTGCACAAAATGGCCCCGGCATTACTAACTTTGTTACACCAATAAAAACTGCATACTGGAATCACACTCCAATGCTTCTGGTTACTCCACAAGCGGCTAATAAAACTATAGGACAAGGTGGCTTTCAAGAAGTAGAACAAATGGCATTGTTTAAAGATATGGTTTGCTACCAGGAGGAAGTGAGAGATCCTACTAGAGTTGCAGAAGTGCTAAATCGAGTAATTTCAAAAGCATTCAAAGGTTCCGCGCCAGCACAAATAAATATTCCTCGCGACATGTGGACACAAGTTATAGATATCGAGTTGCCGCCAATAATAAAATTTGAGAGACCATCTGGAGGAAGCGAAGCAATAAAAGAAGCGGCAAAACTTCTATCTAATGCTGACTTTCCAGTAATATTATCAGGAGCTGGGGTGGTCTTAGCTGATGCAATCAATGACTGCAAAGCTTTAGCTGAAAAATTAGATTCACCTGTTGCTTCAGGCTATCAACATAATGATAGTTTTCCAGGTAGTCATCCACTTGCAGTGGGGCCTTTAGGTTATAACGGCTCAAAAGCTGCTATGGAGTTAATTTCTAAAGCAGACGTTGTTCTTGCATTGGGGACTAGACTTAACCCATTTTCAACATTGCCTGGCTACGGAATAGATTATTGGCCAAAAGATGCAGCTATTATTCAGGTCGATATAAATTCTGATAGAATTGGATTAACAAAAAAAGTTTCAGTAGGTATATGCGGTGATGCAAAACAAGTTGCCCAGCAATTATTAAATAGCCTTTCTCCCGAAGCGGGAAACAAAAATAGAGATGAGAGGAAAGCTCTAATTCATCAAACCAAATCTGCTTGGTTGCAAACATTGAGTAGTATGGACCATGAAGATGACGATCCTGGAACATCATGGAATGAGGAAGCTAGAGTAAGGGATGCAGACCGCATGTCTCCTCGCATGGCTTGGAGGGCGATACAGAATGGCTTGCCAAAAAATGCAATAATTTCATCCGACATAGGCAATAACTGTGCAATTGGAAATGCTTATCCAACATTTGAAGAAGGTAGAAAATATTTAGCTCCTGGTCTTTTTGGGCCTTGCGGTTATGGCTTCCCTTCAGTTTTAGGAGCTAAAATAGGCTGTCCAAATATTCCTGTTGTTGGTTTCGCTGGAGATGGAGCTTTTGGCATAAGCATGAATGAAATGACATCTTGCGCTAGGGAAGAATGGCCTGCAATTACAATGGTGATATTTAGAAACTATCAGTGGGGCGCCGAAAAAAGAAATTCGATATTATGGTATGACAATAATTTCGTTGGTACCGAACTAGATCCAGAATTAAGCTACGCAAAAGTTGCAGAAGGCTGTGGATTGAAGGGTGTTATTGTTAAAACCATGGATGAGCTGACAAATTCACTCAGAACTGCTTGTGAAGAACAGTCAAATGGAATTACAACTTTTATAGAAGTTATTTTAAATCAAGAACTTGGGGAACCTTTCAGACGAGATGCAATGAAAAAACCAGTTGAAGTTGCAGGCATCAATCCTGATGATATGAGCCAAGAGCAGCACGGTTAAACTCTTTGAAGAGTGTGCATTCGCGACCTTGCACTATCTTTGTGATTAGGCAAAGCAATAAAAGGTTTTGATAATTTGATATAATTGTACTCATTCGATCTTTTTTCTAATTCACGCTTAAATCCAAGTTTTGAGAAAATTTTTTCTGAAATAGAGAGTATGAGATAACCCCCAGGCTTTGTTAATCTAATTAACTCCTTTATTGATGACGGTCCTACATGACCTGACGTCAAAACACCTGTGCATATAACTAAATCAAATTGATTTCCTTTTAAACTTGTTTTTTTGCTTAATGACTCGCAAACTAATTTTTTATATATTTTTTTAGAGCGAGCTACTCTTAACATATCTTTTGAATAATCTATTCCTACGATATTATTGTAACTAAGAGCTTTCAAAACTTCAGCGACATAGCCAGTACCACACCCTGCATCAAGAATTTTTGAGCCCTTCTTTACAGTTATATACTTTTCTAGAATCTGTTTAACTTTACTTGGGTAGGCGTAGCCCCAGTCTTTTAGGTCATTGTCATAACCGTCAGCCCATTCCCTATAATGTTTTTTTAGGCGTGTTGAATTCTTCTCCTTATAAACAATGTTTAACCATTTTTTACCCATTATGAGAGCTTTCCTCTTTTGATTATTTAATAAATAGTATAAAAATTAGTCATATATGTTGATCGGCGTCCCTAAAGAAATTAAGCCACAAGAAAATAGAGTAGGCTTAACTCCTGAAAGTGTAAAGGAACTTATTGATGATGGTAATGAAGTAATTATTGAAAGAACAGCCGGCTATGGGTCAGGTTTTGACGATCAAGATTATAACGATGTTGGGGCAACAGTCTTTAAAAATGCACAAGATATTTTCGATCGCGCTGAGTTGATCATCAAAGTTAAAGAACCTCAAGAAGATGAGATAAAAAAGTTGAAAGATGGTCAGTTGCTATTCACATATTTACACCTTGCTGCAAGTAAAGCATTGACAGAAGGATTAATGAATTCTGGTGCAACATGTATAGCTTACGAAACTATAACTGATAAAAATGGAAGGCTTCCATTACTTGCTCCAATGAGTGAAGTAGCCGGTAGAATTTCAATACAAGCAGGAGCCAGAGCTCTTGAAATGACAAACAAAGGAAGAGGTGTGTTATTATCTGGCGCAACGGGAGCACCGCCAGCTAAAGTTGTAATTATTGGATGTGGAGTTGTAGGGTTTAATGCCGCCCTTATTGCTCATGGAATGAAATCAAATGTAACGCTTATCGATCAATCTGAAGCAAGACTCAATGAATTAAAAGATTATTTTAATGATGAAGTCAATACATCAATATCAACACCTGAAACTATAGCCGAAGAAGTTAAAAACTGTGACTTGCTAATAGGAGGTGTGCTGATCCCAGGTTCTAGTGCGCCCAAATTAGTATCTGATGAACTAGTTTCCAAAATGAAAAAAGGGGCAGCCATCGTGGATGTTGCAATAGATCAAGGCGGGTGCATTGAAACTAGCAAGCCTACCACTCACGCAGACCCGGTTTATATTAAACATGACGTGGTACATTACTGTGTAACAAATATGCCAGGATGCGTTCCCCGAACATCTACCATCTCTCTAAATCAAGCTACATTACCGTTCGTAAAAAAATTAGCGAGAGATGGGTTAAAAAAAGCGTTATCTGATGATAGGAATTTCATGAATGGGCTAAATGTTATAAAAAATAAGTGCACTCAAGCAGATGTAGCAAGAGATCTAAACATAGCTTTTTCAAACCCTGAAAATTTAGTTGCTTAAATACTTTTTGCGGCCTTTGACAGGTTTTTTAATTTAAGCATTGCCATATCTCTACTTAAATATCCAAGACCACAATCAGGAGCTGCTATAAGTCTATCTTTATCAATATGGTTTAGACAGGACAGCAATCTATCCCTTATCACATCAATTTCTTCTACTTCACTTGAGGCAACCTTTATTAACCCAAATATTATTTTTTTTGATTTATACAACTCAAGTAGTTTTAAATCATTGTGTCTATGAGCATCTTCAATAGATATGGTATCAATCAGACTATTCTCTAAGGCATCTGCAATTTCAAAATAACTTATTAATGGCGCTTTAGGATAATCATCTGCATCAATTTTATCTGGATATCCACAACATATATGAGTTATCTTTTCACAGTCTGTAACTCCATGAAAACATCTTTCAAGATTATCTATTCCAAATTCGATTGCCTCTTTTGATTTTCTTGCAAATAAAGGCTCGTCTACTTGTATATATTTACAGCCAGAATTGACTAATGACTTTATTTCTTTATTTATTGCCTCCCCTAAATCTACTCCTAACATTTTATGATCATTATAAAATTCATCAGCGATCGTATCTGTGATAGTCAATGGTCCAGGTATTGTAACTTTAATAGGATTTTTTGATATTGACTGATTAATTTCGTATTCTTTATTTAAAAACGACCCAATAAATTCAACTTTATTTGTGATTGTTGGAAGCCAACAATCATAATTACCTGTTCTCGCTGTTTTCTTTGTTAACTTTTCAAAATCGATCCCACCGAGATGCCTGCAGTGATAATGAATATAATTTTCTCGTCTCACTTCACCGTCTGTAATAATATCAATCCCGCACTCAATTTGATCTTTAATAATACTCTCTGAAGCAAGTTTTATTTGGACCTCATATTCTTCTCCCATTTTTAGTTTTGCCTGTTCCCATTTAGATGTTGGGTATTCAGCATCTGTTCCCTTCTCATCTTTGAACCAATCAGGTAAAGTTAAGAAATCCGGCTTTGGGTAGGCGCCAATTGTAGTTGTTAAAATCATACAAAAAGTCTATTTAAAACAATAATTTAGCCAAGAAATAACTGAACCAAAAAATAAAAATAATAATCATTTTTATCAATGCTTTATAGGATAAATCTAAAGTATCTATTTATGATTAATTTTTATGTATATTTATCATGTATTTAGATAAATATCCATTTAAAGAAAATTTATTAACTTATTAAATTTCTTTAACTTTGTTCTTTACAGCTACCTCTATATGTATGAAAATTTTTATCAATTAAACAAATAAATTAAATGAGGAGTAGCCGTGAAGAAAATTAATAAAACTCTTAAGGCTGCAAAAGTTTCAAGAAGATCAGTCCTGAAAGGTGCAGCTGCAACTGGTGCAGCAGCAGCTATTGGGCCTTGGTATATTCCAAACGCTTTTGCTGCTCCCGTTGTTAATGTTTTAATGTGGGGCGAATATTTGCCGGACTCAGTAGTTGCAGATTTCAAGGCAAAAACTGGAATTACTGTTAACCATACTAAAATAGGTGATAACGGTGAAATTATATCAAAAATGAAAGCTGGTGGTGGAGCCGGTTATGACCTTGCAAGTCCAACAAACATGAGAGCTTTGCAATGGGCTGACCTTGGCGTACTTGCCCCATTTGATATGAATCGAATAAACACAAGCGCTGTTAACCCAGGAATGCTAGCTGTTGGTGAGCGTGACTGGAATTTTGGTGGAAAAGGATCCCACTGGGTACCACAACTTTGGGGTACTGAGTCAATTTCTTGGAGAACCGACAAATGGCAACCCGATGGAGGACTTCCAAGTTTTGGAGATATTTGGGAGCCTAATCCTGGAATAGATGGCGCATTCATGATGGGTAGAACATACTCAATGATGACAGGATGTGGTATTTGGATGCATCATCAAGGCAAAATGGATTTCTGGTCTTCGTATAACGATGAAGATACAATGAGAAAGAATTGGGAAACAATTACTGACTATTGTATTTCAAAAAAAGGAAATCTTGTTAAATTTTGGTCTGGTGCCGATCCTCAGAAACAAGGATTCACATCTGATGGTGTAGTCGTTGGACAAACTTGGGATGGCCCTATAGCAGCAATGATGAAAGCTGGTGAGCCAGTTGCTTATCGTACAACTGAAGAAGGTGCACTAGCATGGATCGACGGCATAACATTGTCTGCAAAAGCAGAAAATATTGATGAAGCTTATGAGTTAATCAATTACAGCTTTACACCTGAAGTGGGTGGTCAAACTGTAAATGAAATCGGTTATAACTCAGCTGTTAATGGAGCTTCAGATCATTACTCTGCTGAAACAAAAGATCTCGCAAAACGCATATATCCTGGTGATACTTCGACCAAGTTAAACCCTTGGCCGCCAGAACCGCCATGGTATGCTGATGCAAGAGCTGAATACGCTAACAAATTTGAAACAGCGTAAGTAGTTCTCTAGGATTAGTTATTAAAAGCGCCCAAGACATTGTCTTGGGCGTTTTTATTGAATCGTGTTTTTTAGTTAAATCATTATAATTTGTATCAATGAGCGCAGACGTAGAGTTAAGTGATGTTTCGGTAACATTTGGCAGTTTTTATGCCGCCAAGAATGTCAATGTAAAAGTAAATGGAGGTGAGTTCTTCAGCTTCTTGGGACCTTCGGGCTGTGGAAAGACCACTTTGTTGAGGGCTATATCTGGATTTCAAGAGCCTTCTGAAGGCAAAGTGCTTATTGACAATAAAGATATGTCTGGAATTGGTCCAAATAAGAGACCAACCGCGCTAATATTTCAAAATTTAGCATTATTTCCTCTCATGAGTGTATCGGAAAATATTGCATTTTCATTGGAGGTAAGAGGCGTTTCAAAAGAAGAAAGAAAAAAAAGAGCAGATGAACTTTTAGAATTGATAGCATTAGAGGGACAAGGAGATAAAAAAGTTCATCAACTATCTGGGGGACAAAAACAAAGAGTAGCAATTGCAAGAGCTTTAGCTGTTGAGCCAAAAGTTCTCCTTTTAGATGAACCTTTATCCGCATTGGATTTAAAGCTTCGTCAAAGAATGAGAACTGAACTTCGAGAAATACAAAAAAGAGTAAATATTACGTTCATTTATATTACGCACGACCAAGGAGAGGCCCTGACAATGTCTGATCGAATAGCAGTCATGAATGAGGGAGAGCTTGAACAAATTGGAAAATGTGACGAGGTTTATAACAATCCATTAACACCATTTGTTGCAACGTTTGTTGGTGAAAATAATCCTTTATATGGAAAAGTTACAGGAATCGATGGAGATAAAGCTCAAATCGAAACTGCTGATGGACAATATTTGGCAATGATGAATGAAAGCAAAAAACTCAATATTGGAGATGAGTCAATTGCATTTGTCAGACCTGAGTCTTTGTTTATCCCAAGAGATGGTGACAACTTTGATAATAAAATTAATGTGAATATTGAAAGTTTTGAATTTGAAGGTAATTTGAAAAACTTTTACGCTAGGCTGCAATCAGGAGCAAAAATTAAATTTTCAGTACCAAATGCTATAGATACATCCACTATTTCTTCAGGTTCATCAATTGCATTAGGTTTTGATTCTTCGAAATCAGTAATATTACCTAAAGCATCTTTAGCGATAGATTAAGTCATGAACAATTTTTTATTTACTCAACCATTTTTTAAAAAAAACGGCAAGGCCGTTGCGATATATTTTTTAGTAGCAATAATATTTTGGTTTGTTTTCTTAGTTATAATTCCACAATTTTATATGTTGGATTTGTCATTTAGAACCAATGTTCCTCCCTTAGCAAGAGGTGGACCAGAAGATTATTATACTTTTGAGCATTATAGTCATTTTATATTTGGTTCTAAGACGGCCACTGACGCATTTAACTTTGTCGATCTTGGAGTCTTTGGGCGAACTATTTTTGTTTCAATGCTTGTCACAATTGCAAACCTGCTTTTTTGTTATCCAATAGCATTTTACATTGCGAAAATTGCAAACCCTAGTACTGCTAGACTTCTAATTGTTTCTTTGATTATTCCTTTCTGGATTAATGAATTACTTAGATCATTTGCTTTAAGGATTTTATTTGCTAACGAAGGTGTAATTAATAATTTCTTAACTGGAATTGGAATACTTGATCAAGGAATCCTATTTATCACTTATGATATCGGCTTATATACTGGCTTAATATATGCATATATTTTGCTGATGATGTTTCCTCTTTATAATGCAATCGAAAGTTTGGACATTAATCAAATTGAGGCAGCAAAAGATTTAGGGTCCTCATCTTTTAGAACACATTGGAGAATTGTTATTCCTCATGCACAACCAGGCATTGTATCTGGCTGTACTATGGTTTTTATGTTAACCGTTGGAGCATTAGCGACACCGGTTGTTTTAAGTAGCCCCAATACCTTATGGTTTCCGCAACTGATATATCAATGGTTTAACATGAATGACAACTGGTCACGAGGATCAGCTTATTCAATTATTTTGCTAATTGTTTCTGTTATTTTTGTGCTCACAATGATGCGAATATTTAAAGTTAGAATTGGAGAAATTATCAAGTGAGACCAAGTTATTTCATTAATTTCATGATGGGAATATATATTTTTATATTTTTTGCATACTTGTTTGGCCCATTAATCATCATGAGTATTACTGCATTTAATTCAGCAGAATTTCCATCGATTACTCCATGGGAATGTTTTAGTTTTCGATGGTTCAATGAAGGCAAAATTGCTTATGATGGGCAACATCTGGCAGGACTTTTAACTGACTGGAGACTACACGATGGTATTATTAGCAGTTTGATTATAGGAGCAGGAGTTGTAACACTTTCCGTTCCAATTGGCATGGCTGCAGCAATTGTATTAACTCAGGTGCGTTCGCAATTGAGAGATATTTTTTACTCAATTTCAATAATGCCTGTTTTGTTTCCCGGCGTAATAATTGGTATTTCAACAGTCGTTTTATGGGACCGATTAGCAGGCTTAGGAGGAGAGGGGTTCATCTCAGATATAGGAAGAAATGGAATATTTTTAACAATTTTGGCTCAAACATGTTTTATATCTACTTATTGTTTCTTGATTTTTGTTGCAAGACTTCAAAGATTTGATCAGACACAAGAAGAGGCAGCTTTAGATCTTGGTGCGTCACAAACTCAGGTATTTTTTAAAATTTTAGTACCTTACTTAAGCCCTGCAATCGCATCGGCAGCAGTAATTGCATTTTTGTTTTCATTTGAAAATTATAATACGACTGTATTTAGTATTTTATCTGATCAAACATTAACAACAGTAATTGCATCAAAAGTAAGGCTGGGAATAAGTCCTGCACTGAGTGCATTGGCTTTAACGATTATAGCACTAACAATTATTGCCGCAGCTACTTATGAGGTTTTACGAAGAAGAGCAGAAAAACGCTACAAAGACACGCAGGAGAAGTTTGTAAAGGAAAAAGCAGCAGATAATAGAATTAATAAAAATTATAAAATAGGTTTCAAAGTTCCAAGAGGAATTGTAACAATCTTAATATTAGTAGTCTTTACTATTTATGGAGCCACCCAGATTTTAAAGAACGATCTATACGGACAGTCTTGCATTGATGCGGCTGATACAGAAAAAAAATCTAAATTTTATGATCAATTAAATGCTTTAGATGCTATAGAGTTATCTGAGGAAGAATTATCCGGAGGTGAACTAGGTGGAAATCAGGATTACGGAGATATATTTGGTGACCCTTCATTGTTTCAAGACTTTGGTGGATTTGATTAATAAATTATGAGTGATAAAAAAGAACCAATTCAACCAGTAAGCGGAACAGTTGTTCCTAGGTATGCTGGCCCATCTACATTTGCACGTCTTCCCGAGTTAAGAGATGTTGAAAAGTGTGATGTGGCAATAATAGGTGTACCTTTCGATGCCGGAACAAGTTATCGCCCTGGAGCTAGATTTGGTCCTCAAAGTGTAAGACAAGCCTCGCGGCAATTGAGAACGAACTACCATCCAAACTATGATGTTGAACCTTTCAGGGTGCAACAAGTTGCAGATGCTGGGGACATAGCCTGTAATCCCTTTGATATTGACGAAGCAATTAAGCAAATTGAAAAAGGATCTACCGAGTTGCTCCAAAAGGTTGGAAGCATTGTAACTATAGGCGGTGACCACACAATTGCATTGCCATTACTTAGATCAATTAATAAAAAGGTTGGTGGTCCAGTTGCCTTAGTTCACTTTGACGCTCACCTGGATACTTGGGACACATACTTTGGAGCTCCTTTTACGCACGGTACGCCATTTAGAAGGGCAAGAGAAGAAAAGTTATTTTTGGATGATGCATCGATGCATATTGGAATTCGTGGCCCTCTTTACAGTACAAATGATTTAAAAAATGATCGTGAATTAGGTTTTAAAACAATTCACTGTGATGAATTTCAAACAAACACAATTGATCAAATTGTTAAAAGAATAAAAGATAGAATTGGCGATAATCCATTATATATATCGATAGATATTGATGTTTTAGATCCAGCTCATGCTCCTGGAACTGGTACTCCAGAGGTTGCGGGAATGACCACAAGAGAAATTTTAAACGTATTAAGAGGATTGGCAGGTTCACAGCTTGTTTCAGCAGACGTCGTGGAAGTTGCCCCAGCCTATGATCATGCAGAACTTACGTCAACCGCTGCAGCAACAATTGTTTATGAGCTAATAAATATTATTGCAAGAAACCCAAAGTAATCTATTTAATTTCAAACCATATTGGAACATGATCAGAGGGTCTTTCAAGACCTCTAAATTGTTTTTCTATTTGACAGTCAGTTATTCGATCGACAGCACTTGGTGTTGCAAGAAAATGATCAATTCGAAGACCGTTGTCTTTTTCCCATGACCCCCTTGAATAGTCCCAGTATGTGAACTCATAGGGTTTAGAATTATAAATTCTTAGCACATCAGACAGACCTAAATTTATGATTTCTCTATAAATTCTAATAGAGTCTGGATGATGCAAAGCGTCATTTTTCCACTTGCTGATATCAACCGCGTCATCAGAACCCGGTATTATATTGTAATCTCCTCCAAATATAACTGTTTCATGGTTTTCTATTTTATTTTGAGCATACTTTTTAAATCTCCTCATCCAATCTAATTTGTAAGGAAATTTGTCAGTATCAATAGGATTGCCATTAGGGAGATATAAAGAGACAATATTAAAAGGATTTTTGACCTGTACCTGTGCATCAATAAATCTTGCTTGAACATCTTCTTTGTTTCCCGGCAAAGTATCTGTAATTTTTTTTATTGGGGCTTTTGATAAAATTGCCACTCCATTATATGATTTTTGACCCTTTTTAATTATTTGGTACCCAAGTGAAGAAATCTCTTCTTCTGGAAAGTTTTCATCAGTTGATTTCGTTTCCTGAAGCATGACTATATCTGGTTTAACTGTTTTATCTAATTCAATTAAATGAGGTAAACGAACCCTTATTGAATTTACATTCCAACTTACTATTTTTACCATCCGTATTCTTTTATTGTTATTTTAAGATTCTTAAAGTAATGAGTTTATTGTACAATAAAAATTTATGTTACCAATTCTATTTAGCGATGATTTCTGAAGATTTATCTTTTATTTCAACCAATCAAGAAACTTCGAAAGGTAGACTGTATAAAGAGAATTACAGTCAAACTAGATCAGAGTTCCAACGGGATCGTGATCGAATTCTTCATTCTGCTGCCTTTAGACGGCTTAAACACAAGACACAGGTATTTGTTTCAAATGAAGGAGATCACTACAGGACAAGATTAACACATTCACTAGAAGTGTCACAAATTGCTAGGTCAATAAGTAAAATATTCAATCTCAATGAAGATTTAACTGAAACATTATCCTTAAGTCATGATATTGGTCATCCACCATTTGGACACGCTGGTGAAGATGCTCTTTCAGAATGCATGCTTTCTCATGAGGGTTTTGACCATAATGATCAGGCAATTAGAATTGTCCATTTGTTAGAAAAAAAGTATTTTGATTTTGAAGGCTTAAACTTAACGTGGGAAACACTTGAAGGACTCGTAAAGCATAATGGGCCGATGACAAAAGATGTTCCAAAAACCATAGAAGCTCTCGATAAAGAGTTTGACTTAAAGTTGAATGAGTTTTCTTCAATTGAAGCGCAAATAGCTTCAATAGCAGATGACATTGCATACAACAATCATGATTTAGATGATGGACTAAGAGCAGGTTTTTTTTCGTATGATGATCTTGCTGAATTGCCAATGATTGGTGAAATTATTAAAAATTTTCCAAAAAATTATAACTCTTACGATATGCAGCGTATAAATAATGAAATAACAAGAAAATCAACCTCAATTATGATTACTGATGTAATTAATACAATTAGTGAGAAAGTTAAAAAATCAAAAGTAAGATGCAATGAAGATGTCAGGCTTAATAATGAAAAAATTGCTGACTTTTCAGATAAAACAAAAGAAGAAGTAAAGTATATTAGATCTTTCCTATCAATGAAAATGTATAATCATGATAAAGTAAAAGCAATGACCAGTAACGCCCATCAAATTATATCATCACTATTCAAACTATTTATAGAACAAGATGAAAAATTCATAAAAGAACATATGAAAAAAATTATTTCTGATGAGGATAAACCAAGAGCAGTATGCGACTTTATAGCTGGAATGACTGATAACTATGCTCAGAATTTTTATGATAAATTTAATTAGCTTATGAAAAACATAAATGGTTATTTAAAGAATATAATCGGAGCAGAATTTTCAAAAATATTCAATGTTTCGCATGAAACTGTAGAGAAGAGCTCATTTGTAGTTGAATACCCAAAAAATAAATCTGATGGTGAGCTAAGTACAAATATTTGCATGGTTCTTGCAAAAGAGATATCAGTAAATCCAGTAGAGGCAGCTAAAACTCTCATTAAATCATTAGAGAAAATTGAGGACTTTGAGATGTTGGAAGTTGCAGGTCCAGGCTTTTTAAATTTTAATATTACTAAAGATACTTGGTTTAAATTTTTAAGTCAGTTGCTGGAAACGAACTTGCTCTTTAATGAGGAAATTGGTTTAAATAAAAATATTAATGTCGAATATGTTTCTGCGAACCCTACAGGCCCCTTACATATCGGTCATTGTAGAGGAGCGGTTTTTGGTGACGTACTATCAAATCTACTTAAATTCACCGGTCATAATGTAACAAAAGAATATTATATTAATGATGCAGGTACTCAAATTGATACCCTTGCAAACTCTACAATTATTAGAATAAAAGAAATTATCAATAGCAAAAGCGAAGAAAATTATCCAGATGAATTTTATCCTGGTGAATATCTAATCGATATTGCTAAAAAAATAATAGACAAACACGGTACATCTATTCTTGAAAACGACAATCACTTTTCAACAATAAAAGGTGAGTGTGTAAATTTACTATTAGAAAACATAAAAGAAGACTTAAGTAAACTATCTATTAATCAAGATATTTTTGTTTCAGAAAAAGAATTAATAAACCAAGGTAAAATCGACAAAACAATAGATGAACTCAAAAATATGAATTTAATCTATGAGGGCATTTTAGATAAGCCCAAAGGTAAACAAATTGAAGATTGGGAACCAAGAAAGCAATTATTATTTAAATCATCTGAATATGGAGATGAAATCGATAGACCATTACAAAAATCAGATGGTGAGTGGACTTACTTTGCAAACGATATTGCCTATCATTATGATAAATACTTAAGAGGATCGACACATTTAATCGACATATTAGGTGCTGATCATGGCGGATACATTAAGAGAATGAGCGCTTCGATACAGGCCCTAACTAATAACAAAGCAAGATTTACAGCAAAGTTATGTCAAATGGTAAAACTTATCAGTGATGGCAAGGAATTAAAAATGTCAAAAAGATCTGGTGACTTCATCACCTTAAGTAATTTAGTGAAAGAAGTTGGTAGTGATAGTATAAGATTTATGATGATGTACAGAAAAAATGAAGCACCCTTAGAGTTTGATTTTAAAAAAGTAACTGAACAGTCTAAAGAAAATCCAGTTTTTTATGTACAGTATGCTCATGCAAGAATTTCATCTGTATTAAACAATCTTCATTCTCAAAATATTAAATTAAATTTAGAGAATTTTAGTGAATGCAATTTTTCTGAACTAAATGATCTTTCTGAAATATCTCTTTTAAAAAAAATCCTGGATTATAGTAATATCATAAATACGTCAGTTTCTCTATTTGAGCCACATCGAATTGCATATTACCTGTATGAATTAGCATCAGAATTTCACTCTTTATGGAGTCAGGGAAAAGTAGATAACAGTAAGAAATTTGTAGATGCAGATAATATACCAAGGACTTATGCTCGAATGGCACTACTGATTGCTACTCAGAGAACAATAAAATCTGGACTTGATATTCTTGGAGTTTCCTCGCCAGATGAAATGAAATAAAAAATGAGGTTCATAATTTTCTCTTTAATTTTAGCAATTTTTATTACTGCCATTTATTTTTATACTAAAAAGGAAGAAGAAGAGATTATCGAAATAAAAACCAACTTAAATGATTATAGAATAATACCAAAAGACAAGGGAGGCGTTGATACTCCTGACTTAAATATATACGATCTTGGAGATTAATTTAATAAAATGAAAAAATACCTACCTTTAATTTGTGGTATTTCTGGAGAAAAATTAACAACAGAAGAAATAAAATTTTTTAGAGATTACAAACCTTGGGGAATAATTTTATTTGAAAGAAACTGTATTAATAAAGACAATTTAAAAAATTTAATTACAGAACTCAAAGAAATTAATCATCAAAATATTCCAATATTGATAGACCAGGAAGGTGGAAGAGTTTCAAGACTAAATTTTAAGGGTGTTAATAAATTTAAATCAAATCTTTTTTTTGGGAAAATTATTGAGAAAGATGCAGACTTAGGGTTTGAATTATTAAGACTTAATACTGAAATTTTAGCTCATGCCCTAAAAGAATTGGGCATTAACACAAACACAGCGCCAGTTTTAGATTTACCAGCAGCAAATGAAAGTGGTGTAATTGGAGATCGAGCTTTTTCGATAAATGAAAGGACTGTCTCTAAAGCAGGCAAGATAGTAATTGAAACAAATTATAAATGCGGCATAGCTTCTGTGATTAAACATTTACCTGGACACGGCCGAGCAAGAGTTGACAGTCATTTTGAAATGCCTGAAGTAGATGAAATTGAAGATGAACTTTTAAGTACTGATTTTAAGCCTTTTCAGAACAACTCCGACGCATTATTAGGTATGACGGCACATATTTTATTTAAGTCTTTAGACGATCAAAATATTGCTACTTTTTCAAAAAAAATTATTGAAACAATAATAAGAAATAAAATTGGCTTTAAAGGGCTACTGATGACCGATGATATTTCAATGAAAGCTATTTCAGATGGTGTTGATATTGCTGCTTTAAAATCACTTAGTGCCGGCTGTGACCTTGTTCTTCATTGTAATGGAAACATCAATGAAATTAATAAGATAGCTGAAAGAATTAAGAATGAAGCTGAGCCTATTTTAATACCTGACGATCTTATCAATATCTATCAGACAAAATCTGATTTCGCACATGAAGAAAACATAAAAGCCTACGAATATCTAACCAAGCAGCTTTGATGTATTTTATCGTATATAAACATCATCTGTTATATAATGAAAGAATCAAAAAATTGAAAAATGGAAGATATTTCAAGTACTTATATTGAACAGGAAGCATCTAATCAAACTAGCCCAGATGATTTGATTGTAAACTTGGGAGAATTCGAGGGTCCCCTAGATCTGCTGTTAACATTAGCAAAGTCTCAAAAAGTAGATTTAATGAAAATTTCCATTCTCCAGCTCACAGAGCAATACTTGGAGTTTATAGAAAAAGTTCGTAATCGCAATTTAGAGTTGGCGGCTGACTATCTTGTTATGGCAGCTTGGATGGCTTACTTAAAATCCAATTTGTTAATACCAAGAGAAGAGTCAGGTGAAGAATTGAGTGCTGAAGAAATGGCAGAAAGATTGAAATTTCAACTCAAGAAACTTGAAGCGATCCGACAAGTTTCTCAAAAATTAATGAATTTACCAAAACTTGGTACTGATTTTTTTAATAGAGGGATGCCTGAAGGCATAAGGTTGATACGAACACCTGAATATTATCTGGATTTATACGATCTTTTAAAATCATATGCAGATCAAAGGTACAGAACTGCCTACTCATCGATGACTATTGAAAGACCACCTGTTTTTGCAATGGAAGATGCACTTGTAAGACTTCAAAGAATGATAGGTGACGTACCAGAATGGACTCGGCTTGAGAAATTTTTACCACATGAATTTTCAAATGGTAAAAGCGCTAGATCAGGTGTTGCAGGAACCCTGGCCGCAGCAATGGAACTTGTAAGAGAAGGGGTACTTGAAGTGCAGCAGCTGGTTCCTTTTGGACCAGTATTTTTAAAAAATAAAAAGGACGATGAATTCATTAATTAAATAAATTATGTCTGATGAAGTAGAAAAAAATAATGTCATGAATTTTCCATCTGAGGATATGGACAATCTTAGAATTCTCGAGGCTCTTCTATTTGCAGCAAATGAACCCCTTGATGCAGAGAGTTTAAAGGCAAGATTGCCGAAGGGTACAAATTTAAACAAATTACTAAATTTAATTGAAGCTCAATATAAAAATAGGGGAGTTAATCTGGTCAAAACTGGAAATAAATGGAGCTTTAAAACTGCCACCGATCTTGCACCAATGATGAAAAAAGAAAAAATAGTTCAAAGAAAACTATCAAAGGCTGCTACTGAGACTTTGGCAATAATCGCCTATCATCAACCTGTTACAAGAGCTGAAGTTGAAGACATAAGAGGAGTTCATTTTAGTCCTGGAACTCTTGATGTTCTTATGGAGTTAAACTGGGTGAGGCCAATCGGTAGAAAGAAGGTACCAGGAAGGCCCATTATTTATGGTACGACTGAGAGGTTCTTAGAGTACTTCCAGCTAGAACAAGTCACAGATTTACCTGGACTTGAAGAATTAAAAGCAGCTGGACTTTTAGAAAGCCGCCTGCCTCCAAATTTAGACATTAGAGAACCAAAAGAAATTGATCACAGCCAGATAGAACCATTCGGAGAAGATGAAAACATAGATGATCTGATTCAAAGTGGACATGAGGCAGAATAGAAATTAGCCTTAAATTGTGAAACGTCTATTTAAAGCAATCCTGTTTGCAAACATTTTTTTTTATATTTGCACTTCAATATCTTCAGACCCGTTACTGCCAGGTGGCAAAACCTCGAATGAGGTTGAAAATAAAAATAGTTTTTCACTGGTTGCAAGAAATTTAGGAGATAATTTAAAAATCAATTTTCTTGTAGGAAATGCTTTATTTGAGAGAATTTGGGAAGATGCAAAATTCTCAGAAAATATTGCAAGAGATGGTTTAGGGCCTTTTTTCAGTGCTCGTTCGTGCGAAGCATGTCATATTTCTGATGGACGAGGACATTTGCCTATAGATGAATCTGATGACGCTGTATCTGTTGTTATTCAAATTTCAAAAAATCAGGACTCAATTTCAGATGGTATTAAAAATGTACCAGATCCCATTTACGGAAATCAAATTAGTGAATTCTCGGTTGAAAGTATTCCAAGAGAAGCGGACATTGTTATTAATTATGAATATGTTCCAATATCTTACAATGATGGTCGTATAGTCGAATTAAGAAAGCCTTTAATTAAAATTAGAAATTTTAATTACGGAGATATCAATGAAGATACAAACTTTTCAGCAAGAATCGCACAACCAATGATTGGTCTAGGTTTAATTGAAAACATTAGTGAAACGGATATTTTAATAAATGCAGATGTGAATGACATAAACGGTGATGGAATATCTGGAAAAGCAAATATTGTTTGGCATAATGAAAAAAATGATTATTCCCTTGGTCGGTTTGGCTGGAAAGCATCACAACCTACGGTTTACCAACAAACTGCTGATGCCTTTTTTCATGACATGGGTTTATCAAATAAACTTTTTGAAAACCCATTTAACTGTACTGATGTGCAATTAAGCTGTCAAAATGCAGTCAGTGGAAATAGCAAAAGCTATGATGGCTATGAAGTTTCTAATGATCAATTGGATCTAGTGGTTTTTTATTCATCGCAACTTGGTGTGCCAGTAAGAAGAAACGCGAAAGATATTAACGTGGTTAAAGGTAAAGAAATATTTTTTAAAATTGGTTGCAATTCTT
Organism: Pelagibacteraceae bacterium AG-422-B15; assembly: GCA_003213715.1. GTDB lineage: Bacteria > Pseudomonadota > Alphaproteobacteria > Pelagibacterales > AG-422-B15 > CACNXQ01. The sequence continues at coordinate 23,225 of QCMN01000013.1, forward strand.
GTCATACTGAGAGATTTGTTACAAAAAATGAAAGTACGCATCAAAATTTAGCCAATCAAATCATATACCCTTATTCAGATTTTTTGTTGCATGATATGGGTGAACAGTTGTCTGATGGTGTTTATGAATTCAATGCCAGTGGCTCTGAGTGGAGAACGCCGCCTTTGTGGGGAATAGGGTTGACATCAGTGGTATCTGCAGAATATGGATTTTTACATGATGGCAGAGCTCGAACAATTGAGGAGGCTATATTATGGCACGGCGGGGAAGCCTTTAGAGTGTTAGAAGAGTTCAAATCTTTAGATAAAAATCAAGTAAATCAATTAATTAGCTTTGTAAATTCTCTATAAACCCAAATCAGTAAAGTGCGTCATATTTGCTATTGATAATCATTCTCAATAAGATATATAGAATGAAACTTAGTATCATTCTAAAGAAGGGAAAAATTTATGAATTCAGTATTAAGATTCTTAGCAATAGCTGTAATTAGTTTTGTAACAGTTGGCAGTTCATTCGCTAAAGAAGTCAATTTGTATACGTCAAGGCATTATGATTCAGACGATGCATTATATCAAAAGTTTACGGATGCTACTGGCATCAAAGTAAATGTTATTTCAGGTAAAGGAAAAGCATTAATGGAAAGACTTGCGTCAGAAGGAGCAAATTCTCCTGCTGATGTCTTTATTACTGTTGATGCTGGTAATCTATGGAAAGTTCAAAAAGATGGAATGTTCCAAAGTATTAACTCAAGTACTATCGATTCAATTGTGCCTGAAAATTTAAGAGGCCCAAACAATGAGTGGGTGGGAATAGCTAAACGCTCTCGAGTGATTTATTATAATCCAGTAAATGTTTCTGCAGAGGATATGGAAGGGCTTACGTATGAAGATCTTTCAGATCCAAAATGGAAAGGCAGAGTTGCAATAAGAAGTTCTGGTAATATGTACAATCAGTCTTTAGTTGCCTCATTGATTGCTAATAATGGTGTCGATGCTACCGAAAAGTGGGCACACAGATTTGTAGGCAATTTTGCAAGAAAACCTGAAGGTAATGACAGAGCACAAATTATGGCAGTTGCAAATGGCGAAGCAGATGTTGCTGTAGCGAATAGTTACTACATTGGTTTGATGTTATCTGGTAAAAAAGGCGAAGAACAGCAAGCCGCTGCCAGAAAAGTTGAACTTCATTTTCCAGGCCAAGATGGACGAGGAGCTCATATTAATGTAAGTGGAGCTGGTCTTATGAAAAATGCTCCAAATGCAGGTAATGCTGTTAAGTTCATAGAGTTCTTGCTTAGTGAAGAAGCTCAAAGTCACATAGTTAATACCACTTACGAGTTTCCTATGCTTGAAGGTGTTGCACCCAGTGATTTAATAGCTCAATTTGGTTCTGGTTTTAAAGAAGATCAGACTTCAGTTGCAAGCTATGGTGAATTCAATCCTGATGCTGTTAAGTTGATGGATAGAGTTGGTTGGCAATAATTTATCGCTAACCAGTTTGAGGTAATTTAGCCACCGTCTCTTCTTCTCATTAGTATCCAAGGTCAAATTACCTCAACTAAATTAAGGTTATATTTATGAATAGATTACCAAAAGTAACATTTAAGATCAGGTCTCAAAATGAATTTGAGACTGGGGAAATATGTTATCTTGAAGGAGACAAGGCATGGATGTCAATTTCCTCTAGCGATTTATTTTCAGAAAAAAGAGTTTTAATATTTTCATTACCTGGTGCCTTTACTCCAACTTGTTCATCACAGCAATTGCCTGCATTTGATGAGAAATTTGAAGCTTTTAAAAACTTAGGAATTGATGAAGTATTCTGTATCTCCGTTAATGATTCATATGTCATGAACGCTTGGAGTAACTATATGGGCGTTAAAAATGTACAAATGATTCCAGATGGAACGGGTCAATTTACAAGGATGATGGGCATGCTTATTAATAAAGATCATAATGGATTCGGTATGAGGTCTTGGAGATATGCAGTTGTTGCAAATAATATGGAAATTGAACAGATGTTTGTCGAGCCAGGTCTTAATGATACAGGAAATGATGATGATCCTTATATTGAAACAAATCCTGATAATATATTAGAGTTTCTTAAATAAATAGTATAGATAACAGCAACTATTTATGAAGTTAGATTTTTGGCAAATAACACCAGTTGCAACATTTGCAATTTTTATTGCTCCAGTATTTATTGTGCTATTCAGTCTTGCTGGTGATTACTCTGAGAACTGGACACATTTGTATAACCATGTACTTTTTGGTTATATAGAAAATTCTATTTATTTAGTTCTTGGGGTCTCAATTATGGTTGCCATAATTGGTGTCGGTACTGCCTGGCTGGTAACCAACTATAATTTTACAGGAAAAAATATTTTTGAATGGGCGTTAATTTTACCACTTGCTGTACCTCCATATATACTTGCTTACACTTTCACTGGTTTATTCGATACCTTTGGTACTGCGAATAATATAATAAGGGATCTTTTTGGGCTAGGTGCAGATTTTATTTTTTTTCCTAAAGTAAGAAATGTTCCTGGAGCGATTGTAGTATTTTCCTTCACATTATATCCATATGTATATCTTGTGAGCAGAATGGCCTTTATAAATCAATCTAGATCAATTCTTGAAGCGGGTAGAACTCTTGGACTTGGTAAACTAGAAGTATTCTATAAATTAGCTGTTCCAATGATTAGACCAGCAATTATTGGGGGCCTCATGCTCGTAGTCATGGAAACTTTATCTGATTTCGGAGCAGTTGATCACTTTGCCATTTCAACTTTTACAACTGGAATATTTAGAACATGGTACGGTATGTATGATATTGAAACCGCAAAGCAGTTAGCTTCATTGTTACTCATATTTGCAATTCTATTAATTATATTTGAACGTTACTCCCGAAAAAATGCTAGATATTCAAATGCCAGCTCAGTCTTTAAGCCGCTTTATTTAACTAGGCTGAAAGGTAGTTCAAATATTTTAGCAATATTAATTTGTTTCGTTCCAATCTTTGTTGGTTTTTTATTGCCTGTGATGGAACTTGGATACTGGGCATTTAATTACAAGTTAGATTTTTTTAATGATAAGTTTCTTACGACTGCATGGAATACATTTTACTTAGCAATAATAGCAGCCTTCTTATGCAGTCTATTAGCTGTTCTTATAAATTTCTCAATTAGATATAAAAAAAATAATTATCTGAAGTTTATGAGTTCCTTTTTGACTGTTGGTTATGCGGTGCCAGGTTTGATACTTGCAATTGGCGTTATGCAACTACTTACATTTTTAGACAGAAACATGGGAGATTACTATTTTGATTTTGTGCTTACAGGTAGTCTAGTTGGATTAGTTTTAGCTTATATAATAAAATCCTATGCGCTCTCAAGTTCTACGATTGAAGCTGGATATCAGCGTATAAATATGAGAATTGATGATGTAGCAAAAACACTTAAAACATCAGGCTGGTCTCTTTTATCATCAGTTCATTTACCATTATTAAAAACTAGTTTTCTAACAAGCATGTTATTGGTAGTTTCAGAAGTCATAAAAGAACTTCCCGCAACGCTTATTTTGAGACCATTTAATTTTGATACATTAGCTGTATATACTTATATATATGCATCAGAAGAAAGAATGTACGATGCTGCTGCACCTTCTATTGCAATAGTTATGGTAGGGCTTATTCCAATAATAATATTGACTAGAATGATCAGAAGTTCTAGACCTGCATCAAGAGATTAATAATGGATATAATTCTTGAACTAAAAAATATAAAACACAGCTTCACAAGAGATAATGAAGTTTTAAAAGATATTTCTCTACAAGTAAATCGAGGCGAGATAATTACAATCTTAGGACCCTCTGGATGCGGCAAAACTACATTGCTAAGAATCATTGCAGGTCTAGAAGAACAATCAGCAGGAACAGTATCGATAGATAATGAACTTGTTTCAGGACATTTAAATCATGTAAATACTGATGAACGAAATATTGGATTGGTTGTTCAGGAAAGAGCATTGTTTCCACACCTCTCGATTGTGAATAATGTAAAATTTGGAATAAAAGGTACGAATAAAAATAATACCGAGAGAGCTATGAGTTTATTAAAGTTATTTAGTGTTGAGAGATATGCAAAAAACTATCCCCATGAAATATCAAGTGGTGAACAACAAAGGGTTGCATTGGCAAGAGCTATGGCGCCAAATCCAAAAATTTTGTTAATGGATGAACCTTTTGGAGCTTTGGATAAGGAATTAAAAGTAAGATTGAGATCTGAAACAAATAAAATTCTTCGTGATAACCTCACTACAACTATCATTGTTTCTCACGATACTGAAGACGCGCTAGCAATGTCTGATAGAGTTTTAATCATGAAAGATGGTAATTTTATTCAAAACGGCAAACCTGAAGATGTCATCTCTATAAGTTCAACCGCATCTCAAAAAAACCTTATTTAATTACCTTTTATTTGATGGTAATTTTTAACTTTTACTAATAAGGTATTAATATATATATATTATTAGAAATAATTGAGGAACAAATGGGTATTAGTTTTTGGCAAATATTAATCGTTGTAGCGCTTCTTGTTATACTTTTCGGTAGAGGAAAAATATCTGAATTAATGGGTGACGTAGCCAAAGGTGTAAAAAGTTTTAAAAAAGGCATCAACGACGATGATGAACCAAAGTCAATAAATAAATCAGACGAAGACTCCAAAGATTAACCTTAAGTAATTGTTATGTTACCTGGTATCGGAGGAGTAGAGTATCTTGTCATTGCAGCATTAATTATCATTTTTGTTGGACCGAAAGATTTGCCAGCAGTATTAAGAACTTTAGGCAGGTGGTGGGGTAAAATTAGAAACTTTTCAAGAGAATTTAGATCTAGTATCAATGAGATAGCAAAAGAAACAGGCGTAGATGATATTAAGTCTAAAGTTGAAAATACAAATCCCAAAAACTTTACAGACGAGATGCGTGACTCGATAAATAAAAATATCATTCAGTCAGAAAATCAGAAAAAAGAAAATGAGTGATACAAATGAAACACTTGATGAAGGAAAGCAACCTTTAATTCAACATCTTATAGAACTTAGAAGCAGACTTATTAAGTCACTAATTTTGATTACTGTTATGTTTGTTGTTGCATATATCTTTGCAGACACAATTTATAACTTTTTAGTTCAACCATATGCTGATGCTGTACAAGGTGAATCTGGCAGAAGGCTTATATTTACTGCTTTACACGAAACCTTTTTTACTTATTTAAAAGTAGCACTATTTGCCTCTATTTTTGTTTCTCTTCCATTTATACTGATACAAATTTGGATTTTTGTTGCACCTGGTCTTTATCGCAATGAGAAAACTGTTGTCATTCCATATTTAATTGCAACGCCAATATTATTCTTGTTAGGAGCGGCATTGGTTTATTATTTTATTATGCCACTTGCCATCAAATTCTTTCTATCTTTCGAATCGATTGGTGGCCAAGGAACATTGCCAATCCAATTAGAAGCTAAGGTAAATGAGTATTTAAGCTTAATTATGCGTCTGATATTTGCATTCGGTATCAGTTTTCAACTACCAGTTCTTTTGACATTATTAGCAAGAGTAGGTTTTGTCAGTTCTGAAGGATTAAGAAAAAATAGAAAGTATGTGATTGTAGGAGTTTTTGCAGTAGCAGCTATTTTAACACCACCTGACCCGATCTCCCAAATAGGGCTTGGAATACCTATATTATTGCTGTATGAAATTTCAATATTTGCTGTAAAATTTATCGAAGGGAAAAAACCTAAATCCGAGTAAGACATGCATGACATTAAGAAAATAAGAGAGAATCCCTCAGATTTAGATGAGTTATTAGCCAAAAGAAAACATCCGCCAGTTTCAAATCAAATAATTGAATTAGATGAAAAGAACAGGAAAATTATTGGCGAGCTTCAAGTTATTCAAGAAGAGAGAAACACCAAGTCAAAGCTCATAGGAGAATATGCAGCTAATGGAAAAAATGATGAAGCCGCTAAGTTAAAGGCGGAAGTTGCAAGCTTAAAAGATAAAATGCAGGATTTAGAGAATAGTCAAAGAGAAAAACAAGAAGAACTTAATACTGTTTTATCTTCTTTACCAAATAATCCAGCAGATGATGTGCCAGTTGGTGATGAAAGTTTAAATAAAGAGATTAAGTTGGAAGGTACTAAAAAAGAATTTTCTTTTACTCCAAAAGAACACGATGAATTAGGCGAAAACCTCAATATGATGAGTTTTGAGCAAGCTGCAAAAATCTCTGGAGCAAGGTTTGTTTTACAAAGTGGCTTGATTGCTAGAATGGAAAGAGCAATATCTAATTTTATGTTAGATCTTCATACAAATGAATTTGGATATACAGAGATGAATGTCCCTATACTTGTTAAAGACCAATCAGTTTATGGTGTGGGACAGCTTCCTAAGTTTAAAGATGATTTATTTAAAACAACCGATGACTATTGGCTTATACCAACGGCCGAGGTTCCTCTTAGTAATATGACTAGAGAGTCAATTATTGATATTTTAGATTTACCTAAACGATATGTATCTCATACGCCATGTTTCAGATCTGAAGCTGGCGCAGCAGGGAAAGATACAAGAGGTATTATGAGACAACATCAATTTTATAAAGTTGAACTTGTTAGTTTAACATCAGAAAGTCAATCTAAGGATGAACATGAAAGAATGTTAAGTTGTGCAGAGGAAGTTTTAAAAAGATTAAATCTTCATTATAGAGTTGTCATATTGTCTTCTGAGGATATGGGTTTTGCTGCACAAAAAACATATGATATTGAAGTATGGTTGCCTGGTCAAAAAGCATACAGAGAAATATCTAGTTGCTCTAATTGTGGAGATTTTCAAGCAAGAAGAATGAACTCTCGTTACAAAGAAGGTAAAGAAACTAAATTTTTGCATACATTAAATGGATCAGGTTTAGCCGTAGGACGAACCTTAATATCTATTCTTGAAAATTATCAAAACGAAGATGGGACTATTCAGGTGCCAGATGCTCTTATTCCATACATGGGTGGAATAAATCAAATTTCAAATTAATTCATTTATATGTCAGTTATTAATCTTAATGAAGCGAGGATATTGATTACAAATGATGATGGAATATCTGCAGAGGGTATTAAAATACTAAAAGCTATTGCTAGTGAATTTTCAGATGATGTCTGGGTCGTTGCACCTGAACATGAAAAAAGTGGTGCATCACACGCTTTGTCTTTTCAAAACGAATTAACACTTAAAAAGTACGAAGAGAAGACATTTTCAGTTAATGGTACTCCTAGCGATTGTGTTGCAATCGGTATAAGCAATGTTTTAAAAGATAAAAGACCAGATTTAATTCTGTCAGGTATCAATAGTGGCTGCAATGTTGGAGAGGATGTTACATACTCAGGTACCATTGCTGCAGCAATGGAAGGTTTAATTAGACGCATTCCATCAATTGCAATCAGCCAAAATTATGAAGCGGGCAAAAAAAATCAAATTGTTTGGGACGCTTCAAAAAAATTTTTAAAAAATATTTTACTTGAACTTACAATTCTTGGCTGGCCAAATAATGTCTTCATGAATATTAATTTTCCATATTGCACAGCTGATTTAGTTAAAAGCATACAGATAACAACACAAGGAAACAGGGAAACTGACGACTTGATAATTAATGAAGTTCAGAAGTCAAAATTCAGATTCGGTTTACGAAGGCGACTTGAGGAAAATGTTAATCTAAGTATTCCTCCACTAAATGAAACAGTTGAGGGATATATGAGTGATGTAGAAGCACTGGCAGATCATCACATATCAATAACACCTCTTCATTTAGATCTTACGCATCACAAAAGTCTTAGTGATTTAAAAAAAGGTTTAAAAACTGATCTAAATTAATTATTTAGTTCAAAAATATTACCTAAGTATGTATATTGCCTAAGTTATTTTAAAGGAGAATTTCATGGAACAAATGCTCATTCAACTAATGCCATTATTCTTAATATTTGCGATTTTTTATTTTTTATTGATAAGACCTCAGCAAAGAAGAGCAAAAGAACATCGAGAGATGGTTGCTGCTGTTCAGCGAGGCGACAAGATCGTCAGCTCAGGAGGAGTAAGAGGAAAAGTAGTTAAAGTAATCGGAGATACTGATGTGGAGGTTGAAATATCCTCAGGAGTAAATGTTGTAATGATTAAATCAACAATTGCCGAAGTAGAGAAAGTAAATACATCACAATAAATTTTCATGCTGTACTTTTCAAATTTAAAAATATTTACAGTATTGGCTGTAATCATAATTACTTTACTTTTTGCTGTTCCCAATTTTTTTGGGAAAGATCAATTAGAAACATTTCCAAATTTTTTTCCTAAGCAACAAGTAAACCTCGGCTTGGATCTTCAAGGGGGCTCACATTTATTGTTAGAGGTTGATACCAAAGAAATTATAAAGGAGAGAGTGGAAAACCTTAACGCAGACGTTCGAAGAGTCTTAAAGAAAAACAATCTCAATTATAGTAATTTCAAGGTTTCAAATGAATCCCTAAAATTCATTGTAGAGGGTTTTAATAGCGAAATTCAAAAAGAAATTTCCGAGCTATCCATGAGTAACTCTCAAAATATTCTTGCAATGGGAGATCAAACTAATCTAATTATTACCCAAGAAGAAAATACTGTTCAGATAAATTTTACTGAAGAATTTATAAAACAATCTGTTTCGAATGCAGTTGCCCAATCGTTAGAAATTGTTCGAAGGAGAATAGATGAACTTGGCACAAGAGAGCCATCAATACAAAGGCAAGGGTCATCCAGGATAATAATTCAATTACCAGGCATTGATGACCCTGACCGTATTAAGTCTTTACTGGGCCAAACGGCTAAACTTACTTTTCAATTGGTTGATACCTCTGTGAATTTTGACCCTTTTAATCCCTCGAAGGCACCAATTGGTTCAGAAATTTTGGCATCTGACGCAGATGAAGAGTTTAAATACATTGTAAAAAAGCGAATTATGGTTGGAGGTGAAAATCTTGTTGATGCGCAACCTGGTTTTGATCCTCAAACAAATGAACCAATAGTATCTTTTAGGTTTGATCGTATAGGTGCAACAAAGTTTGGAAGGGTTACACAGCAAAATGTGGGCAAACCTTTTGCGATTGTACTTGATAATAAAGTGATAAGTGCGCCAGTAATAAGGGAAGCTATTTTGGGTGGTTCTGGTCAGATTTCTGGCGGTTTTGACTCTGAAGAAGCAAATGATCTTGCTATTCTTTTGCGAGCTGGTGCTTTACCGGCCCCACTTATTATATTAGAAGAAAGGTCAGTTGGACCTGATCTTGGTGCTGACTCAATTGAAGCGGGTCAATTTGCAGCAATAATTGGTTTTATTGCTGTCATTATTTTTATGATATTTGTCTATCGATATTTTGGCCTGCTAGCAGATATAGCATTAATTATAAACTTATTTATGGTCCTTGGCGTTTTATCTTTGTTTCAAGCAACTCTAACATTACCTGGTATCGCAGGCATAATATTAACAATTGGAATGGCTGTGGATGCAAATGTTCTAATTTTTGAGAGAGTAAAAGAAGAAATTAGAAATGGATCGAATATGATGAATGCTGTTGAAAACGGGTATAAAAGAGCTTTATCAACTATATTAGATGCAAATATCACAACATTGATTGCTGCAATAATATTATTTTTCATGGCTTCGGGGCCAGTGAGAGGTTTCTCCATTACATTGGCTATTGGAATCTTTACATCAGTTTTCACTGCATTTACTTTCACAAGGTTGCTAATTTCATTTAACGCTAAAAGATTAAAACCAAATTTTGTAGGTCTAAGTAAAAATGCTTAATATATCTGGAACACAAATTAATTTTTTAAAAGTAAGGGTAATTACCTTTATTCTTTCTGCAATATTGATATTTCTTTCAATAGGGGCTTTTTTTGTAAATGGATTGAATTTTGGAATTGATTTTAAGGGTGGTACACTCATTGAAATCGAAACATCTCAAGAAATAGAAATTTCTGGTTTAAGAGATAACTTAAATACCCTTGAATTAGGTGATGTTCAAGTTCAAGAATTTGGATCAAGTAAAAATTTACTAATTAGAGTGGAGCAACAACTGGGTGGAGATCAAGTTCAACAAGATGTTGTTCAAATAGTGAAAGATAGCTTAGGGTCTTTTCTTTCATCCGATATTAATTTTAGAAGAACTGAGGTTGTAGGACCTAAGGTTAGTGGAGAATTAATACAATCTGGTGCTATAGCAATTTTTGTCGCTGTATTTGCCATGCTTGTTTACATTTGGTTTAGGTTTGAATGGCAGTTTTCACTTGGAGCAGTTCTTGCACTTGTTCATGACGTCATATTAACCATAGGTGTTTTTTGTATAACTCAATTAGAGTTCAATTTACCCATCATTGCTGCAATACTTACTATTGTTGGATACTCTATGAACGATACAGTTGTTGTTTACGATAGGGTCAGAGAAAACTTACGTAAGTACCGTTCAAAGGAAATTACAGATTTATTAAATTTGTCAATTAACGATACTTTATCAAGAACAATCGTCACTTCTGTGACTACGCTTTTAGCTTTGTTATCGTTATTCATTTTTGGAGGTGAAGTTATTAAAGGATTTACGTTTGCAATGATTTGGGGAGTTATAGTTGGAACATATTCATCAATTTTTGTAGCAGCGCCATTACTGAGATACCTTGATGTAAAACGTGAGTGGAATACGACTTCAGCAGTAGACTCAACTAGATAATTTAGTAAAGATTTTGTGCAACTACCATTGCTAACAGCATAGGAATGGATAGCACGGTGTTTGTTCTTGAGAATAGCATTGCTGTTCTAGCTGATTTTGCTTTTGTATCTGCATCAACTTCAACAATTCCTAATGCTTTCTTTTGATTTGGCCAAATAACCATCCATACATTATAAGCCATTATTATAGCAAGCCACATACCAATTCCTATTGTAAGTTCTTTACCATTAAATCCATAAGCCAATGTAAATGTAAGAGCATTGACTGATCCCTCATGTCCATAATATAGAGCTAGAGTTGTAAGACCTGTAATCAATGTTGCCAAAGCAGCCCATCTGAACCAGAAAAGAGCCGCAGGGGCAATAACTTTTCCTATCGCTGGTTTTTGCTCATCAGGAATATTTGGCATATTAGGAATCTGTACGAAGTTAAAGTAATAGAGGAGGCCAATCCACATGACACCAGAAATGACGTGAAGAAATCTCGAAAGTGAGGCCCAATATAGTTGGTCAAAGCCACCATAGTGGCCTGTAACCATAATGAGTAAAAGAATTGCCAACAAAGTTCCAAGAATGACTGTTCTTTGCAATGATTGTAATATTGATGCCATTAACGATTCATAGCATGTTTTATGCATGTGTGTAAAATATTTATGTGACTATTTGAGAATTTTATTTAAATACTGTCCTGTATAACTTTTTTTGAGTTTTGCAATATCTTCTGGTGAACCGCTTCCTATTATTTCACCGCCACCGTCACCCCCTTCCGGGCCCAAGTCAATGATCCAATCAGCTGTTTTTATGACGTCTAAATTATGCTCTATCACAACAACTGTGTTACCTTGATCTACTAAAATTTGGAGTACCTCGAGTAGTTTCTTAATGTCATGGACATGAAGTCCCGTAGTTGGCTCATCAAGTATGTACAAGGTTTTGCCTGTGGCTCTTTTTGAAAGTTCTTTTGAAAGTTTAATTCTTTGCGCTTCACCACCCGATAAAGTAGTAGCTTGCTGACCAATTTTTATATAGCCAAGCCCTACATTTTGAAGTGTATCGAGTTTCTTTTTAATCATTGGGATTGCTTCAAAAAAAGAACATCCTTCTTCAACTGTCATATCTAAAATATCTGCAATACTCTTATCTTTGTACTTAATCTCAAGCGTTTCTCTGTTGTATCTTTTGCCCTCACATTCATCGCAAGTGACATATACATCAGGAAGAAAGTGCATCTCTATCTTAATTACACCGTCGCCTTCACAAGCTTCGCATCTACCGCCCTTAACATTAAATGAAAATCTTCCAGCTTTATAACCTCTGGCTTTTGATTCTGGCAAACCGGTAAACCAGTCTCTTATAAAAGTGAAGGCTCCGGTATAAGTTGCAGGATTTGATCTTGGGGTCCTTCCAATTGGAGATTGGTCAATATCTATAACTTTATCAAGCTCTTGAAGACCCTTTATTTCCTTGTGCTTTGCAGGCGTGTACCTTGACCCGTTCAACGTTTGTGCGACTGACTTAAAAAGCGTATTAATTGTTAAAGTTGATTTACCGCTACCAGAAACTCCGGTAATACAAGTAAGTGTTCCAAGAGGAATTTCGCAGTCGACATTTTTAAGATTATTGCCCTCAGCTTTTATAATTTCTATATATTTATTATTTAGCGCTTTTCTTCTATTGCTAGGTATTTCAATTTTTAGTTTACCAGATAAGTATTGACCAGTTATGCTATTTTGATTTTTTTTAATTTTAGTAACATTACCCTCAGCAACTACTCTTCCACCATTTACGCCAGCAGCCGGTCCCAAGTCAACTACATGATCAGCTGTTGTGATTGCCTCTTCATCATGCTCAACGACAATAACTGTATTTCCAAGATCTCTTAATCTTTTAAGAGTTTTTAGCAATCTTTCATTATCACGCTGATGCAAGCCAATCGAGGGTTCGTCTAGCACATATAGAACTCCTGTCAAACCTGATCCAATTTGTGATGCAAGACGAATACGTTGTGACTCACCACCTGATAAACTACCCGAACCTCTTGAAAGAGTTAGATATTCAAGACCTACATTATTTAAAAAAAGTATCCTTTCATTGAGTTCCTTAAGAATTCTAAATGCAATTTCTTTTTCTTTTTTTGTTAATTTTTTTTCAAGTTTCTGAAACCAAATAACAAGTTCTTTAATAGATTTGTCGCATACTTCACCTATGTGCAGCTTGTCTATCTTTACAGCCAATGCAGTCTCTTTAAGTCTAAAACCATTGCATGCATGACATCTTACTTCACTCTGATATCTCTCAATTCTTCCACGCATCCAATCACTTTCTGTCTCTAGATATCTGCGCTCAAGATTATTGATTACTCCTTCGAAAGGTCTTTCATACTCATAACCGTCATCATAAGTAAATTTTAATTCTGTTTCACCAGACCCATAAAGAACTATGTTTTGAATTTTTTTTCCCAATGATTTCCAGGGTGTATCAAGTGAAAATTTATATTTTCTAGCTACAACCTTTAATATATTTCTAAAATACCCGTATCTCGAGACTGGCCAAGGAGCAAGTGCGTCCTCATTTATTGAAAGGTTTTTATTTGGAACAACTAAATTAGGATCAATTGATAAATCGGTTCCAATTCCATCACACTCTTCACATGCTCCATAAGGATTATTAAAAGAAAATAACCTTGGTTCAATTTCGTCAATTGTGAAACCGGATACAGGACAAGCAAATTTTGATGAAAATAGTTCATTATCTACTTTACCATTTTTCATCTCGAAGTTTTCAACGATCACCAATCCATCACTTAAATTGAGGGCAGTTTCGACACTATCCGCCAACCTGTTGCCTATTTCATCGTTTAGTACGATACGGTCTACTACAACCTCGATGTCATGTTTCTTTTTTTTATCAATTTCAGGTAAAGAGTCGAATTCGTATAATTCCCCATCAATCTTTACTCTTTGAAAACCTTTCTTGTGCAATTCTTGTAATTCCTTTTTGTACTCACCTTTTCTTCCTCTGATAATTGGAGACAATATCAGAAACTTTGAACCTATTTCTCTTTCTTTTATTCGATCAAC
>QCMN01000014.1 GCA_003213715.1 Pelagibacteraceae bacterium AG-422-B15
TTCATTAACATTTCAGAGCACTCCGCAAATAGAAGTTCTTGTGATTTCTTATCATTATTTTTAATCATCTCTTGAACTTCATTAAAACTATGTCCACTACAAAAGATTTTTTCATTTGAACTTTCAAATATAACAAGTTTGTGATCTTTGGATTTACTAACGCGATCTATCTCCATTTTAATTGCTGACATCATTTCCATGGTCAGGCAATTTGCTGGTGCATCATTAAGAGTGAGCGTTACAACTTGTCCATCATCTTTACTTACTAAAATATCCGTCATGAACTAAACCTTATATTAATTCGCCTATTTCTCTTACCTTTATTTTCAATCTTTCCAATCTCAAGTGGTCCAATTTCTTTCGTAGATTGGCAATGTGTTCCTCCACAACATTGAAGATCAATAATGTTTTCTCCCTCACCAATTTGAACTGTTTGTACTTTGTTATCTATAACTGGAGGTGAAACGGCAGCTCCTTTCGCTAAGTGAGGATTTGATTTTAGTTCATCTCCTGTAATTTGATTTATGATTATGGGATAGTCTTTACTAATAATATCCCTAATTTTCTCATTTAACTCTTCTTTATTTAGCATTGATGGATCAACATCAAAATCTATTCTTGATTTAGCACTTCCAACCGACGCACCTGTTATAAGGGCATCAACTAAGCTACACAAAATATGGCAACTCGAATGCATTTTCATATGAGCATATCTAAGTTCCCAGTTGATCTTAAGTTCGGCGGATTGATTAATTAGGCTTTGATCGATGGGACCGTCAACAATATGCAAAATTTCATTCGGCTTTGATCCTTTTTTAGTGTCTACAACTTTGAGAACTTGGTCCTTTAATACAATCTCACCTTGATCTCCAGGTTGTCCACCTGACTCTGCATAAAAAATTGTTCTATCCAATTGTATAATATTTTCTTCAACTCCAATAATACTGGCTTCTGTTTCTTTTAAGTAACTATCTTGATTGAAAAGAAGGTCAGTCATAAATCTATAAATAAAATTCGTATTCTTCCGAAGGTATGAAACTGTTATCCATATATTCAAATTCACCTTCTTTGGCTGATACGTATAAATCGAGATACTCTTTTCCTAAATACTTAGATAAAATTTTTGATTCTTGAAAACGATTTAATGCAGACTCCATATTTTTTGGCATTTCAGGATCAGCAGTCTTATCAGCGCCTTCAGTGTTATCAAAACTTACTTGGTCTGTTGGTGAGAGTTTTTTTGTAAGTCCATGATGAAGTCCTGAAAGGATACAGGCTAAAACAAGATATGGATTTGCATCAGCTGATGCTACCCGGTGTTCAATTCTTTTTGCGCTATCTGATCCAGCGGGTATTCTCAATGAAACATCTCTTCGATTCCAAGACCAACTTTTATTTACAGGAACAAAATTTCGGGTTTGTAATCTTCGATAACCATTTCTATTTGGAATAAAAATTGGAAATGAGTCATAAAAAGTTTCTTGAAAACCAGCTAAAGCATTCTTTAACTTATCATTTCCGTAACGATTCTTAGTTGCAAAAATATTTTTTCCATCATCATCGTACACTGAAATATGCAGGTGCATTCCATTTCCAGTCTCCTCAAGAAATGGCTTTGCCATAAATGTTGCTTCAAACCCATGCTTTGCAGTTGTTTCTTTTATTATTCTTCTTAACATTGCTGCATCATCCGCTGCTTTAAGCAGATCACCGGTATGCTTTAAATTAATTTCGTACTGGCCAGCAGCAAATTCACTTGAAGCTGTTGTTGCAGGGATATCTTGAATTTTACAGTTCTCGTTAATTTCATTAAATAAATCCCCAAACATATCAAGGTCAGGAATTCCATATACATGAGTTTTACTTGCACCTAATGCAGGGACTGGCTTGCCTTCCTCATTTCTTTTCTTATCCAACAAATAAAACTCTAATTCAAAAGCCACTACTGGATTTAAGCCGGTGCCTTTGAATTTATTCATTACTTTTTCTAAAATATTTCTTGGATCAACTTCCGCAGGATTTTCTATTACACCCCATTTTTCCTGTTCTTTTCTCATAGAAATTAGTACTTGAAGAACCTTGCTATCCCAAGGGACGGGCTTTATGGAATTTTTAACGGGCATTAAAACCCCATCTGGATCTCCGTCAGTCCAACCAAGATTCATCGTGTTGGTTACGCCACCTAGGACATCTAAATAAAATGCTGAAAAAGGTAACAATACACCATCTGAAAAAATTTTATCTGCCTCTAGTACTGGAAATCTTTTTCCCCTCACATATCCACAGAGGTCTGTAAATATTGCGTCTACATATTGGATATTATGATGACGATTAAGCACTTCATCAAATTCTGATTGTGTTGCAAGTTCCATATAGGTATCGAATTAAGATTAGACTAAGTCGTTCAGGTGTGTCTGTAAATGATTAAGGTAAAATTTCTGATATTGAACTAAGCTCGTCTCTAAATCCCCATATTTGCCAGGCTGATAGGACCTGCTTTCAATTCCCTTTTGATTCATTTCACATAACTGGGAATCTTCAGTAGAAGTTTGGTCCCACAAAAAAATCATTTTATCGACATCAACTTCTGCATCTTTATGAGTTACCCAATATTGGGTCACTACTGTTTTATTTTGATTAATTGGTGAGAATAAAAAAAGTATCACAAATTCGTTATTTGCAACAAAGCTGTTAAATGGGCTGAAACCAATTGCTGTATAACCATTGTCAGCACCAATCTCCCTAAAATCACCCATCAATGTTGAACAAGAATAACTGCCATCCATTGTTTCTGATGCGATACCTTCAGGTAAAGGTGTGCGCTCTGCAATTCTAAAATATTTTGAGTCATGCTCACTGTACTCTCCAACAAATAAACCTCTTTTTAAAGTTTGTTCTGTCCACTCTTTAATACGTTTTGTAAGTTTAGGGGCCTCAATTCCTGAGCCAACACCTGCTCCATAAGAATTACAGTAATCTTCACCATGCACACTTAGATAATCTTTGTGCGTAAATTCGCCTCCCCAGCAATGAGCGCATTCTTTAAAATTATGAATTGTAGCTAAATGTGAAGCATTAAAAATAAAATCTTTTTGAAAAGCAATCTTGCCATCATTAAGTCCATGAATTTTGATGTATGGTTCAAGTGGTTTAATGAATTCATCAAATGAATAGGGAGAGTTTGATAAATTGATGAATACTAAACTCTCATACACTTTTAAATGACACTTAATATTTGGATCAGATGCGGAAATTGAAAGTTGATTATCATCTGTTTTTTTTATCTCTATAAATCCTTTATTTAAGTTGTATGTAAAGATATTGGTTTGATTAAAGTACGAGAGATGGGTGAGAAAAACCCATTGTTTTTTGAAAATTGCATCATAACTTGCATGAAATATCTCTGAATTTGTAAAGAAAAGTTGATCCATTCCTGCGTGTGGATCTTGGCTTTGTATTAAACTTTTGATTTTTTCACTTATCATAAATAATTTTCAATATATTTTAATAATTGTTAAATTTAAATAAAAAATCATCATGAATGATACTGATATTGAAATTTGTTATTTATCCGCTTCAGAAACATTAAAGAAGTATAAAGAAAAAAAATTATCTCCAGTTGAAGTCCTGTCGGCTGTAATTAAAAGAATAGAAACAGTTAATCCCAAGATAAATGCATTTAATTATCTTGATTTTGATAAGTCTATAGAACTTGCAAAAGAGTCTGAGAAAAAATTTTTCAATAATAATAATGTTCTGCCTCTTGAAGGATTACCTTTAGCAATAAAAGACGAAGTGAATATAAAAGGACAACCAAATCGTAATGGTTGCTTACTTCTCAAGAATAATATCGCACAGAAAACTGATATTGATGTTGAAACAATAGTCAATTCTGGCGCGATACTTCACGGTCGCACAACCAATCCAGAATTTTCTCTCACTTCTTTTTGTCACTCAAAACTAAATGGCGTAACAAGAAACCCTTGGAACTTAGATATGACACCTGGTGGATCAAGTGGAGGTAGTGCGGCTGCATTAGCTTCAGGTTGTGCAATGTTGACAACAGGAAGTGACATTGGGGGTTCAATAAGAATACCAGCAGGCGCATGCGGAGTAGTTGGATACAAGCCACCTCATGGAAGAAATGCTCAAAGTTATCCATTCAATCATGACCCTTACTGTGTAACAGGACCACTCGCAAGAACAGTGGTTGATACTGCAATGATGCAAAACATTATGTGTGGACCAAACCAAAAAGACATAACATCTTTACGTCCAAAAAAAACATTACCATTAAATTACGAAAATATTAAAAATTGGAAAATTGCTTATTCAATGGACTTAGGATTTTTTGAGATTGATAAAGAAGTGGAGCAGAACACGCTGACGGCATTAAAAAAGTTTGAAAGTCTTGGATGTCAGGTCACAGAGGTGAAACTTAATTGGAAAAAAGATGAAGTAAATTCGGTTTGCTTTAGTCATTATGCAAATTCTTTTTATAAAGAAATTTCTGAGCTTTCAGATTCTGAAAAAGAACAGCTGAGTGATTACACAAAAATGTTCAGTGGTGTTACTGAAATGCACATTGACTCCTTAAAAAATAATAAAAAAATTTATCACGAACAAATTGGTGCTCACTTGGGTTATGGCGTTGAAGAAAGTGCAGTGGTGACTGGAAAAATGTATGAAGAAATTGGTCCAATATTAGAAAAATATGATTTATTTATTTGCCCTACCAATGCCTTACCGGCAATCAAAGCAGATATTGATATAGTAAACGAACGCGTCATTATTAATGGAAAAGAACAAGAATGTGCTGACTTTGCATGGTGCATGTCCCACCCATTCAATATGTTGGGTAAACTGCCAGTCCTTTCCGTACCCTCTGGCTTTAGTTCAAATCAAGTGCCTACTGGCATTCAGATTATTTCACGCTCCTACAGTGATGAACTAGTATTTCAAGGAGGATACAACTACGAAATGGTCGATCCATGGCTAAATAATGCGAAAAATCGGCCAGTTTTTGATTGATATAGTATTGACCAGTTTATCCAGAGGTGTACAATTTTTTCAGATTAAACAAAAAAAGGATAATTAATTATGCCAAAATACGATGTAACTAAAAAGTTCATTGATAACTTGCGAGAAGGCAAGGTAAGTCGTAGGTCTTTTGTAAAGGGTATGGGTGCAGCTGGTGTTCTAGGTTTAACATCCGGTCTTGTTCCTGCTACTAATGCATTTGCATCTACTGGACGTGCTTTTGTTTGGGGCGGTTATGATGACGATGGTCTATTTGGACCATATGTTGAAGCTCACGGATCACCAGAATATTCAACTTTTGGAGATGCGGAAGAAGGTCTTCAAAAATTAAAAGCTGGTTTTGAAGTTGATGTTGCTTGGCCTTGCCAAGGTGAAATTGCACGATGGGTAAGAGCTGGTGTTATTCAGCCACTGGACACATCAAGATTAGAAAACTGGGGAGATATGTTCCCAGAAGTTAGAGACTTACCAAGTGGTATAGTTAACGGACAAAACTATTTTGCACCGGTTGACTGGGGAGACACAAGTATTGTGTACAACACTGATAAAGTCACTTGGATGCAACCAGGTAATGAAAGTCTATATCTCTTAGAAGATCCAAGAATGAAAGGTAAAGTTGGAGTACTTGATAGTGCTGCAGATAGTTTATTCTTGATGATGCATTATCTAGGAACAGACATTAAGGACATTAACCAATTAAATAAGGCGGCTATTGATCAAGGTATCAATAAGTTCCGTGAACTCAGAGATAATGGAAACATTAGAACATTCTTCGCTGACTCTGCTTCTATTGCTGAAGCAATTGGAAATGAAGAGGTCTGGGCTTCAATTTGTTGGAATGAAACATCATGGGAGACTGGTTACCCAATGATGCGTCCTGTTGAAGGTACAATGACATGGGCATGCGGACTTGCAATTGCGACAGGTGCAAATCTTGATGTTGCTTATGACATGATTAACGCTGCAACTAGTGCCGAAACTTCAGCTTACCTATTAAGCGAATGGGGTTATGGACACTCTAACCAAAAAGGCTTTGGCTCACTTACTGCAGATGAGCTAGCTGAAAGAGGAGTTGCTCCAAACCCAGCTGAACACTTAGCAAATGGTGCGTTCTCAGTAATGCCACCAGATGATGTAACGGATTACATGGAAGCTCAATGGGCAGAAATGACTGCTGGCGGTTAATCTTAAATTTGTGAAATCATTAATAGCCTGTTCTCTTATTGAGAGCAGGCTATTTTTTTTGCAGTAAGCTAATATCTTCTAAACTGATACTTATAAAACAAGTATTATTCTCAAATGACTGATTATCAAAGTGCTGGGATGATACAGTTATTACTTTATTTATTCCTGATACCTCAACATAAAATCTTGTCATTTCTCCTAAGTAGGAAGTCTGATTTATTTTTGCTTCTAAGCAAATATCCCAATCAGATTTATCTCTAGAAATCATCATTGACTCTGGTCGAACACTACAAACAACATCAGACGAATTCTCTGGAATATTTAGGTTATTCTTTACTTTGAAATCACCAAGATCTTCAATCGCAACATTGATGTGATCGCCATCTTTTGACCTTGTAGATGCTTTTAAAAAGTTTGTTTCTCCAATGAAATCACTTACAAAAATATTTTCTGGGTTCTTATAAAGTTCATTTGGAGCAGAAAGTTGTTGTATCTTGCCTTCACTCATAACAGCAACTCTATCAGACATGCTTATTGCTTCTTGTTGATCATGAGTAACAAATACAAAGGTAATTCCAATTTCTTTCTGTAGCGTTCTCAATTCAAGTTGCATTTCGTCTCTTAATTTTTTATCTAATGCTCCAAGAGGCTCGTCCAATAAAAGAACTTTTGGTTGTCTAACTAAAGCTCTTGCTAACGCAACACGCTGTCTTTGCCCACCAGATAATTGGCCACTGAATCTTTCCTCATAACCCTCAAGCTTGACAAGGGCTAAAACATCATCAACTCTTTTTTTAATTTCGTCATCAGTCAAACCAAGTTTTCTTAATCCAAATTTTATATTTTGCTCAACATTAATGTGAGGAAATATGGCATAGTTTTGAAATACCATATTTGTAGGTCTTTTATCAGGAGGCAATGCAGTGATATCACTGCCATCGATTAATAAATTACCATTTGTTGGATATTCAAATCCTGCTAACAATCGGAGTAAAGTTGTCTTTCCACATCCTGATGGACCTAACAAAGAAAAGAACTCTCCTTCTTTAATTGAAAAAGACACGTCATCAACTGCTTTGACATTTCCAAAATGTTTTGAAATTCCGTTTATCTGAATAAAATTTTCGTTCATATTTTTTATAATTTAATAGCTATGTCCTGTTTCTCTTTGCCTTGTCCAACATTTCTCAGCCAGAATGCTAACAAAACAATAAAAGTAGTAAACACAATTATCACCGCTCCCAAAGCAAGTACATGTGGGAGTTTTTTCACAAATCGCATTTGATTCCACATATACATTGGTAAAGTTGCATCACTGCCAGATAGAAAGAATGCCAGAATAAATTCATCAAAGGATATAATAAAACTTAGTAATAAAGCTGCTATTATACCTGGCAAATAAAGAGGTAGTGATACTCTGTAAAAAGTTCCCCATGCATTTTCCCCTAAATCACGTGAAGCTTCTTCTAAAGAAAAGTCAAAACCTTCTATTCGCGCAATCAATATCAACATTGCAAATGGAGTACAAAACAATATGTGTCCTATTGTTACTGGAACCAGACCCAATGGAAAACCAAGGTTGATCCATATAATTAATATTGATACTGCTAAAATAATTTCTGGTATTAAAAACGGCATCATTATGGCTCCGTAAGAAACATTCTGACCCCTAAATTTGTATCTAACAAATGCCTTTGCAGCGAGAAGTGCAATTGCTGTACTTACAACGCTTGCAACAACGCCGACTTTAACGCTCGCCCATAAAGCTTTATGTAAGTTTCGCTTTGACCACATTTCCTCATAATGATCTGTGGTAAATCCTGCTAATGGAAATGACATATAATTTGCATCATTAAAACTGAAAATCGGTAAAAAAAGAACCGGTATATAGAGAAAACCAAAATATATTAATGTGTAAACTAGCAGTGAATTGTTTTTTTCATTCATAATTTAAGAAAGCCTCTGTGTAAGTCTTTTTGTTGTGTATGAGACAATTGCTGTTATGAGAATAACGGTCGTCAGCATGATTGTAGCTGATGCCGCTCCAAGTGGTATATTGTTTATTTTTCCAAAATAAGCTTGGATCATATTTGATAACATTCTTCCCTCAGTGCCCCCAATTAAGGCAGGCGTTACATAATCACCAACAGTTGGAATAAATATTATTAAAATCGCACCAATGACACCTGGCAAGGAAAGAGGAAATGTCACTTTCCAAAATACTTCAAATTTTGATAAACCTAGATCTCTTGCAGCTTCAATATATGAAAAGTCTATTTTCTCAAGAGACACGTAAAGTGGTAATAAAGCAAATGCTGCCCAAGCATGTGTTAGAGTAATAATAACAGCTTCCTCCGAGTACATAAGAAATGTAAGAGGCTCACTAATAATGCCTGCACCTAATAATGTTGAATTGAAAACTCCTTTGGTGCCCAGTATGATTTTCCAAGAAAATACTCTTAATAGGTATGAAGTCCAAAAAGGTAAGGTTAATAAAACTAACCATAACATTTTGTTTTTTTTCACATAAAAAGCGATGTAATAGCATACAGGGTAAGCTGTTAGAAGAGTGATCAGTGTTACAATGAATGATATTTTAACCGACTTAATGAGAAGCGAGACAAGCAAACTTTTTTCAAAAAAGTCAATGTATCGCTGAAATGTTGGAGTGAAATCAATCTCCATCATACTTACTTGTGTAAAAGAGCTAAAACTTAGCATTAATGCCATAGGAATAAGCATTACGAGAATTATTAAAAATAATGCAGGAGACAGTAATGAATATGCTTTTGCATTATCACTCTTAGAGTATAAATTTCGCCAAGCTTGAAACATAAGAAAATTTTAATTTATATAAATAATAGATGCAATTTATATTTCTTTTTTGCTTCTATCCGTGAGATTAGCATACCACAAATATAATCTTAAATACCAAAGTCTTAAAAATCCAAATGGGATTTTAGGTGATAGGCCCTGATAGACTTTTGAAATGTTTGTTTCCCCACTATTTGACTCGTAAATCATTTCAGCTAATTTTTTACCACAATACACAGTTGTATTATTACCGTTAGCTTGATAGCCGTATGAAAAATATACAGACTTATCTTCTTCTAATGCACCAAATGCGGGAACAAAGTCACGAGTCATAACAACAGTGCCTCTCCAATAATGATCAATATCGACCTTGTCCCAATTTGGAAATACCCCACGAAATTTTTTTGTCATGAATTCTTGCATTCTCTCTGCGCTCTTTTCATCACCGTAGGTGTCGCCTCTTGTTCCAAATAACATCCTGTTTGAAGGCATTCTTCTATAATAATACAAGATCTCTCTAGAGTTGCAGATTGGATTAAGAGTTTTATAGTTTTGTAGTTTAAATTCATCTTCTGACATTTCTCTAGTGACAATTATATTAGATAAAACAGGCATCATTCTATTTGCAAAACTTGGATGGAGAGACTCATCTGTGTATCCATTTGTTGCAACAACAACCTTATTTGCAGTAATCGACCCACTATCTGTAATTAATTTATGTGAACCGTTTCTTTCCCATTTTTTCACTCTAGAAAAACTATGAAGTTTCGCTCCCACATCTACAGTTGCTGATGCAAAACCATTCATAAAAGCCATTGGGTTCATTGCAAATCCTGCTTCAGTAAAAACAGCTCCAAATTGTTCTGTTGATTGATGTCCAACTTCATCAAACTCCTCTTTGGGTATCCACTTGGTGTTAATACCAAAATATTTTTTAAGATCATTGCCCCACTCCTTTAGTTCCTCACTGCTATCAGGGTGATGAGCAACATCTAGATTGCCTGTGCCAGTTTTTTCACATTCAATATTATTTTCCGAAATAAGTGAGGATAAAAGTTCAACACCTTCAATTTGAGAAGAAAAAAATTTCTTTGTTTCATCCAGACCAAACTTTGCAATCAGTTGGTTGACCGATAGTTTTGTTGCAGGCAAACAACAAAAGCCAGCATTCCTTGCACTGCTTGCAAATCCAAAATGCCCTGCCTCTAGTAATCTTACGTCACCGCTGTAATTTTTTGCAATGTGATAAGCTGTACTTATTCCAGTAAAGCCGCCACCTATTACACAAACATCACAGCTTTCATCAGTTGTGAGCTTAGGATATTTGTCTTGTTCTATTTGACTGACTTTTTCCCAATAACTTTTTACTGGCTTATTAACGTCGTAAATATCTTTGTTATAAAGTTGCTTCATACTCTCTCGCTTAGAGATTATGGTAACTGCATGTTGGTAAAATACCAATTATAAAAGTAAGTTACCGCTGACTCATTTTCAGATAAAACTCCAGGTTTAAAAGACTGTGATAGAAGGCCTTCCTGGTTATTTTCAATTATTGTTGTATCATGCGCCGTAGTAACATCCCAAATATAGCTTACTTCCTCGGGCTTAAAGTCTTTATTCTCCTCAGCTTCCTCGTTTACGAGCCATATGAGTTCTACTTCAGACTCTAGAAGTGAGATGGGTTTAAAAATAAACATGACGCCAAAATCATTTGTGAAATAACAACAGCCAAATGGATTAAAGCTTACTTGGGTTAATCCTCCATCAAAATCTTTAAACTGTCCCATTAGTGAAGAAGCTGGCTTTCCATCTTTGGTTTGTGATAAGTTTCCGTTTCCAATTGGAGTTCTGTCAACATATCTGTTTAAGCCTTTTTTTAATCCTTCTTCTGTTTCAAGATAAACCTCAGACGGAGTTCCATTTTTTTTACATTCCTCGACCCAAGGTTTAATTTTATTTAGATATTCATCAGTCTCTTTTTGAGGTGCAGTACCTATTCCAGCACCCATTGCGACGACCCAGTCTTTATCCTGTACTGCACAAAGCTCTGGATGTGCTGTAGGACAGTGATAACACTCCTGAAAATTTTCAAGAACTAATTTAAAATTTGCATGAGTTGGATATTTTTTTCTTATCGCAATTTTTGACTTACTCGTCTGATGAAATTCCATCATTTCTTTTAGAGGCTCAATGAATTCATCAAAATTCATTGGTTCTTCTAATGATAAGTTAATAAATATTAATCCTTCATAAATTTTAAAATGGCACTCTCTAAGACCCCACTCTTCTTTTTTAAAATCCTCCGGCATAAAACGTGCAGCTTTAAGCTCACCTTCTGCTGAAAAACTCCAAGCATGATAGGGACACACTAAAAGTTTTTTTGATCCCTCTTCATCTAAACAAATTCTTGATCCTCGATGAGTGCAAACATTATAAAATGCTCTTACTTCATTGTCTCTTCCTCTAATAACTATGATGGACTCCTTTTCGGCATCAAAAACAAAATAATCACCTGGGTTAGGAATACGACTTATGTGATCTACCATTAACCACTGTTTGAAATAAATTCGCTTCATCTCTTCGGAAAAAATATTCGAATCTGTATAAAAGTCTTGGGGTAATGTTTTACCCTCCTGATAGTTTTTTAGCAGATGGTTAAACTCAAGCATTTATTTAAGATGCAGACCAAAGGCCTTCTTTCTTGATGTCATCTGTAGCTAACTCAATTCCTTTTCTAAGTATACTTACGAGATCATCTATCTGTTCCTTAGTGATGATCAAAGAAGGAGACATGACACACGTATTAAATAGCGGTCTAACAATTAAACCAAGATTTTGACAATGAGAATTGATGCGAGAAGCGATCTCGTATTGTAAATTCAGAGGATCTTTTTTTTCTTTACTGATTACACATTCAACAGCAGCCATTAATCCCTCACCACGTACATCGCCAACAATCGGTAGATCAATTAATTCACTTAATTTAGATTGAAAATAAGGGCCGACTTCCTGTACATGTTCAAGGAGGTTATTTTTTTCAATATAATCAAGTGTTGCTGTAGCTGCTGCCATGCTCACTGGGTGACCCGAGTCAGTAAATCCATTTGAAAATATAACTTTTTCTTTATTATCAAGTTGAGACATAAGCTTTTCAGAAATAACAACCGCACCACAAGGTACGTATCCTGAAGTAATCCCTTTTGCTAAAAGGATGATATCAGGTTCTAAATCAAAATAATTTTCTGAAGCGAATATATGACCTAACCTTCCAAATCCGGTTACTATCTCATCAGAAATATAAATAACATCGTACTTAGTACAAATTTCTCTTGTCTTTTTGTGATATCCTTTAGGAGGAACAATTACTCCGCCTGATGCTAGGATTGGCTCTGCAATAAATGCCGCGACCTTATCTTGACCAAGTTCTAAAATTTTATTTTCTAACTCTTTAACTTTTAAATCACAGAATTCTTCATCACTTAAATCGTCTGGTTTTTTAAACGGATTTGGCGCAGACAAATGATGAACTAAGTTATCTGCAAAATCAAAGTTGTTTTTATCTCTTTCTTTACCTGAACATGAAGCCCCTAAAAATGTACTACCGTGATATGCATCATGACGTGAGATAATTTGTTTCTTATCTCTTAACCCACGAACGTTATTATAAAACATTACAAATCTTAATGCAGAGTCTACTGCTGAAGATCCTCCGGACGTGAAAAATACTCTTTTAAGATCACCGGGCGCATATTTAACAAGTCGTGAAGCATAGTTATATGCAATCTCAGTGGACTCCGTGAATGGGCTGGCGTAGGGCATTCTTGTAATCTGATTATAAACAGCATCAGCAATTTCTTTTACGCCATGTCCTACGTTAACATTCCACATTCCTCCAGGACCATCAATAAGCTGTCTTCCTGTTTGATCGTAAAGATAAATTCCTTTTGACTTATCAATGAATGTCCTGCTGTCTTCACCACGATACTCAAGATACTGCCATGGGTATAGAATTCTATCGTCGAGAGTATTAAGGAGATCTTTTTTTTCGGGAATCGAAGTTGATTTGGGCATATTGAAGTATAGCCTATATTGAACAGCTGTTCAATAATTGAATTTTAAAAAAACAGCCTATTTTTGGCTATTCATAAAGGTCTGCAGGTACTTTGTTACGTCTTTCAGGGCTAAAAAATTGTCTTTTTACAACCTTACACTTTGCCCATATTTTTTTATATTCCAATTCTTCTGGGTGATAAATTTCTGCAAAAATATTTTCTTTAATCTTAATTCCATATGGACGCTTTAGAGACGCAAGCGCAACGTTTCTTTTCATGGTAGGTGACCACATTGCTGCGGTAACAATTCCTATATCTTCTTTTTTTTCATTATAAATCACAGAGCCTACTGCGGGCTTATCGCCATCTATGTCCAATCCAACTAAACATCTTTCAGAATTACCTGTCTCTTTTTCTTTCTTTAAAGCGCGTTTGCCTACAAAGTAACTTTCTTTATTGAGATGAACAAGCCAACCCATTCCAATTTCATACGGTGAACGCATTCTCACTGGTCTTAAGGAATCTTCAGCTGCCATAAAATCAGTATTGGTTTGAATAAAGCCAGCTTCAATTCTTGTCATCTCAAGAGCATGCATGCCAAAAGGTCTTATCTTTAATTCTTTTCCAGCTTCCATGATACTATCCCACATGTTTTCTGCATTAGCTGGATCAGTCCATAATTCATATCCTAAATCACCTGTGAAGCCTGTTCGTGAGATCAAAACATCATATCCGTTAATATTATATTGTTTCATTCCAAATGGTTTTAATAATTCAAGGTCATCTGCTCCGTAGTTTTTTAGTGTTGAACAAGAAGTAGGTCCTTGGATTGCTAATGCAGCCGTTGTGTCTGTTGCATCCTCAAAAGAAACATCAAAACCTTCAGCAGAGTCATGTAGCCAATTATAGATCTTTACTGCGCAGCAAAGCATAAATTTTGTATTCGAAAATTTAAATATGGTACCATCGTCCATTACTTTACCATCTTCATTACACCAAATTATGTATGCTACTGTATTATCTTCCATCTGTGATAAATCTCTTGTTACAAGATAATCAACAAATTTATTAGCATCGCTGCCATTGATCATATATTTGCACATAGGTGTGAGATCCATAACTGAGGTGCCATTTCTAGCAGCAGTATATTCCAACTCAGTTGTTGAGTATTCTGTGGGTACAGTAAAACCGTTCCAGTTATAATATTTATTTGTTCTTGAAGCTAAGCTTGTTCTAGAGTGAAAAGGGGTTTTTTTTAGTGCTGTAAATCTTAAATCTCTATTCATATTTATGCGTCCTCCAAGATAGCTTGAGCCGCATTTTTTCCTGGAATTCCAGTTAAGCCTCCACCCGGATGAGTACCTGCACCACACATATATAGTCCGTCAAGATGGGTTCTATATTGTGATGCCCCAGGAATTGGTCTGAGCATAAAAAGCTGATCGATTTGAATTTCTCCATGATGCCAATGTCCGCCTGAAACATAAAAATTTTTCTCTATGTCGTCGGGAGTAACAATTGTTTTAGTCTCTATACAGCTTTGAATATCAGGTGCATATTTCCCTATTAATTTTATAACGGCATCTACATAGTTATCTTTAATTTTATCCCAACCCTCCTGCGCACCGTAGGAAGCATATTGAACTTGAATATCTAATACAGGATTACTCTGGTCAGAATTTTTTAGTTTCATTTCTAAAATAGGTTCCATAGAAAGTTTATCAAACTTACTTGGATTGAATGCCTCTTCTATATAATCAATTGAAGGAGCAATTACCATTCTACTCTCTAAATCATTTTTATCGCAGTTAATAAATTCAGGTTGTTTATTGAGACTTAATGATAATTTTGCAACTTTTCCTTTTGATCGATGATGTTTGATTCTTCTTTTCACATCAGTGTCTAAATTCTCAGTTCCTAAAAGACAGAAATAAGTCGATCTTGGATCTGCATTAGAAATAATTTTTTTTGCATAAATTTTTTCACCGCTGTGAAGTTCAACTCCTATTGCTTTATCATTTTCAGTAATGCATCTTTTAACCGATGAAGACGTTTTAATTTCAACTTTATTTTTATTACTGATATCTAGCAAAGTATCTACAAAAGCTTTACTGCCACCATCAATTTCATATATTCCCCCAAAGATTGAGTTGTCATGTGTGGCCATGCGATAAAGTAGATTAATTAATGAACCGGGTGATCTTGGGCCCAAGTTAGAACCAAGCACCGCGTCATGGGCGATTAGGCCTTGCAAAAGAGTATTTTCAAAATTGTCTTCCAATTCGTCCGCAATATTAAGCCCTATCATTCTTGCAAACTCATTAAATTTTTTCTTTCCAAGCATTCGAACATTCATGCCTAGTTTGAATAATTTAAAATAATCAGAGAAAGTATTGTTCATGATCCTTGGTGGTGAAGCCATCATGAAAGAACCTAAAGCCTTTGAAAAGGACGACATTTTATCATGAAATTCTACATATCTGTCTGCATCCTTCGAAGAGAAACCAGAAATAACTTTATGGTCAATATGTTGGTTTCCAACTAGGCGAATATGTTGACCGGACTCTGACAGTGCGATCGTAGACTTTGCTTTATACTTTACTGGCAGTCCACCAAGAGAGCTTGATACGCTCAGCGGTATCTGAGGAACGAAGTTAGTTATACTCTCTTCAACAAGTCCCCCGCAATTCTCACGTGCCTCACAAATCAGAACTTTACGGTTTTTTTTTGCGAGAATATTAGCGCAAACAAGACCATTATGGCCTGCGCCAATAACTATTACGTCATAATTTTCTGACATTAATAATAATTACCTGTTTGAGGGATATTCATATCAATTAGAACCTCCCTTGCAGCATTCGCTCCTGGTGCACCCATAACTCCACCACCTGGATGAGTTGATGAACTGCACATATACATATTTTTAAGTGGTGTTCTGTACTGTGCATATCCAGGCACAGGTCTATTAAACATGAGTTGATCCATTGTTAATTCGCCTTGAAAGATATTTCCTTCTGTCAATCCTACTTCATTGTCTAATTCTAATGGAGTACGAACTTCGTAGTGGTTAATTAAATCTTTAAAATTAGGAGAAAACTCAGCAATACAATCAACAATATGTCTTCCAAATTCTTGCTTTCTTTCTTCATTCCATCCGCCGTTTGCAAGATTGAATGGAACATATTGAATAAAGACAGACATATAATGCTTTCCCGGAGCTGCCATTGTTGGATCGCTTTTAGAAGGAATACACATATCTACATAAGGATTTCTTGACCATTCACCTCGTTTCCAATCGTCATAAGCTCCTTCCATTTCTTCAATTGTTTCTGTGAAGTGCATATCACCTCCACCACCTGGATCACCTTCTGGAATACATGGGAATTCAGGAAGGCCGTCTAGGGCAATATTAAGTTTTCCCGATGAGCCTCTAATTTTAAAGTTTTTAACTCTTTCAACAAATTCACCAGGTAAAGAGCTTTCTTCAGTAATTTTTAAGAATGTTCTTTTAACATCTAAGTTTGATACAATTTTTTTTGCGTAATATTCATCACCTTTTTTGGTAGCAACTCCAATCGCACGACCATTTTTAGTAATGACATTAACGACTTCATTATCTGGTTTTACTTCACCGCCGTGAGCGTTTAGGCAGCCTGTCATTGCTTTTGTAATAGAGCCCATACCTCCTCTTGAATACCCCCACGCTCCAACTGAACCATCTACTTCTCCCATATAATGGTGCAGTAATACGTAAGCAGAGCCAGGTGAGCAAGGACCAAGAGCAGTTCCAATAATTGCACTTCCAGCTAAGTGTGCTTTTGTAATATCGCTTTCAAAATATTCATCTAAATAGTCTCTGATGCTCATTGTATAAAATCGAATAGTGTCATAAATTTCTTTTTCACCAAGTCCACCTAACTCGTCTTTAGCTGCAAAATGTTTTGCAAACTCCAGGGCGCCAAATAAATCTTTTGGTTTAAAAGAAGTTAAATCAGGTGGTGTCATTTTTAATAGCGGTTTGATAATTTTGCATTGCCTCAAGACATCACGACTGTACCTTTCATAGGCCTCCGCATCTTTGTGAGAATGTCTTCTGATAGAATTGATCGTCATATCATGATCATGATAGTGGGCATAGTAGTCCCCATTTCTCATCATTGTTGCGCTACCTTCGTAAGGAATAATTTGTAAACCATATTTGTAGAGTTCAAGATCACGCATGATCTCAGGTCTTAGTAAGCTGCAAACATATGAACAGTTAGAATATTTCCATCCAGGATAGAGCTCGCGACTAACAGCAGCCCCTCCAATCCATTCATTTTTTTCTAGAACAACAACATCTAGTCCTGCCTTCGCCATATAACTAGCAGCGGTCAAACCATTATGACCCGCACCAATTACGATTACATCGTGTGTATTTTTTGCCATAAAATAAAGAATATTTAGGAATCATGATAATAAAAATTGAATGATTATTCAATACAAAACTATCTTTAATAGTTATCTTTGTGTATTGTTTATTCAATATGATGAAGGCTTTAATTAATAAAAAATCTTCAGAACAGGCCAGTGAAACTGAGATTTCTGTTAATCATCAAAAGTTGATTGACGCTACGATAGAAACAATTGCAAAGAGAGGCCTAGCGGATACTACGATTGCTCATGTAGCAAAAAGAGCTAAAGTTTCTCAAGGTTACGCAAACTTTAGATTTAAGTCGAAAGATAATTTATTAATAAGTTCGCTGCAGTATTTATCTGATGAATACAAAAAGTCATGGCAAAAGATTTTTGAGGAAAAGAACATAGATCCAATTGATAGAATAATTCGTATAATTCAAAATGATTTCAGTTCAAAAATTGCCAACAGAAATAAAATTTCAGTATGGATTGCGTTTTATAGTGAGGTGAAATTTAGACCTTCTTATTTAGCGATTTGTCAAAGACAAGATGAAATTTATTCTCAACAAATGGAAAAGTTAGTAAGTGAAATTAATAATATTGCCAATCAAAAGGAATTTACTCCAAAAGAAGTAAGTGAAACCTATCATTCCATGGTTGATGGTTTGTGGCAGCGAATATTGTTTGATCCAAAAATATACACAAATGAATTTTGTAAAAATTTAGTGCTTAAATATTTTAAAAGCATCTATGTTAATGAAGATAGGTTTGCA
The DNA here is from genome assembly GCA_003213715.1 of Pelagibacteraceae bacterium AG-422-B15. Classification (GTDB taxonomy): domain Bacteria; phylum Pseudomonadota; class Alphaproteobacteria; order Pelagibacterales; family AG-422-B15; genus CACNXQ01. Next base: position 18,263 of record QCMN01000014.1, read on the forward strand.
TGAACACTACAGTTCAGAGTCTTTTAGGAACAAATTACAAGACATATATTGTCCTATTTCTTTGCGCATTAATTATTGGTATTAAGCTTGGTACTTTAATTCCTCTACTTGCACTTATTTTAGAAGCACGAGGATATAGCAATACTGAAATTGGCCTCAATGTAGTAGCACAACCACTTGCTGTAATATTATTTGTAAGAATAACACCAATAATTATTCACAAGATAGGTTTAGCGAAATCAATTATCATTGCTCAAATATTTACAATAATTCTTTATTTTACTTTTCCAATTTTTGATAGTTTGACAGCTTGGTTTGTTATCAGATTCATAATTGGTTTTGCTGGAGCGCTTGCTTGGAATGCATTTGACACATGGATGCTATCAATGGCTGATGATACAAATCGCGGCAAAATAGTAACGATTTATAACACAGTTTTTGTCATCGGTTTTGCAAGTGGCCCGATGGTATTGTCCCTAACCGGAATTGAAGGCTGGTTACCTTTTATTGTTATTTCTTCTCTTTCTTTTATCGCCATTTTACCGCTTATTATGCTTGAGATTGAAGACCCGAAATTACCTGATAAAAAGTCTCTTCCAGTATTTGCGGCTATCATTGCAGCTCCAACTATTTTTGGCGCAGCTATTTTATGCGGTTTAGATGATGTAATGTTTGTATCTTTCTTTCCCATTTTCATGATTAAGAACCAATTTACTCAAGAGATTGCATTGCAATATGTAACTATTACTCTTGTAGGAGGTGTGATGTGCCAACCCTTGATTGGCGTATTGCTGGACAAATTTAATAAAAGACTGCTATTGAATATAGCAGTTTTAATTACGTTCTTTTGTCCAATTCTATTCGCTATCTATCTAGATAATTTTTATGTAATGGCAGCGAGCTGTTTTATATGGGGTGGCGCTGCTAGTGGACTTTTTGCAATTTCACTCACTATGCTTGGTGAGAGATATAGCGCATCTCAAGTTGCAGGTGCTACAGCAATTCTTGTGATGGTCTTTGAGGTTGGCTCGCTTATTGGTCCTTTAATTGGAGGAAGAGTCATGGATGCAGTTGGACCAATGGGCTTTATCTATACAGTTACATCTTTTACTTTTATTTTCTTAGTGATATCAATATATCGAACGATTTGGAGATAAAGTATATGTCAGAAGATTTACAAATAAAAATTGCTCAACCAGATGATTTCGAAAAAATTGGTGAGATATTTGATTTATATCGGCAGTTTTATAAAAAGGAGTCCAATGTAGAAGCCTGTAAAAACTATATTAAGGAACGCCTTAGTAATAAAGAGGCACAAATATTTTATATTGAAAATGAAAAAGAATGTATGGGCATGACCCAGTTGTACACAACTTTTGACTCACTGGAGTTGAGTAAAAAAATAATACTCTACGACTTGTATGTGAGATCTGAATATAGAAATAAAGGTATTGGACGCATGCTGATGAATGCTGCAAAAAGTTTTGCTGAAGAAAAAGGTGTAACGAGTGTTGAGTTGTCGACTGCTATAACAAATAAAAATGCTCAAAGTCTCTATGAGTCATTAAACTATCAACGAGATACCGAATACTACGATTACTATCTACAGATTAAGTAAGTTTTATTTTGAAATATGATCTAGTGTTTGGTCCAGCGAGGTTTTTAGCTTTTCACAAAGTTCATCCACGTGGTTATTATTGAATATAAGAGGTGGACAGAAAATCATGCCATCTCTTACAGCTCGCATCACTAAACCGTTTTCGATACAATAGTCCCTACAAATCGTTCCAACTGTGCCAGTGTCTTCAAACATTTCTCTAGTTTCTTTATCTTTCACCAATTCTACAGCTCCAATAAAGCTCTTCATTCTAACTTCACCAACTAAAGGGTGCTTTTCAATTTCGCGCATTTGCTGCTCCAGATAAACTGAGACATTTCGTGATTGTTCAATCAGATTTTCTTCTTTGATAATTTTAAGATTTTCAAGGCTCACCGCACAAGCTACTGGGTGGCCAGAATAAGTATAACCATGGTAGAATTCACCACCTTCATTGATTAAAGTTTCACAAACTCTGTCACAAATCATGATTCCAGACAGTGGGATATATCCTGAGGTAATTCCCTTGGCCATAGTAATAATGTCAGGTTTAATATTATAAGTATCTGATCCAAACCAGTTTCCAGTTCTACCGAATCCACAAATGACTTCATCAACAACAAGAAGAATGTCATATTTTTTACAAATTTCTTGAACTCTTGGCCAATAGGTATCAGGTGGAATGATAACTCCTCCAGCTCCTTGAATTGGTTCTCCTATAAACGCCGCAATATTATCTGGACCAATTTCATTTATTTTTTCTTCAATTTTATTAGCTGCATGAATACCAAAGTCATCATGAGACATATCGCTTCCATACTTGTACCAATAAGGAGGCAACACATGTTCAAAACCAGGCATCATATCCCCTTGAGAATGCATCGCTGTCATACCGCCCAAACTCATCCCAGTCATCGTACTTCCGTGATAAGCATATTCTCTACTAATAAATGTTTTTTTATTTGGCTTCCCTTTTAAATCCCAATATCTCCTTACCATTCTTACAACGGTATCGTTGGCTTCAGAGCCACTTGAGGAAAAGAATGCATGATTTAAATCGTGTGGACTAATTTCAGCTAACTCTTTAGCAAGTTCAATTGACGGCGGTGTCGCTGTTTTAAAAAAAGAATTATAATAAGGTAACTCTTGCATTTGCTTATAAGCAACGTCTGCAAGATTCTTTCTTCCATAACCTACATTAACACACCACAAGCCAGACATTGCATCAAGCAACTGTTTATCATCAGATGTAGTAAGGTGAACACCATCTGCTTTTGTAACGATGATACTGCCTTCTTTTGCAAGCGACTTGTAATCAGTAAAAGGATGCAGATGATGAGCTGTATCGATTTCCTGCCATTGCTTTGTTGTACGATTTAGATAAGCCATAGTTATTTAAAAGCCTGTATACCTGTTAAGTTTCTTCCCATAATTAAAGTATGCACATCGTGTGTACCTTCATATGTCTTTACGGTTTCTAAATTTACCATATGTCTCATTACATGATACTCATCTGAGATACCATTGCCACCAAGAATATCTCTTGCACTCCTACAAATATCTAAACTTTTTCCAACATTATTTCTTTTTATGAGGCTTACCATATTGCTATCTGACTGATCTTCATCCATCAGACGTCCAACTCTAAGTGCAGCCTGTAGACCTAAAGCAATTTCTGTTTGCATATCAACTAATTTAGACTGAACAAGCTGAGTACCAGCAATAGGTTTTCCAAACATCATTCTATCTAATGCGTATTGTCTAGCTGTTGCAAAACAAAACTCTGCTGCTCCTAGAGCGCCCCATGAAATTCCGTATCTTGCACTATTCAAGCATTGAAAGGGTCCGCCCAAACCTGATGCTTTTGGTAAAACTTTATCTTCCGAACAAAAAACATTTTCCATAACAACTTGCCCCGTTGCTGAAGCGCGTAAAGATAATTTACCTTCAATTTTGGGGGTTGATAGTCCTTTGGACTCTCTGTCCACAATAAATCCTCTGATTACATTATCTTCATCCTTGGCCCAAACAATAATTACATCTGCATAGGGTGCATTACTGATCCATGTCTTGGTACCAGTCAATTCGTAACCCCCTTTGACTTTTATCGCTTTGGTTTTCATTGCGCCAGGATCACTACCAGCATCAGGCTCTGTCAGACCAAAGCTTCCAATGATTTCACCCTTTGCAAGTCTTGGTAAATATTCTTCCTTTTGTGCTTCAGTACCAAATTGATAAATAGGAAACATGACTAGGCTTGTTTGAACCGACATGATAGATCGGTATGCACTGTCAATGTTTTCAATTTCCCGAGCGATAAGCCCATAAGAGACATAATTCGTGCCCGCACATCCATATCCATGTAAATAAGAGCCTAGAATTCCAAGCTCACCCATTTCACTGAAAATCTCCTTACTAAAATTTTCATTTCTGTTGTCATCTATGATCCTAGGTAAAAGTTTTTCCTGGCAATAAGATCTTACTGATGACTTTAAAATTTTCTCTTCACTTGAAAGTTGATCGTCGATGACTAGGATGTCATCCCACGCAGACATTGCCTTATGTTGTGATTGTTTATCCTGAATATTTATAACCATTAAAGTTGTTATATGATATTATCCTGATATTAGTAAACTAATTTTTTTATGGATACTCAAAATAAGCCACTTATTGCTGTATTTGCCGACGTAATTGAAAAAGCAGAATTGCATCGGACATATCATGCGTCAGGAACGAACTACATAAAAGCTGTGGCTGAAGCTACAAGCTGTATACCTGTCATTTTGCCAGCCCTTGGTTCAACAATTGACTACAGAAACACTCTTAGAAAATTTGATGGGGTAATGCTAACGGGCAGTCTCTCAAACGTTTATCCTGAATTTTATAATAAAGACAAAATAGTTGAGCCATTAGACATAGATCGAGATAAGACTGTTCTTCCTATGATTGATTTCATATTTAAAAATGAAATTCCTATGTTAGCTATTTGTAGGGGCTTTCAAGAAGTTAACGTTGCAATGGGAGGCTCTCTTCATGCGGATATTCATGATGTACCAGGAAGAATGGATCACCGATGCCCAGAGTCTGATGACCCAGAAGTACAGTTTTCAAAGCAGCATGAAGTTTATTTAACTGAAAATGGAAAATTTGAAAAGTTGGCCGGCACGCCAACTATTGAGGTAAATTCACTTCATACTCAAGGAATAGATAAAATAGCAAATGATCTTGTTATTGAAGGTGTTGCTAAAGACGAAACAGTAGAAGCTATCAGTTTATCAAATTACAGCGGATACTTTTATGGTGTTCAATGGCATCCAGAATATTCAGCAACTACGGATGATTTTTCAAAAAAATTATTTTCTAGCTTCAGCAAATCAGTTGAAGAAAACAGTCTGAGTAAAATTAGATAAAAAAATTACTGTACACTACCGTCCCAATTGTAAGAGTCGCAAGAATAGTAACTATAATTTGTCTAATTAGATTTTTATTACTCAAAAAGTTAAATATTAAACTTCCAGACCAACACCATATAGAATGTGAAATTGATTGAATGAAAAAAAAGGTTCCAGCTACAATAATAACTTCTAATGCCCAACTTGAAGAAGTGTATGTATTACCAAAGGAAGTGAATTGTGTATAAGCGGCGATTACCATTGCCCAGCCTTTAGGATTTAATGGATGAACCATTAAACCGTTTAAGAAATTAGGTGCGTTTTCATTTTGATTAATCTCCGTTGATTGCAAACTTAAAAAAAGTATTTTCCACGAAAGCCAGCATATATAGGCTGTACCAATTACTTTTATAATATTAACCAATATTGGATTTGAGTTCAAAATAGTTAAAAATCCAATTCCTAAACCAATTGTTAAAAATAATTTCCCACAAGTTACACCTATTACAAAGGGTACTGACTTATAAAATCCATGTTGCGCTCCAGAACTCATAAGTAATAAGTTTGCGGGACCAGGTGTTATAACCATAATGGTCGCAAAAATGAATAATGCAGAATAAAGTGACAGTGTCATTTTCTTCTAGCTTGAGCAATTTTTGAAGCTGATTTCAAAGCTGCTATTAAGCTATTAGGTGATGCAATAAATTTATTTGCAATATCAAGTCCGGTTCCATGGTCAGGGCTCGTTCTTACAAATGAAAGTCCAGCGGTATAATTGACCGTTTCATCAAAACTTATCATCTTGACGGGTATCAAAGCTTGATCATGAAACATGCAAATAAAAATATCATATTTATTATGATTATTTTTTATAAATGCTGAGTCAGCAGGCAAAGGCCCTTCAACAGATATTTTCTTTTTTTTACAATAATTAATAGCAGGTAGAATTTTTACCATTTCATCATCACCAATAAGTCCACCGTCACCCGCATGTGGGTTAAGTGCTGTAACAGCTATACGAGGTTTTTTGATTTTAAAATCATTCCTCAAACTTATATTGGCATTAATGATAGCTTTGATTATATTTTTTTTATTTATTTTGCTAGAAACTTTGTTTACCGCAATATGAGTTGTCAGGGGAATAGTTTTCATATTTTTATTCATCATCACCATTAATTGGTCATTTGTTCTATCTTTTTTAGCAAGGTACTCAGTATGACCTCTGAAATTTTTAACTTTTTTTCCAATTACATCTTTATTAATTGGGTTCGTTACAATTGCTGCAACCTCTCCATTTTTTGCTAGTTTAACTGCAAGATCAATTGATTTTAAAATAGACTTAGTATTAGATAAATTTTTTTTTCCTAATTGTGTACTTTTACTAATTTTTATTGGCAAAACTGCTAAATAGTTTTTTGGTAATTTTTTTACTTCTGAAGGGCTATTTATTTCTCTAACCTTTAATTTAGATTTCATTTTTTTTACAATTTTTTTTACAAAATCTGGATCATGTATAATAAAAAAATTTGGTTTTTTTATTTTTTTTATTTTTGCTCTGATTGCAATTTCAGTACCAACACCAGACGGATCACCCATCGTTACAGCTATAATATTTGAATTCTTACTCATTAAAATATTCCTAGAAATTTCTTTTGAAACTTGTGCTCACAATTATCTAACTGGTTTTTATATTTATCTGAACGAATTTTTACTTTTTTTGCAACATCAATTAGCCAACTTTGACTCTGGTATGATTTCTTTTTGAAACCACCATGGCCCTCGTGATAAGCCAAATACTGATTGTATGCATCACTTTTATTAATGCCATTGATTTGATGAGATTTATTTATGTACCAACCCGTAAAATCAATTGCGTCAGCAAAATTTACTCTTGATGCAAGGGGTTTATTGTTTTCGTCGCGGTACCAATCCCAAGTTGCGTCTATTGCCTGTGTATAACCAAACGCACTTGATTTTCTTGTCCAAGGAATGACACCTAACAATTTAGTTCTTTCAGGTTTAACCCTATTTTGAAAAGCAGACTCTTGTCTTAAAATTGACATTTGAACATGAATTGGTGCGCCCCATTTTTCAGAGGAATTATTTGCTAGTCTATACCATGAAGATTTTTGTTCGAAAATAGAACAGATATTTTCCTGCTGAGAAGGAGGTTTACTGGCACATCCATAAAAAACTAAAAAACTAAAAAACAAAAGAGTAAATAATCTCATTTTTTTATTCATTTACTTTGAAAGTTTAAAATAATACCTTTCTCAAACACTAAATGAAACAAATAAATCAACCAAGTATTATTAGTTGGCTACTACTCTTTTCACTTGCTATCATATGGGGTGTAAATTTTTTATTTATAAAAATTGCTGTTATAGACGTTGGTCCCATAACTAATGTGTTTTGTCGTCTTTTTATGGCGTCCATTATTTTATACTTTTGTATGAAGTATACTGGAAATAAAATCATTCTTACTCGTACATATCTGACATTTTATATTGCTATAGGAGCATTGGGTTCAGCAATTCCATTTTATTTAATATCAGACGCGGAGAGAATTATTGATGCTGGTATTGCTGGAGTTTTGATGAGCCCTATGCCTCTTATAACTCTTGCTTTGTCAGCCATAATTTTAAAGGATCAAAACATAAATATAATTAAAGTACTTAGTTTTATCTTAGCGGCATTGGGATTAGTTGTGCTTTTTGGTTTTGAGAATCTATCTAAATTAGGTGGAAATAATAGAGTTGAATTTTTTAGTCAGATTTTTGTATTGCTAGCTGCGATTTGCTATGGTGTAAATTCTATTGTTTCAAAATTAGTACCAAAAATAAATTTTATTTCTTTAGCAACAGGAACAACTATGGCAAGCACAATAATTATCAGTCCATTTGCTTTTTTTTATGAGCCATTCTGGCTAGAGAGTTTCACCAGCTCTTCAACTATAGCAATTGTTATTCAGGGTTTATTTGCAACAGCAATTGCTAATTTATTATTTTTTAAAATTATTGAGCTTCAAGGACCAGTATTTTTATCTTTAATTAATTTTATGATACCTCTCATCGCCTATTTTTCAGGAGTTTTATTTCTAAACGAAATAATCAGAGTGAATGTACTAGTTTCTCTCGCTATGATACTATTTGCACTTTACCTCAATCATGTATCTTCAAAGTAAGTGCAAGAGGTTTAAAAAGAGGAAATTTATTAATTATTTAAATGTTAAGCATTAATCAATTATCGGTAAATTTTGGTGGTATTAAAGCGGTCGATAATGCAACTATGGATGTTGAAAAAGGCAAAATTACTGGCTTAATTGGCCCAAATGGAGCAGGCAAAACCACACTTTTCAATATCATTGCAGGTAATATTGCTCCAACAAATGGTACTGTATTTCTTGATGAAAAGAACATCACAGGACTTCAATCGCATGAGCTATTTGATCAAGGAGTGCTGAGAACTTTTCAATTAGCACATGAGTTTTCAAATATGACCGTACTTGAAAATTTAATGGTGGTTCCTGGATCTCAATCAGGAGAGAAAATTCTTAATACATGGTTTAAAAGAAAAGTTATTGAAGAAGAAGAGTCTATTATCAAAGAGAAAGCAATTGAAGTCGTAAATTTCCTTAAGCTAGAACATTTAATGTTTGAGTTAGCTGGTAATTTGTCTGGTGGACAAAAAAAATTACTTGAACTAGGCCGAACGATGATGGTTGATGCCAAAATAGTATTGCTGGATGAAGTTGGTGCGGGTGTAAACAGAACCTTGTTAAATGATATATCGGATACGATTAAAAAATTGAATACTGAAAAAAATTATACTTTTTTTATGATTGAACATGACATGAATTTTTTAAGTCAACTCTGCGACAAAGTAATTGTTATGACCGAAGGGTCTGTTCTCGTAGAGGGTAATATTGATGAAATCAAAAAAAATGAAAAAGTAATAGAAGCCTACTTGGGAAGAGACGATATCAAATGAGTAAATTTTTAAGTTGCACTAATATGACAGGGGGTTATGGCGGTGAAGATATTATTCATGCATGCGATATTGAAGTAGATAAAAATCAAATTGTTGTAATTGTGGGTCCAAATGGCGCTGGTAAATCAACGGCAATGAAAGCAATGCTTGGTATGATTTCTCTTAAGGAAGGTATTTTGATGTTAGATGGTTCAGATATTTCAAAATTAACGCCTCAAGATCGGGTGGCAGCTGGGATTGCGTTTGTACCACAAACAATGAACATATTCAGTGAGCTTACAGTAGAAGAAAATTTAGAAATGGGAGCCTTTCTTAGGGAAGATAATGTTCAAGAAACAATTGAGGAGCTTTATAATTTATTTCCAGCAATGAAAGACAAAAGAAATCAGCTTGCAGGTGAATTATCAGGTGGACAAAGACAACAAGTTGCAGTTAGTCGCGCATTAATGACAAGACCTAAGGTTCTCATGCTCGATGAGCCAACAGCTGGCGTTTCACCAATAGTTATGAAAGAAATTTTTGAGAGAATTATAACTATTAAGAACTCAGGAGTTGCAATTGTGATTGTCGAGCAAAATGCCAAACAAGCATTAAATATTGCAGATTTTGGTTATGTTTTGGTCGGGGGGGAGAACAAATTTAGTGGAGAAGGACAAGAGCTATTAAATAATCAAGAAGTAAGAAAAAGTTTCTTGGGAGGATAAGTTGGAAAATTTTGAATTTATTAATGCAATAGTCCTGTTGGCAAATTTTGTAATTGTCCCAGCTTTGTCATATGGAAGTCAACTTGCGTTAGCTACATTAAGTTTAACAATTATTTATGGCGTATTAAGATTTTCAAACTTTGCTCAAGCTGATTGGATGTCATTTGGAACGATGGCTACTATTTTATTTACTTGGTTATTTCAAAGTATAGGAATCACTGCTGGAGTTCTTCCTACTGCATTACTTGCTCTACCTTTTGCTATAATAGTAACAGCTTTGTTTTGTCTTTTAATTGACCGATCAGTTTACAGTTTTTATCGTAAACAAAAAAGCCAACCTATAGTACTCATGATCGTTTCTGTAGGAGTTATGTTTATTCTGCAAGCAGTAGTCAGATTTATTATAGGACCAAATGATAGAAAGTTTTTTGATGGTGAAAAGTATATAGTACACGCCTTGGATTTTAAAAATTACTTTGGATTAGAGGAAGGATTAACAATCAAATCAACTCAATTAATCACAGTCATTGTGGCTTTAATTGCAATGATAAGTTTATTTTATTTCTTACAGAAGACTAAACTGGGCAAGTCAATGAGAGCATACTCAAATAATGAAGACCTGGCACTATTATCAGGAATTAATCCTGAAAAGATAGTGATTGTTACCTGGGTTATATCTTCAATCTTAATTACTACTGCTGGGGTTCTCTATGGGCTAGATAAGAGTTTTAAACCATTTACATATTTTAATTTGCTGTTACCAATGTTTGCGGCTGCAATTGTAGGTGGAATAGGGTCACCAATTGGTGCAGTAATTGGAGGCTATGTCATTGCATTCTCTGAAATTACATTAACCTATGCTTATAAGAAATTCTTTGTGTATCTTCTTCCAGAAAATTTAGAGCCTTCAGGATTAATGCAAGTTCTCTCAACAGATTATAAGTTTGCTATTTCTTTCATTATTTTGGTGATTGTACTGATTGTCAGACCAACAGGAATTGTGAGGGGTAAAATAATATGAACGAAGACTTAAGAGCACCAGTTGCATTCACTGTAATGGCAGTTTTGCTCGCAATTGTGGGCTTTACTCAGTCCTGGTCTGTGTCTCTCAGTGTTATTAATCTCTGCATTATTTCATCAATAATGGCGATTGGTGTCAATTTGCAATGGGGGTATGGAGGTTTGTTTAATGCAGGAGTAATGGGTTTTACTGCGCTTGGAGGCTTAACGGCAGTATTGGTTTCACACGATCCAATTTACGAAGCATGGGATAAAGCGGGCATCGGAATTGTAATCAGTGCAATAATTTTTGTTTTATCAATTACTGCTCTCTTATTTGTATTTAGAAATATTGAAAATAAACAAATAAGAAACACTCTTATAATCTTAATAATTGTTTTTGGTTTAATTGGAATTAATAATTTTTATGGGCCTTCAATAGATATTATCGAGTCGATTAATCCTGCTAAAACAGGTTTTCTTGGAGGTTTGGGGTTACCAATTATTTTCTCTTGGCTGATTGCTGCAGTAGTTGCTGGACTTGTTGCATGGGTAATAGGAAAAATTACTCTCCGATTAAGGTCAGACTATTTAGCTATCGCAACTCTTGGGATTTCTGAAATTGTAATCGCAGTAGTAAAACATGAAGATTGGTTATCTCGAGGAGTTAAAAACGTTTCAGGTTTGGATAGACCTGTTCCATATGAAATTGAACTTCAACAATCTGAATGGTTCCTTAATCTAGTCGAGAGAATAAACTTTTCAAAACTAGAAGCTATGCAATCTCTTTCATCAAGACAAGATTTGCTGAACGATCTTGTTATTGATAGTTCAGGAATATTTGTAAAACTCTGTTATGCAGGATTATTTTTTTCTGTTCTTTTGTTAATCTTCTATCTAAGTCAACTTGCTTTAAACTCACCATGGGGAAGAATGTTAAGAGCCATAAGAGATAACGAAGAAGCAGCTAGTGCAATGGGTAAAAATATCTTTGCACAACATTTACAAATTTTTATTATTGGCTCAGCTATAATTGGAATTGCGGGAGCGATGCTCACTACCTTAGATGGCCAATTTACACCCGGGTCATATCGTCCATTAAGATTTACATTTATTATATGGCTAATGGTTATCATTGGTGGATCGGGTAATAACTTAGGATCAATTTTTGGAGGATTCTTTATTTGGTTTATTTGGATTGAAGCGGAACCATTGTCCATTGGTTTTATGAACATGTTGGCTGGTGGGCTCGAATACGACAATCCTCTCAGGATGCATCTATTGGGAAGCGCAGCACATCTTAGATTATTTATAATGGGGTTATTACTTTTATTGGCGCTGAGGTTTATGCCAAGAGGGGTAATACCTGAGAAAATCCAAAAAAAATAGGGGCCAAAATCGGCCCCTATTAATTAAAATGTTAAGATCTTAACGAACTGTAACTGTATTAAATTTACCGTTACCTATTTCAAGCTCTTTATAAGAACCAGAAGCTTCACCAACATCAGAGAACTCAACATTTGTTGCACCTTGATAGTTAACTTGGCCTCCATCTTTTAAAATTTGTAATGCTTTGCCTAATTCACCTGGAAAAATTTCTGTTCCAGGAGCGTTTGCAACTCCCATTACATTTTGAGCGATTGAAGATCTGTCTGCAGAATTACCTGCTTGTATTGCAAGCAATATTAAAGCAGCTGCATCGTAGGACTCTGGTTCGAATGGTCCATCACCTGGGATGCCGTTTGAAGATGCAATTGATTTAAACATGTTTGCTCCTTCTGACTCAGATCCTGGTAAAGTTCCAAAAGTTCCTGTCAAATCACCATCTACATTCTCAATCAGACTGTCGCCAATCATTCCATCGGCAAGAATAAATCTTGAAAATGCTCCAGTCTCCATCGAGTTCTGAATGATTCCTCGACCACCTTGGTCTACGTAACCAAGAACAGCAACTTCTGAGGCACCTGAAGCTGATAGTGTTGATACTTCTGCTGAGTAATCACCTTTGCCATCTTCATGAGGTACTTCAGTAGTAACAGATCCGCCCATCGCTTTAAATGCATTTACAAAACTATCGGACAGTCCTTTACCGTAGTCATTATTAGTATAAGTAACAGCAACTTCGTTGATACCTCTATCCATAACTACTTGAGCCAATACTTGCCCTTGTCTTGCATCTGATGGTGCGGTTCTAAAGAAGTAACCTTTATCATCAATGTCCGTTAATGCCGGCGAAGTAGCTGATGGGGAAATCATTGTTACCCCATTAGGCACTGCTACATTATTTGCAATTGCAGTTGTAACTCCTGAGCAATCCGCTCCCATTATTGCTGCAACATTATCTGATGTTACGAGTCTTTCGGCCGCTGAAGTTGCCGCACCAGCATCAACACATGTTGAGTCAGCACGAACAGAACTTACTGTTGCTCCGCCTAAAAGCAATCCAGAGTCACTTGCCTCTTTCATCGCAAGTTCAGCTGAACTGGCCATTGTTGGTGTGAGTGACTCAATTGGACCTGTAAATCCAAGAATTACTCCGATTTTTATTTCGTCAGTAGATGCTTGATCTGACTGTCTGTCACAACCATAGAACAGTCCTAAGACCAACACCCCTGCGATTAAACTGAATATCGTTTTTTTCATTAATAATCTCCCATTCTAATTGGCCTATATGCTAGCAAATCAGCTAATTCGGATCAACTTTGATTTTATTAATTAAGTTATTATAGTTGATAAAAATGACCATTTTCCAAAGTATATTTACAAGCACATTTTTTATACTTCTACTTATTATAGTTGTACTCACAGTTATTTATGCATTTAACAGCTTTGAAAAAGGGAACTTAAAATCCTATCAGGAAAAATCTGACTATAATTTTGTCAACCTTTCTAAAGGAAAAACAGCCTATAAGGATTATGGAAATAAAAATGATCCTGCAATAATTATTATTCATGGCGCAACTTTACCTTCAGAAGGATATGTTGGTTTCTGTGAGGGATTAAGTCTAAAAGGCTATAGGGTAATCTGTTATGATCAATACGGAAGAGGTTACTCTGACAGACCTGTTTCTGATTACAACATGGAATTTTATCTAGATCAACTTAACGAATTATTAGATTATTTAGAAATAAAGAAATCTATTCTACATGGTTCATCAATGGGAGCTCCTATTGCAATCAATTACGCTAACAAATATCCAAATCAAGTATCTGCTATTGGTTTACAAGTTCCTCTAGTAAATAGTAACAGTAAAATACTCAGTATTCTAAAAACTCCAATCCTAGGAAATTTTGTTTTAAGAACTTTTGGGATTCCTTTTTCAAAAAATAGAGCTGAACAATGGGTAACCAATAATCCTGAACAGAGAGATTTGGTTGACAGATACATTGCTCAACTTACACTGCCTGGAACAGAGCAATCACTGCTTTCTTCAATACGTAATATTGCAAATACAAACTTTATTCCTGATTATAAAAAATTCTCACAATCCGATATTCCTATTCATATAGCCTATGCAAGTGATGATGATGAAATTGATCCAAAAACTGTTCAACGGGTTTTAGACTTAATTCCAAGGGCTGAAAGTTTTGTTTTTACAGGTGGTCACGGTGGTGGTGGATTTATTGTTGATGAGCTCAATAATATATTTACTGACTTCCTTAATAAAAATTTAAACTAAGAGCAATCTATCAATCTGCGTTGTATAGTTTCTTGTACAGTTTTCTCTTTTTTGTCTCCAATTGCCAACTTTACATTCTGATGCCATCTGAAGTGTATCCCGACCATAACGGTAGTTAATGGCATCGACTGCTGACATAAGATCAGAATTTTGATTATAATTTTTTTCAAATAGTGTCTCTTGAATTTCTGACTCATCACACAAACCACTAAGAAGTACACCTGCTTTTTTATACTGATAGTTATTTTTAAAAATTCTCTTTGTAAGCAATAAAGATGTTTCAATAATTGTTATGCTATCGTGGGTTGGATGAGAAAGCGTTCTTGATGCCCCGTTTGAATAATAAGCACTTTTTTTATCAAAAGGATTAGTTCTTACAAAGACCGAAACACAAGACGCCGCAAGGCTTTCAGAGCGTATACGTTCAGCAGCTCTTCGCGCAAAAGTTGTAACAGCTTGCTCTATGTCGTCTAAATTTGTCAGAAGTTTTCCAAATGATCTTGTGGTACAACAGCTTTTTCTTGTCATTGAGTATTCTTCAAGAGGAATACAAGAAATCCCTCTTAACTCTGTAATTGTTTTCAAGCCATTCACACTCATCATTTTTCTTATCCATGAGTCACTGCAATTCTTTAGTAGTTTTGCATTATGTATACCATGGTTAATTAATTTTTTTGATAAACGTCTTCCTACTCCCCATACATCACCCACTTCAGTTAGTTCAAGTATCTGGTCAATATTATTATAATTCACAAGTGAACATACACCATTCAAAGAATCATCTTTTTTAGCCTTATGGTTTGCAACCTTTGCAAGAGTTTTTGTTGAG
>QCMN01000015.1 GCA_003213715.1 Pelagibacteraceae bacterium AG-422-B15
CTGATGCTGGAGCTTCCTCTACTGGAGTCTCTTCTGCTGGAGCTTCAGGAGTAGGCTGATTCTTTGCTTCCTCAGCTGCGGCTAATCTTTCTTGTGCTTTCTTTTTTGGCTGAGCTTTTTTAGGATTGTTGCCTTGTGCTGGCATTGTTATTACGCCAGCTTCTCCCAAAAATCTTGCAACCTTGTCTGTTGGTTTTGCTCCTTTAGAAATCCACTCTTTTATTGACTCTAAGTTTAGTTGGATCCTATCCTTATTATCTTTTTGTAAAAGAGGATTGTACAATCCTACCTTTTCAATAAATCTACCATCTCGCGGACTTCTTGAGTCTGCAACTACAACTCTGTATATAGGCCTTTTTTTTGAACCTGCTCTCGATAGTCTTATTTTTAACGCCATTTTATTCTCCTTTTATTTGTTAATAATTAAAATTTATTTTTAAAAAAATCACTCGGCATGCCACTTCCAAGTTGGCCTGCTAACATATTTGGATCAATTGATCCTCCCCCTTTTCTAGATAACTTCTTCATCATGTCTGACATCTTTCTATGTTGTTTTAGAATTTTATTTATTTCGGATACTGAAGTCCCTGACCCTGCCGCTATTCTTTTTTTTCTTGATCCATTAATTATCTTTGGCTTGCTTCGCTCGTATTTTGTCATTGAGAGAATAATTGCTTCTTGTTGAGCGATTGAATTGTCAGGATTAGTATTTTGTGGGATCTTGTCGCTCAGATTACTTAGTCCAGGAATGAATTTCATCATACCCGAAATGCCACCCATTTTTTTCATCTGTCTAATTTGACTAAGCAAATCGTCGAGATCAAATTCTCCTTTTTGTAATTTTTTGGCCATTTCTTGGGCATCTTCTTGATCAACAATTTCGGCAGCTTTTTCAACTAAGGTTACAATATCTCCCATTCCAAGAATACGATTGGCAATTCGCTCTGGGTGAAATTTTTCAAGGTCATCGACTTGCTCCCCAACTCCCATAAATTTAATTGGACAATCAGTAATGTACTTCATGCTTAATGCAGCCCCACCTCGAGCATCGCCATCAATCCTAGTAAGAATAGAGCCGGTAATATTGATTGCTTTTGCAAAATCGCTTGCAACATTCACTGCCTCCTGGCCAGTTAGGCTGTCTAAAACAAGTATCGTTTCTAGAGGGTTAATTTCTTTTTCAAGCAAACTCAATTCGCTCATTAGCCCTACTTCAACATTCATTCTCCCCGCTGTATCATATAAAACACAATCAATTTCCTGTAATTCAGCAAATTGTTTTGCTCTTGATACAATATCAATAGGCATTTGATTTTCGAGTTTGGGTAAAATTGTTACATCAATTAACTCAGAAAGTTTTTTTAGCTGATCAAAAGCAGCTGGTCTTGTGGTATCTAATGAAACAAATAAAATCTTCTTATCGTAATTACTTTTGAGATAATTGCCGATTTTACCAACAGTCGTTGTCTTGCCAGAACCTTGAAGTCCTGCAAATAAATAAGATGAAATTTGATTATCGTTTATTTGGAATTCGGGTGAAGCTGACCCTAAAATTTGAATTAATTGATCATTCACAATTTTTGTTATCATTTGCGCGGGCGTTATTGATCTAATAATTTCCTTTCCGATTGCCTCTTTTTTGACATCCTCTATGAATTTTTTTGCAATTGGCAATGCAACATCAGCTTCAAGAAGAGCTCTTCGAATATCTCTCATTGCACTATCGAGAGAAACCTCATCAATAGAACCTGTCTTTTTTAAACTCTTAAATATTTCCTCAAACCGATTACTAAGGTTTTCAAACAAAATAAACTCTCCTTCAGCAGGTAGTGCACCAATGGGCGAAACTCGCTGACTGGTGTCGATACCTTAATTTATGGCACCGCAGAAATAATATTTCTGACGGAAAACGTGAGTTTTTTATTACTTCAGTAAGTTAATGTCAAGATTCATTTAATTTCTTATTTACTGGAAAAATCAAAATTGGCTTAATATAAAGTGTTTATGCACGAGTTTAAGTTCGTAAAGATGAATGGCCTAGGAAATGATTTTATTGTTATTGATCAAAGGGTATCTGAATTTGATTTATCAGAAGAACAAATAAAATTAATTTGTAACAGAACAGATGGGGTTGGCTGCGATCAACTAATCATGATTAGGAAGTCACAAGATAACAGCGGTCCAATGATTAAATTTTTTAATTCAGATGGAACTGAGATAGATGCTTGTGGAAATGGTTCACGTTGTGTTGCAAACTTTTTAATGAAAGAAACAAAGAGTGAGAAAGTAAACTTAACTACGCGTGAAAGAACAATTGCATGTGAAAAGATTGATGATGTCACAGTTAGTGTAAATATGGGCAAGCCAAAATTCGTATGGAATGAAATTCCTTTGACTAAGGATATCAATCCAGTGGATATAAATTTTTCAATCAGAGACCTTACACTAAAAGAACCATTTTTAGTTAACATTGGTAATCCACATATTATTTTTTTTGATGATGAAATCGAAAAATATGATGTTGAAAGTTTTGGATCTTTAATTGAAAATGATAATTTATTTCCTGAAAAAATAAATGTGAGTTTTGCAAAGTTAAAAAGTGATAATCACATTGTACTAAACGTATGGGAAAGGGGTGCAGGAAAAACAAATGCTTGTGGTACGGCTGCTTGTGCAACAGCTGTAGCAGGAGTTGAAATGGGATTGATAAAAAATAAGGTGACTGTAACATTGCCAGGGGGTGATTTAGAAATATATTACAAAAGTAGTGACAATATTATTATGACGGGTCCAACTGAGATAAATTTTACTGATAAATATAAGCTGTGAGAAATAAAAATTCTAAAAAAAATACTAAAATATACTTCAATAACTCATGCAGTATCTGTAGGTTTGAAATAAACCACTATAAGAAACTTAATAATGTTATTGATTGGGTCGATGTTACTCAAAATAAAGTTGCTGAAAAGGAAACCTCAAAAGAACCAAGTCAATTGATAAGACGTCTTCATGCTAAACATGATGGAAAGATATTAGAAGGACTCGATGCTTTTTTACTAATATGGTCTCAACTTCCAAGGTATAAATGGCTTTATAATTTCATTAAATTGCCTCTTATCTATCATATGAGTCATATATTGTATGAAGTTCTTGCATTTGCTCTATATTTAAAAAATCGAAATCAAATAAGTAATGAAAGATCCAGAAATTAAAACTTACGGATGTAGACTGAATTTTTATGAGTCTGAAGTTATAAGAAAATACGCAAAAGATAACAATCTTCAGAACCATATTTTTATTAATAGTTGCGCTGTTACAAATAAAACTATCGCTGATCTGAAAAATGAAATTAGAAAAGTAAAAAAAGAAAATCAACAAAGTCAAGTCGTTCTTACTGGTTGTGCTGCACAGATACATAAAAAAGATTTTGAAGCAATGAGCGAAGTTGACTCCATCATTGGAAATAAAGAAAAATTAGAATCCTCAACCTATAAAACTATAAGAGAAAGTAATAAGCCCGTAAATTTAGTAGGAGATATATTCAAAAATGAACAGGCAATTTCGCCAATTATAAGTAAAGTTAAAAACAGAATTAGAGGATTTGTACAAATACAAAATGGATGTGATCATAGGTGTACATTTTGTATTATTCCATATGGACGGGGAAATTCAAGAAGTGTGGATCCAAAAAATATTATAAAACAAATAAAGTTACTTCTAGAGAAGAACTACAAAGAGATAGTACTAACTGGCGTTGATCTCACGAGCTACGGTAGTGATTTTGAGAAAAAAATTTCATTGTCAAAGTTAGTAAAAACTATTCTCAATAGGTTGCCTCAACTTAACAGACTGAGACTGTCATCGCTTGACATCGCAGAAATAGATGATGAATTAATAAATCTTTACGGTAGTGAGAAACGTTTACTTCCCCATATTCATTTATCTCTGCAGGCTGGCGATAATATGATTTTAAAAAGAATGAAAAGAAGACATTCAAGAGAAGATGCTATTAATGCGATAGAGCGCATCAGAGCTGTTAGACCTGATATTGTATTTGGTGCGGATTTAATTGCTGGATTTCCAACAGAGACGGAGGAAATGTTTCTAAATTCAGTGCGTCTTATAGATGAATGCAATATTACTTTTTTACACGTATTTCCATTTTCACCAAGAGATGGAACGCCCGCCGCTAGAATGCCTCAATTAGATCGAGAAATTATAAAAAAAAGAGCAAAAATACTCAGAAATATTGGCGAGCGAAAGATTACCGAGCACTACGATAAGCTTAAAAATAAAGAGATTAACCTTATTGTTGAGAGTCAAAATCAAGGTAGATCAGATACATTTGCAAAGGTCTGTCTCGATGATAATTTTGAAGCGGGTAAAATAATAAAAATGCTTGTCACTGGAAAGCGTCAAGAAGGCTTAATTGGAAATATAATTGTTTAAGAGTTTAAAATCTGGCCTAGCAAAAGTATTTGCAAATCAAAAAATTGATCAAAATACAATACAGGATTTTGAGGATCTTCTTATAACTTCTGACGTTGATGTTGAAACATCAGAACTCATTACAACAAAATTAGCAAATGAAAAATTTTCTAATACTCCTTCGCTGGAAGAAATTCAATCATCTCTTAGTAAAATTATAAATGAAATTGTATCAACAAATATAAAGAAAATTGACTATAGAAATAATACAAAACCCTACGTTATATTAATGGTAGGAGTAAATGGTTCAGGTAAAACTACAACAATTGCAAAATTGGCAAATCAATTTCAACAAGAAAAAAAAAATGTTCTGTTGGTTGCTGCTGATACCTTTAGAGCAGCAGCTGCGGAGCAATTGAATAAATGGGCTGATAAAATAGGAACGGACTTTATAAGAGATGATGATAAATCTGACCCTGCAAGTGTGGTATTTAAGTCAATTGAATATGCAAATAAAAATAATATTGACGTAGTTATAATCGATACAGCTGGAAGACTTCAGAACAAAACTGATTTAATGGATCAATTAGGTAAAATTGACCGAGTGCTTAAAAAACACGATGAAACACTTCCTCATGATTCAATAATATCGATTGATACTACAACTGGGCAAAATGCCTTAAAACAAGTGGAAGAATTTAATAAATTTACCAAAATAACTGGGATTATTATGACAAAATTTGATTCCAATGCAGCAGGGGGGACGCTTGTATCAATTTCTAATAAAATAAAAATACCAATTTTAGCAATTGGTAGCGGTGAGCAAATCAGTGATCTTATTGATTTTGATCCTGAGCAATTTTCCAATAATTTTGTTAAAGATTAAAAAGGTCTTATAAGTGAGATCGTTACACTTTCTGTGCCAGGATTCGTATCACCAATGCTTGCATTGGATATGTGATTTAGATTAAATCCTATTCGACTTGATTTAAGTTTATACGAAAACTCAATCTGACTTCTAAATTCAAGATTATATCCTAAATCTTTACTATCACCTCTGTCATAATATCCTAACGCAAAGCTTGGTGTAAAAAACCATTTTTCAGAAATTTCAATATCTTTTCTTAGACCTGAATAAATGTATTTTCCATTATCTCCATTTCTCATAACACCTAAGAAAGGTTTAAGATCGTAATTATTTTTTAAGAAGTTATTCGCATACAAATATTCAAATCTTATTTCAGATGAGTCTTTATCTTTATAATTAACATCAAATTGACCTAATGAAAATGACCACATATTTTCATCATTGGATTGAGCACTAAATCCATGAAGTACTAAAATTAGTAATGATAAAATTGATCCAATTATTTTCATTATATAAAATTAATATCTAACAAAATAATCTGGTTCTTCACCCTCAGAAATATAGCCACCAGACCATGTTACACATCCCTTAGAATACTTAACTATCCTCTGTCCGGCAGTACATCCATCTGCCACAATTTCATCTAGTTTTTCATATAATGGTTCTTGTAGCTCTTGAAATTCAGAAATATCTTCTCTTGTTGTAAGCTCAACATCCTCGTAGTCTTTTGTTTCATCTTCAATTCCACCTGCTAAAGTGAAATTCAGGCCTAGGAAGAAAAACAGTAAAAATGCAAAAATTTTTGATTTCATAAACACCTCTTTTAATTGCACTATAATATAAAATTACAAATTGTTTAAAAGATATCTACAAATTGTCAAAAATTAGGCCTGGCCTCTTTTTTGTCTATAAATTGCAAAAGCTCCAATTATCATTATGAGGAATGGAAAAGACCATAATATATAAGTAAGACTGTTAAATGGAGGTGTCATTAAAATCCAATCGCCATATCTTTCTACTAAATATTCTTTAATTTGGCGATCGGTCTCACCTTGACTAATTTTTTCACGAATAAGTTTTTTTATATCCTCTGCTAATTCTGCATTAGACTCGTGAATTGTTTGGCCCTGACATACAAGACACCTTACCTCTTTAAAAAGCTCAATTGCCCTAGAATCTTCAGCTATAGTGTTATTTTGCAGCAAAAAAAGGAGTAAAAATATCTTAATTATCTTAGTCATACCTCAATTATCCCTAATTATTGGGAGAATTTTCTCTTCCATCTCGTTCATATGAATTGGACCAATATGTTTATAAATTATTATACCATTGGCAATAATATAAGTCTCAGGAACTCCGTAAACTCCCAGATCAATGGAGGTTCTTCCTGAATTGTCAGAACCAATTTTGACAAATGGATTTCCAAGATCATTTATGAAATTTTTTGCTTCTTCATTATTATCTTTATAATTTAAGCCAAATATTTCCACTTCATAAAGTTCTGACAAAACCATTAATATGTCGTGTTCTGCTCGACATGGTATGCACCAAGAAGACCACACATTTAATAAAATTGGATTTTCACTATTTAAGTCTAAATTTGTTAGCTCTTCCTGT
The DNA here is from genome assembly GCA_003213715.1 of Pelagibacteraceae bacterium AG-422-B15. GTDB lineage: Bacteria > Pseudomonadota > Alphaproteobacteria > Pelagibacterales > AG-422-B15 > CACNXQ01. The sequence goes on from QCMN01000015.1 coordinate 6,914, forward strand.
CCAAAAAGGTTCGGCAATGAAAATTCTGGTACTTTATTTCCAACAAGAGGACTTGAAAGTTCTGATGTGTCATTATTTAAAGAAAAAAATAAGAATATACTTAATAGTATTATTAAGACCAAAGGTAAAAATTTTAAACGATTACTTTTCATCGAAACGTCCGAACCTTATAGAGGCAGATATAATCCCCCCAATGATTATCATCAATGTACCTAACCAAAGTATTGTCATGAAAGGTTTGATATGCATTCTGACACTTATTGACTGCTGATCTTGAGGAACATTCATGACAAGATAAATATCTGAAAAAAACTTATGCAAAATACTTGCTTCTGAAGTAATTGTAGGTGGGTTTGAATAAAATCTGATTTCAGGAGTAAATGTATCTATTAACTTACCATCTTTTTTCATTAGAAAATATGCTTTTAGTGAATTATAGTTACTCTCCTCAACTTGCTCTATTTTATCAAAACTAAAAATATATTTTTGCAATTGTAAATTATCTCCAACTTTAGCATTATAAATTCTCTCCTCAGAATACACGGCATTACTCACAACTGCCATCATCAAGATACCGAATCCAGCGTGTGCAAGATTTTGGCCTAAGTTGGTTCTTACTAAAATATTTTGCTTATTAAAGTTTATACTAGCTGTCACAGAAGAAATTACTAAAAGTAAACTAAAAAAGATAATTAAGATTTCAGTCAAATTAAATAGTTCAAAATATAGACTGATTAACAATGTTATAGTTAATGACGTAATAATGAGATATCGCAATTGAATTATTATTTTATAAAGTTTTGTGTCAGTCCATCCTAAACGTGGGGATATAAACATAAAAAAAAGGAAAAGTATTATGATGGGGGCAATAGTCGTTGAGTAATATTTTGGCCCAACAGTTAAACTCTTATTAAGCAATAAATCAGTTGCGAGAGGGTACATAGTTCCCAAAAAAACAATTGTTAATATAGTGATCAAAAGCCAGTTATTTACTTGTATTCCTGTACCCCTGCTGACCAAACTCATACTATTTATCTTATTAATTTTCTCGGAGTTGTAGGCAAATAAACTGAAAGAAAAAACAAGTATAAGAAAAATAAATAATAAAATAAATAGACCTCTTCCGGGATCACTAGCGAAGGTATGTACTGAGTTTAGAATTCCAGACCGGACAAGAAATGTTCCAACTAAACTCAATGAAAATGTAAGTATGGCTAAAATAATAGTCCAAGATTGCATTACATTTCTTTTCTGAAGTATCAACACACAGTGTATTAATGCGGTTGCGGCTATCCACGGCATAAGCGACGCATTTTCAACTGGATCCCAAAACCAATAACCTCCCCAGCCAAGTTCGTAATAAGCCCAAAATGAACCTAGAGCTATACCAGCTGTAAGAAATGCCCATGCAGAAAAAACCCAAGGTTTGACAATTGAAGCCCATTGCTGATCAACTTCTTTTGTAATTAGTCCTGCAATTGCTAAGCTGAACACTAGGGAAAAACCAACATAGCCTACATACAACACAGGTGGATGAATTGCCAGGAGTGGATCCTGTAAAATAGGATTTAAACCAATCCCATCAAAAAAATTATTTTGATTTATTGCAAATGGATTTGATAAAAAATATAAAAATGCGACAAATCCAAAGATCATAATACTCTGTATCGCAACTGTAATCTCTTTAAACCGTTCTGAAATTCTTCTCGAAAGGGCAAATAAAAAATTAAATAAGACCAAAATTAATATCCATAAAAGCATACTTCCTTCATGATTTCCCCAAACGCCAGAGAATTTATATATAAGTGGTTTTTCAGAATGAGAATTGAAATAAACTAAATCAAAATTGAAATCTGAAATGAGAAAAAGATAAATTAGAATTAAAAATGACAATAGAATTGAAATCAACTGTACGTAGGCCAGCACAATAACACCAGGTTTAGTGAATATTTTATTATTTATAATTTTACTAGACTGCATTAGTGATGCAATTAGACAAATTAGTAGTAAAAAATTTGAAATATAAAAAATATATAAACTCATTCGCCCTGCCATTTGCCTGTTTTTTTAAGTGTTTCTATGACTTCAGGAGGCATGTAGTTTTCGTCATGCTTAGCTAAGACTTTGTTTGCAATAAATCTACCATCATTCATATAAACCCCCTCAACTACAACTCCCTTGCCCTCAGCAAATAAATTTGGCAGAATACCCTCGTATTTCACATCAATTTTGTTTTCGCCATCAGTAATACTGAAATAAAAAATACTATCAGTTTCGTTTTGAAAAGAGTCTACTGATACAAGGCCTCCCAACCTCATTATTTGACCTTGTTTATTTGAATTTTTTAAAAGTTCAGTCGGGCCATAAAAGTAAATAATATTATCTCTTAAGTTAAAAATAATTATCAATACTGCGATTGAAACAATAATTAAACTTAAGAGAAATTTAATTAATCTACTTTTTACTAAATTACTCAATTTTGTTTTTTGTTTTATTAAAAATTTTTTCGTATTTCCTTAAATTTAATATATTGATTAAAAAAAATATAATTAAGGAAAAGAAAAAAATACCATAAGAAGACCAAACAAAGATTGCGTATCCACCCATATCTACTAATTCATTCATTAGTTACTGGTCCTTAACATTTTATTTTCAATCAGAACAAGTCTAAATCTAATTAGTGATACTGTTACTAGAAATAAAAAACAGGCAGCTGTCATTATAAATAATGGAATTAGCATACTTACATCAATACTTGGTTCAGAAAGTTTTGAAATTGAAGCAGGTTGATGCAAAGTATTCCACCAATCAACTGAAAATTTAATTATTGGTATATTGATAAAACCTATTATTGCTAGTGCTGCTGATATTTTTGAAGCAAGTTCCTTGTTTGATATTGCCTGCCAAAGAAAGATATAAGCGATGTAAAGAAAAAATAATATTAACATAGAAGTTAGTCTCGCATCCCAAACCCACCATACACCCCATGTAGGCTTGCCCCATATACTTCCAGTTATCAATGACATTAAAGTGAATACCATTCCTACTTGAGCAATTGATCGTGCAACAACATTAAAAAGGGGGTTTCGGGTTATGAACCAAAGAACACATGAACCAGCTAAAATTGAATAAGTCATCAGTGCAAACCATGCTGAAGGAACATGTATATACATAATCCTCATCGAATCTCCTTGAATATAATCTGGAGGGGATTGAATAAGTGAATAATATAAGCCTATCACAAATGCAAAAATTGTTGCAAAAATCAAATATGGATTAGCAGACTTGATAAGTTCAATATGGTTATTTTTGATTTTAATATACATTTTCTAATATATATATATCGACTTAGAATATTGCCTACTCTCCATAAAGACGCAGACCATATGCAGTTACATATATAGAGATAACAAAAGAGAGCATTGATAATGCTAACAAAATTGGCCAAGAACCAGCATCAGAGCCAAAAATAATAAAAGGTACAAATAGTGGTATCATTATGATTGCTTTCAAAAAAATTGTTCTTCTAGCACCAAGCGTTAGTGCGCTCACGAAATTTGCAATGAAAACCATACCAAATGAGCCTATGAATAAATTTATAAATATTTGTATGGTCTCTGAATAATCCAAATAAAATAGAAAACTCAATATTGGTAGAATTACTAAAAGTGGAAGACAATAAATAAACCAATGTGTTATGTATTTACTGATTATTAAATACTCAATCGTCTTATTTTTCTGCATAATGATGTCTAAATTACCATCCTCATAATCGGCATTAAAAATTCTATCAACTGTTATAATAATTGATAATGCTAGCGCGATCCAAACTACACCTTTAAATAAATTCTTGAGTTGATCAGTCTGAGTGCCAAATGCAAATGGTATTAATATTAAAACAAGGATAAAAAAGGATACTGTAAAAAAGAAATTAGCACTTGAATAAAAAGATAATAATAAATCTCTTTTAATAAGGTTAGACATATTAAATATTAATTTCCTTATGAAAATTTTTTGGTAAATTTATATTAGAAGTAAGTATAACTATTCCCATATTTTCATTAAATTGATTAATTTTCTTTATAAGTAAGTGTGTGTTGACCTCATCAAGATAAACAAATGGTTCATCTAAAAACCATAAATCATATTTTTTATAATTAAGTCTGTGCAGGGAAATGTACTTTTTTTGACCATCACTTAGGGAGCCAACATCTCTATTAATTAAATGGTACAAATTGTTATGTTTGAGTAGCTTTACATGATCAAGAGCTTCATTAAAAAGAATATCCCATAAATCAAAATTTTTTTTTATAGAAAGATTTTCTTTTAAAGAGTTCTTTTGGCCAATCAGGTTAAATTTACTATTGTATAAACTATCTTCACGTATACTTATATCATTAAACATTACCTTGCCCTCATAAGATGTAATAAAATTGGATAGAATTCTTAAAAGGGTCGTTTTGCCAGATCCATTTCGCCCTTTCACAACTAATGTTTCACCGGATTTAATAGAAAAATTAACATTATTGAGAACAGCGTTTTCTCCTCTTTTGCAGCTCAAATTTTCAGTTTTTAGTTCGTTCATTATAAACTTTATGTTGATAGCTTGTTAAATTAGTCTAAATATAGCAGCAGTAAACCTCTATGTACGACAGCTTTAAGATAAAAAAAACACTAAAAATAGGAAAAAAAACCTATACCTATTTCAGTTTTAAAGCAGCCGAAAAAAATGGTCTTAAAAACATATCCTCGCTTCCTTTCTCAATAAAAATTCTTCTAGAAAACTTGATCAGAAATGAGGACGGTTCAACAGTAGAATTAAGCGATATAAAAGAATTTGAAAAATGGAAGTCTGATAAAAAAGTAAATAAAGAAATTAATTTTAGACCTGCACGTGTTCTGATGCAAGATTTTACAGGCGTTCCAGCAGTGGTTGATCTTGCATCAATGAGAGCAGCAATAAAAAATGAAAATGGAGATCCTAAAAAAATTAATCCTCTATCACCGGTTGATCTTGTAATAGACCACTCTGTTATGGTTGATAAGTATGGCTCAGCAACTGCCCACAAAGCAAATGTTGATCTTGAATATAAAAGGAATATTGAAAGATATGAATTTTTGAGATGGGGACAAAAATCTTTCAATAATTTTAGAGTAGTTCCACCTGGTACAGGCATCTGTCATCAAGTAAACCTAGAATACCTGGCTAAAACTGTTTGGTTTGAAAAGAAAAAAATAAAAAATAAAAATATAACCTTAGCTTATCCCGATACTGTTGTTGGAACCGATAGTCATACCACAATGATTAACGGCTTATCTGTTCTTGGATGGGGAGTTGGTGGAATCGAGGCTGAGGCAGCAATGTTAGGTCAACCAATCTCTATGGTTGTTCCTGAAGTTATAGGATTTGAAATAAAAGGTAAAATTAAAGAAGGTATTACAGCTACTGATCTGGTGTTAACAATTACTGAACAGTTAAGAAAAAAAGGCGTAGTTGGAAAATTTGTAGAGTTCTATGGCAAAGGACTTAAAGAGATGTCTGTTCCTGATAGAGCTACTATATCAAATATGGCACCAGAATATGGTGCAACATGCGGTTTCTTTCCAATTGACCAAGAAACAATAAATTTTTTAAAAGTTAGCGGAAGACCTTTGGATGAAATTAAACTTGTCGAAAAATACTCTAAAGCTCAGGGACTTTGGGAGGATTATAAGAAAAATAAAAGAGTTTATTCAGAAACAATGGAATTAGACTTATCAAGTATAGAACCAAGTTTAGCTGGGCCAAAAAGACCACAAGATAAAATCTTATTATCAAATGTTGCAGATCAATTTGTTAGTTCATTCGAGAAGGAATTTGGTAATGAAAAAGTTGAAAATTCGTCTTCTGTAAAAAATGAGACATTCGAAATTGATCATGGTCATGTAGCAATTGCTGCAATTACGAGCTGTACTAACACATCTAATCCAAGCGTCATGATAGGTGCTGGAATTTTAGCAAAGAAAGCATATGAATTAGGTCTTAAAACTAAACCTTGGGTCAAAACTTCACTTGCACCGGGCTCTAAGGTTGTAACTGATTACCTCGAAAAGTCTGGACTTCAGAAACATCTTGATAAGCTAGGATTTAACTTAGTTGGATTTGGATGTACGACGTGTATTGGTAATTCTGGTCCCTTAGATGAAAATATTGCTGAGGCAATTACAAGTAATGACTTAATTGTAAGCGGCGTTTTATCAGGTAACAGAAACTTTGAGGGAAGAATTAATCCATTTGTAAAGGCAAACTATTTGGCATCGCCACCACTTGTTGTTGCATATGCATTGGCAGGATCAACAAAAATAAACCTAACAAAGGACCCAATTGGTATTGGGGGAAACAATAAAGAAATTTACTTAAAGGATATATGGCCAAAATCAAAAGAGATAAAATCAATAATTAATAAAATTATTAATTCAAATTTGTATAAGAAAAGATACAAAAATGTATTCAAAGGCGACAAAAAATGGAATTCAGTTAAATCACCAAGTGGGCTAACTTATAAATGGAATAAGAAATCTACCTACGTTCAACACCCTCCATATTTTGAAAATTTAGATTTTGAGAAGAATAATATAAATGATGTAAAGAATGCTCAAATTTTAGCAATCTTTGGGGATTCCGTAACTACAGACCATATAAGTCCTGCGGGTTCCATAAAAGAGGATGGACCAGCTGGTATATATTTAACTAAAAATAGAATTAATAAAGTAGATTTTAATTCCTTTGGTGCTCGACGTGGGAATCATGAAGTCATGATGCGGGGTACATTCTCAAATATTAGAATAAAAAATGAAATGGTGAAAAATATTGAGGGAGGAATTACGATTCATCATCCTTCTAATAAGCAAATGACGATTTACGATGCCTCAGTAAAATACCAAAAATCTAATACACCTCTTGTCATATTTGCTGGAAAAGACTATGGAATGGGTTCCTCAAGAGATTGGGCAGCAAAAGGAACGAAGCTACTAGGAGTTAGAGCAGTAATAGCAGAGTCGTTTGAACGGATTCACAGATCAAATCTTATTGGCATGGGGGTACTTCCATTTCAGTTCATGGAAAAAGAAAATAGACTATCTCTAGGTCTTAAAGGTGACGAAAGAATAACCATTACCGGTTTATCAAATGATATATCACCTGGGATGGATGTTAAAATGCTTATTATTTATTCAAATGGAAAAAATAAGACACATCGCTTAAGGCTTTTAGTAAACACCTCAACAGAAATAGACTATTTAAAAACAGGAGGAATACTTCAGTATGTTTACAAAAATATTTCCAATCAATAGGTTCAATTTACATAATTTGACATAAAGTCCATCGAAACTGACTGGCCACCAACTGTTTTTCTTATGGTATCAAATATTTGTGTTGTCATCGCTTCAAAACTTTTACGATCATTTTTGTATTTTTCGCGCTCAAGATTAATACCTACTTCAACACAAACATTGCTGCAATCTGTAAAGAAAAAATTCATATTTCCAAAATCAGGTTGATCAACCGCGCAGGTTTCTTCAAAATTTCCAGAACCGCGAGTGTTGATATTAACTATTGAACCTTCTTGAGCATTGAATCCGCCTTCACATCCAAAAAAAGTTTTTCTGTAAGATGTTTCCTCCGACTTTGAACCTAATAATGCATATGTAATGATATCATTATATCTTCTCACGTCCTCATCAACATCTGAGGGAACTAAAGTAGCATACACATAAAAATTACCTGATTGTACACTGCCAGATTTTTCTAAGTCATCCACCTTCCAATTTCCTGGAAGCAATGGAAGATTAGCAATATTGTAGGCTCCTGCTATACTGCCAGAATAAGTCTCAAGGTCGTTAAACTCCTGAGCATTAACGTTAAATACAAAAAATATTGCGATCAATTTTATTGATAAGAATTTTATTAGTGACTTCATGAATATCCCTTTTTTTTATTTTTGCGATATTATAGCGATTTTATTTTATGGATTGGAGTCTTAATTTTAGAATTAATTTATCGATGTAGTGATGGTTTCAATAAGTTTTTTTGAAAATTCAACAGGATCTGATGGCTTTTCACCATCAAGAATCTTAGATTGTTCGTAAAGTAAAATTGAAATATTCTCTACTTCACTAATTGATGCTTTATCTTTACTCATTTTAGCAAGTTTTTTTATGAGTTTATGTTGAGGATTGATTTCCAAAACTTTAAGAGAAAGTCCCTGATTGAGCTGATTGTGCTGCTGAAGTATTTTTTCAAGCTGAGGATCCATTGCGCCTTCATCACTTACAAGACATACAGGGCTATCAGTAAGTCTTGAAGACACTCTAACGTCTTTAACTTTTTCCTTTAATTTTTCTTTTAGTAGATTAATCAGTGGCTCAACAGATTTTTCATTTTTATCATCTTTTTTTTCTCCATCAATTTTATTCAGGTCATCCATTCCCCTCGTAACAGATTTAAAACTCTTCTCCTGATATGATGGCGTTGATGAAGTCCAAAAGCTGTCTACAGGGTCATCCAATATAAGCACATTAATATCTCTTGACTTATAGCCCTCTAAACTTGGATTATTGATTATATTTTCATAGCTATCACCGGTCATAAAGTAAATATCCTTTTGTTTTTTACCCATTGACTCTATGTATTCATTTAATGTGATGAGTTTTTTTGATTTTGAATTCTTAAATAATGATATTTCTAGAATTGAGTCTTTTCTCTCAAAGTCCTCATAAATTCCCTCTTTTAGTACTGGACCAAAATTCTCCCAGAATTTTTCATATGACTCCCTGTCTTTATCAATCTTTTTTTTGAGATCAGAAATTGTTCTTTTAACTAGAGATGATCTTATTTTCGTAACGACTGGGTTATTTTGAAGCATTTCGCGACTTATGTTTAATGGAAGGTCTTCCGAGTCAATGATACCTCTCAGAAAACGAAGATAAGGAGGAATAAGTTCTGGACAATTGTCTGTGATAAATACTCTTTTAACATAAAGTTTAAGCCTGTTTTCTCTTGCTGGATCATAAAGATCAAAAGGTTTAGTTGAAGGAATAAAATTTAATACAGTATATTCAATTTTTCCTTCAGCCTTATAATGAGATGTCATCCAAGGATCATCGAACATCTGTCCTGCGTGATTATAGAACTCTTTATATTGTTCCTCAGTAATTTTATTTTTAGGTCGCGTCCAAATAGCTGACGCAGAATTAACAGAATCAATTTTTTCATCTTTTTTTTCAGAGCCGTCACTCACATAAATTGGAATACTTATATGATCTGAATATCTTTTAATTATATTTTCAATTCTATCCTTATCTAAATACTCTTTAGACTCCTTCGTTAAAGTAAGTTCTATTGAGGTTCCTCTATTCGATTCTAGAAGATTTGATTCTTCACTCTCCTCAATGGTAAAGCTGCTTTCTCCATCAGAAGTCCAGATCCAAAGTTTATTTTCTCCAGCTTTGCGTGTAGAAACTTTAGTTTGTGAAGCAACCATAAAAGCAGAGTAAAAACCGACACCGAATTGACCAATGAGTGAAAGGTCTTTTGTTTTAGATTCAGACAGTTCTTTTAAAAAATGTGAAGTACCAGAGCGTGCGATTGTTCCAAGGTTGGAAACAAGATCCTTTTTATTCATTCCAATTCCGTTATCAGAAATTGTGATTAGATTATTTTTTTTATCAATAGTGATTTGAATTTTGAAATTAGGATCGTCCTTTATAAGTTTTTCTTTAGTGTTTGATAAGTATCTTAACTTATCACATGCATCAGAAGCATTGGATACAAGCTCCCTTACAAACACTTCTTTTTCTGAATAAACAGAATTTATCATCAATTTAAGTAATTGACTGACCTCTGTTTGAAACTCTAATTTTTCTGATTTAGGCATAATTTTTATTCTCAGAAACTATATTGGAATTATTCATCGAAATTCAAGGCAATTTAGATGGTGTTATCGTAAAATTTTTCCCTATTTTCGTTGTTTTTTTTACCTTTTCCAAGGTAACATGAAATAACAATGACAATACATTACATTAGTCCTGATTTATCCTTTAAGAGCTCTAATCGATCAAAAAATAAGTTTACTAGCTTTCATAAGACTGAACTTAATCTCATACTTTCTGTTTACGCTCAGAAAGTCAGTCAAGGACATTGGAAAGACTATGCAATTGATCATGGAAAATACAATGCAGTTTTTTCAATTTATCGCAGTACTTTCGAGAATGCTTTTTTAAGAATAATTAAAAATAAAAATAGAGGAAAGCGTGTAATATTCACCTTAATCGATTTTAATAATAAAAAAATTAAGGAAAGTCAATATCTATCAGATATTACAAAATATCTTAAAGTTTCTGTAAAACGTATAGCCTGATTTTATCTTCTTTGACCAAAAAGTCTCAGTAACATTATAAATAGATTTATAAAATCAAGATAAAGTGTTAATGCGCCCATGATAGCTTTTTTAGCTGCAACTTCACCACTGTCATATGCCATGTACATATTTTTAATCTTTTGAGTATCGTAGGCTGTTAAGCCAACAAAAATGAGTACTCCGAGGATAGATATTCCATAATATAATGCAGGTGATTGCATAAATATATTTACAATTGATGCAATGATGATTCCAATAAGTCCCATAAATAGAAATGATCCAAAATTAGTTAGATCTCTTTTTGTTGTATAACCATATATACTCATTGCGCCAAATGTACTTGCAGTGATGAAAAATACTCGCGCTATACTAGCACCTGTATATGTTAAAAAAATCGTAGACAGAGATAAACCCATTAGAAATGCAAATACCCAAAACATTGTCTGTGCTCGAGAGGCTGACATTCCTCTTATTCCAAAACTCATATACATTACAATTCCAAGAGGAGCCAATGCAACTACCCACATCATTGGACCCGTATAAAGTGTAACACCTAAGTTTGTTAGACCAACAATTTCTCCTGTTGGACCAATTACGGCAGTAGCTTGAAATAACATAAATGCAACTAATCCAGTTAAAGCTAAACCTGATGCCATATAATTGTAAACACTTAGCATATATTGTCTAAGACCAGCATCAATTGCGGGTGATGATTGAGCTCTAGTTTGATATTCCATATAGAAAATCCTCTTGTATTATTTGTTAACTGTATTTTAATACATAATTATAAATAGGATCAATACAAGTTATTAATTGTTTAGATTTTATTAAGTAATTTCAATTAGATAGGAGAAATGGATGGAAAAGGTTTTAGTCACTGGAGCTTCAGGATTTATAGCTGAACATTGTATTATTGAACTTCTTAAAAATGGCTATTTGGTGAAAGGATCTCTGCGCACAATGGATAGAGAACAAGAAGTGAGAGATGCAATTAAAACCGAGACCGATGATACAAACTTAGAATTTTGTAAACTTGATTTATTAGAAGATGACGGTTGGGAAGATTCAATGCGAGATTGTGATTATTTAATGCATGTTGCTTCACCCTTTGTAATTGAAGATCCAAAAGATGAAAATGAACTTATTAAACCTGCTAAAGAGGGAACTCTCAGAGCTTTGAATGCAGCGAAGAAAGCTAGCATCAAAAGAGTTGTTCTTACTTCATCAGTAGCAGCTATAAACTCACACATGATGTCAGGAAAATGTGATCATAATACATGGACTGATATTAATAGTAAGTATGTTACTCCTTATCAAAAAAGTAAAACAATCGCAGAAAAAGCTGCTTGGGATTTTTATAATAATCAAGATGGTGATAAAATGGAAATGACAGTCGTAAATCCTGGTGGGGTAATGGGACCACAACTTGGAAATGATTTAGGTGGAGCTTCAACACAAATAGTATCTCAACTGATATCAGGAAAATTTCCCATGATACCTGCAATGTCGTTTCCCTTTATAGATGTTAGAGATGTTGCAATACTGCATTTAAGAGCAATGAAAACTCCTGAAGCTGATGGTAAAAGATTTATTGCAGCACACGCAGAACCAGCATGGATGTTTCAGGTAGCTGAAGTATTAAGTAAAGCTGGCTATGATAAAATTAAATTAAAAAAAGCACCATCGTTTATGCTCAAACTGATTGGCTTGTTTGATAATAAGACAAAAAGCCTAATACCAATGCTTGATAAATATGTTCCATGCGATATTTCTCAAACTGTGAATATTCTTAAGTGGAATCCAATGCCATGGGAACAGGCTTTTATTGAGCATGCAAAATCCATTGAGGCAATTAAGGATAAAGCCTAATTATGGAGAAAGTTCTAGTTACCGGAGGCTCAGGATACATAGCTCAACATTGCATAGCTGAATTACTTAAAAAAGGTTATTCCGTAAAAACATCATTAAGATCTGAAAATCGTGAGGCAGAAGTAAGACAAGCAATAGCCAACGAGGTTGATGCAAAAAATAATTTAGAATTTTGTAAGCTTGATCTGATGGAAGATGAAGGTTGGGACTCAGCTGTTTCTGGATGCACTTACGTTATGCATGTTGCCTCTCCCTTGATTGATACTGCTCCTGATGACGAAAATGAAATAATCGAACCGGCACAACAAGGTCTGCTTAGAGCTTTAAAAAGCTCGATTAAAAATGATGTCAAACGGTTTATAATGACTTCGTCATTTTCAGCTATTGGTTACGGTCATGATAAAGAAGTTTTTGACGAGACACATTGGACTGATCATACAAAGAATATTGGTGCCTATAACAAAAGTAAGGCCATAGCGGAAAAAGCAATGTGGTCACATCTTGAAAGCCTAGGCGAGAGCAAAAAAATAGAAGCAGTTTCAATAAACCCAACTTTAGTTGTTGGGCCATCATTATCAGATGATATTGGTACCTCAAATATCTTTATCCAAAGAATGCTTGATGGTTCTTATCCAATAATTCCTCAAATGCATTTTGGTTGGGTAACTGTAAAAGATACTGCTCGGGCTCATGTTGAAGCAATGACTAATCCAAACGCAAATGGTAAAAGATTTATTCTGGCTGAAAAATGCATGTGGATGTCAGATATGAATAAGCTTCTAAGAGAAAATGGATACACAAAAGCGCCATCACTAAAAGCGCCAAACCTCCTGATGAAACTTCTCGGCATGTTCAGTAAAGAAGTCGGGGCAATTTCTGGATTTGTTGGCAAAACAAAATTTACTAATTCAGAAAATGCTAAAAATATTCTAAAATTTAATTTCGAAAGTGCTGATGAAGGAATAATTCAAACAGCTCAACAATTAGAAAGACTGGGATTGATTAAAAAATAATGGAATACAGAAAGCTCGGAAGATCTGATATTGATGTAAGTTTAATTTGTTTAGGAACAATGACTTGGGGAGAGCAAAATACTGAAGCGGATGCTCATGATCAATTAGATTACGCGTTAGATCATGAAGTTAATTTTATTGATACCGCTGAAATTTATGCTGTTCCAACAAAAGCAGAGACGCAGGGTTTAACAGAAGAATATATTGGTACCTGGTTCAAAGCGCGAGGTAACAGAGACAAAGTTGTTCTAGCAACTAAAGTTGCTGGTCGTTCTGGAATGTCATGGCTGAGAGAAAATGAGGAAATACCTCGTTTGTCCAAAGAACATGTTTTCTATGCAGTTGAGCAAAGTCTCAAAAGACTTCAAACCGATTATATCGATCTGTATCAAGTCCATTGGCCCGACAGACCATTCGGTGCATTTTCAGGAAGGCTTGAGTACAAACATATGGATACATCAGATTCCATTCCTTTGGAGGAAACTCTTGAGGCTCTTGGCGAATTAGTTAAGCAAGGCAAAGTCAGGCAGATTGGCTTATCTAACGAAACGCCATGGGGAACAATGAAATATTTAGAGCTTGCAGAAACCAAATCCCTGCCACGTGTTGCTTCAATTCAGAATGCTTATAATTTGGTTAATAGAGGTTTTGAAATTGGTTTATCTGAGGTTGCAATGCATGAACAAGTAGGCTTGCTTGCTTACTCGCCTTTAGCGCAAGGAACATTAACTGGAAAATATTTAGGTGGACGGATGCCTCAGGGCTCAAGACTTGCACTGTTTGGTGACGGTCCTTTAATGATGAGATATAAAGGAGATAAGACACAGCAAGCAATTGAAATGTATGTAAATCTTTCTAAAAAATATGAAATTGATCCTGCTCAACTTGCTATTCAATTTTGTAACATTCAACCATTTGTCACATCAACAATTATTGGAGCGACTACAATGGAACAGTTAAAAACATGTATAGACAGTGTTGACCTTGATATAACAAAAGAAATTATGAATGAGATAAGAAGTATTCATAAAGAAATTCCAAATCCTGCGCCATAATGAAAAAAATCTCAAAAGCTGAACTCACTAAAAAATTAAAAAGATTGTCTGGATGGAAGATGGTAAAAGGCCGAAGCGCTATAACAAAAACATTTAAATTTGATAACTTTCAAGGAGCTTTTGGTTGGATGACATCAATGGCAATCTATGCAGAAAAAAAAGATCACCATCCAGAATGGTTTAATGTCTACAGTACTGTTGAGGTTACTTTATCCACTCATGATGCTGGTGGAGTGACAAATCTGGACTTAGATATGGCCAAAGAAATGAACAAAAAAAGTAAGTAAATAACTAGGTATTAGTTTAACTCAATTTCTAATGGTAATATATTGGTTTTAGAATTCTTCTAAGATCTCATTGCTTTTTTTATCATACTGATCTTGAGTAATAAGCCCCTCACTCAGTAATTCTTTTAACTTATGGAGTTTTTCCTTGGTACTATCGGCAGCTTTAGAGTCAGCCTCTAATTGCTTGCCTGAAATCAAATCGTCAATAAGTCTGTCTCTTTCATCTAAATACTTTCCCAGTTGATCATAGGACGTATTTGGATTTTGATGATCGTGCCTAAGTTTTATGAGTGCAGGTACAATATTTGAGTTTAGACTATAATTTTTACATAACTCGAGGCCATGCTCTCCTAAACTAAGCCAAAAATGATCTTTTTTAAAAAATCTATTTTTAGTATTACAAAATTCTTTTTTAGAAACGATAGAAAAATCATTTACTTTAACTTTGTTGCCAGTTAAAGATTTTTTACAATTTTCTAAATCTCCAATTTCTGCTGAGTATGTCCAGTTTCCTCTCTGCTTGGGATCTTTTACCTTATAAAAAAATGCAGGTGGACTCATGTTTTTCTCTGTACAGCCTTCTAGTATCTCAGCATAAGATTCAGAGATAAAAATTAAACTAAAAATAATTATAAAAAATTCTACAAATCGATTTAACACAATTTAATAACTTTAATTATTAAGAATAAAATTCTCTTAAAAAATAATAATCTATATTCTTTTTTTTAATCAAAGAGTAGTCCCATATTGATCCTAGAATTCCTCTAAAATCTCTGAACTTTTTTTATCATATTGATCTTGAGATATTAATCCATCTTCCAAAAGAGTTTTTAATTCTTTCAATTTATCTTTAGTAGAAGAATTTGTAGTTACTAAATTTTCTTTTGTTTTATTGGTACCCTTTTTAGCGATAAATAAATTATAGAATTTTTTACTTCTTATTTTTCCATTAGAAATTACTAGAGAGCATGATCCTCTAGCGTATTCTTCGCAAACATCAATTGAATAACTAATCCCAGTATCCATGCCCCATGCAGGACCTATGCCTGCACCTATTCGTTTTGTCTCCACAGCTAGATACGGAAACTCGTATTTATTACCTTCCTCTAAAAAATTTTTTAGATGCATCGAAAAATCACCACCGGAGTCTTCGCATGTTAAAATATCACATATTATTCGAAAATCATTTATTCCTACTTCAGCATTTTCTAATTGATAACTTAAATCATTTTCTTGATTTGAAACATCAATAGACAATGATTCAGACTTATTAAAATCTAAACGGTTTGATAAGAAACTTAGATCACCCGCTTTATTTCTCCTTACTTGATCAAAAATTTGAGATCCAATTGATTGTATTGTTGATTTTGATGTATTACTTAAGAGACTTTTTTTAATGGAGTAGCTATGATAATACTGCTCAAAGTTTAGTGCGGTATAATTAACAAAATCTATGTAGTTGCCATCGTCCCAAGCACACCACTCAAAATTATTAATTCCACTTATTCTAGTCTTGCCAGCGATAGGATTCCCCTCACACACTGAAGGAGTTTTGCGGCCAGCCCAATGATCTGCTGAAGCACTTGTTCCCGTAGGGCCAAAATAATATACATAACCAATTTTTGGGTTAGAAAACGAATAATCTACTGTTCCTGCTGTTACACCTTTACCCCTAAGTTTTTCATTTTTAATTTCTGTTAACAACCATTCTCCAGGAGGTAATGGAATATTGTTTCTGTGATTATCCTTTATAGTTCCAGAGTAAGTTTTGTTTTCCTCTAGTTTAATTGCATTTGAAGGAAGGGTAAATATAAGGAATATTACAACTGCGGCTAGGATTTCAGTTGAAATTTTTCTCATTCAAAATCTCGTAATTAATCTAATTAATTTCATTTGATAGTTGCTCCTATATTGGTCCTAAAATGATTCCAATATCTCGACTCTCTTGTTGTCATATTCATCTTTAGATATTAATCCATCATTTAATAATATTTTTAACTCTAACAGTTTTTCTTTTGTTGAAGAATTGCTTGGTATGCTTTCTACTGATGCAGTACTTTCAACTGGCGTTGAAGAGGTATTAGCAGATTGACTGTTCTCCCATATTACTTCACCTTTCATTGCATATAAGTAACATTGCTTTTTATTATTTTGCTCCATGCAATCTGCAACAGCTCTAGCTTTTACATTGTTCTCAACACTGCTATCGGTTCTTCCAGCTTTTCCCTGCGATTGCCACGCTGAACCAGAATTAACACCATTGTTTGAGATGGCAAAATAACAATATACATTAGCGTCGGGGTATTTTTTTTCGTTAGCCTTACATGAACTCTTATAATCGTTAAATGCTTGTTTTGTATAATAGCTTAAGTAAACATTACCTTTTCCCACAGATACATTAACTTCATTAGGATCAACAAATTTTGCGGAGTCAAATGACATATCGGGAAGACCATTCCATTTCCAAAATATTTTATTATTTCTTGCAAATAACCTACATGACTTCGAAGTTGAATATTCATTGCAATTTTCAATTGCGCCTTTTCTAGCCCTTATCATATCGTCAGGTCCTTGAGTCAAAACCCATCCCCACGCACCATCATTGTCAGCTGCAAATGCACCTGTCCAACCTTTCTCTTCCTTTAATGCCTGAAGATAGCCTTGATAACCTTCTTTGAAATCAGAGTCTATTTTGATTTCCCCTTTACCAAACATTGCATTTGACGAGGAAGTTATTAAAAAAAATATTACAACTGAAGATAAGATTTTAGTTAAAATTTTATACATTCTAAAGCATACATCTTATCTAGTTAATTTCAATTAATGATAGTCCTAGTATTGCTCCTGAACAAATATATTACTATTAAATATTAACAGTAAGTGATTTAAATGGCTCTATTTGTGCTGTAAAGATCACTGGCACCTAAAACCGTTGTGTCTACGTTAGATACCTAAGATTTATAAAAAGATGTTGTTAATGCTATTTTTCCAGTAGCCTTACGGGCTAGAATTGTCTCCAAAGCCTGTTGACCCTTTTCAAGCGGCAACACTTCAGTTACTGGGGCTTTCAACTTTCCCTCTTCATACC
>QCMN01000016.1 GCA_003213715.1 Pelagibacteraceae bacterium AG-422-B15
ATTACATCTACTCTTCAAGGACTTGGTGCGTTTCCAGGTGATGACACTCAATTTGTTGGAATGCTTGGCATGCACGGTACATACGAAGCTAACATGGCAATGAATGAATGTGACCTCATGATAAACATTGGCGCACGTTTTGATGATAGAATTACTGGAAAAATTGATGAGTTTTCTCCAAATTCAAAAAAAATCCATATCGATATTGACCCATCTTCAATTAATAAAGTTGTCAATGTAGATGTTGCTCTTGTTGGTGACGTTGCTCATGTACTTGAAGATGCTATTAAGCTGTGGAAATCAAAAGTTTATAAGGTTAATAAATCGCAGGTTAAGGATTGGTGGAAACAAATAGATAAATGGAAAGAGCGAGATTCATTAGGGTTTAATGAAGATAAAAAAACGATAAAGCCACAACATGCAATACAAAGATTGTATGAACTGACTAAAGAAAAAGATGTTTTTGTAACCACTGAGGTTGGACAGCATCAAATGTGGGCTGCGCAATATTACAAGTTTAATAGACCTAATAGATGGATTACATCTGGAGGTTTAGGCACTATGGGCTTTGGCTTGCCTGCTGCGATAGGCGCTCAAGTCGCTCATCCGGATAAACTTGTAATTGATATTGCAGGAGAAGCTTCAATATTGATGTGTATACAAGAAATGTCGACAGCCATTCAACACAAACTGCCTGTAAAGATTTTCATTATTAATAACCAATATATGGGGATGGTGAGGCAGTGGCAAGAACTTCTTCACGACAAAAGATACTCTCACAGCTATACAGATGCCTTACCTGATTTTGTAAAGCTTGCTGAAGCTTACGGCGCCAAGGGTATAAGGGCCCAAAGTCCAAGTGAACTTGACAAAGCAATAAATGAAATGATTGATTTTGATGGCCCTGTAATATTTGACTGCGTCGTTGATGAAAACGAAAATGTTTTTCCAATGATACCATCTGGTAAGGCCCACAATGAAATGCTGCTTGGCGATGAAACAGAAAAAGAAGAGATCTCAGATGAAGGAAAAGTATTAGTATAATGAGTGAATTAATTTCAAAACATACAGTATCAGTTCTTGTTGATAATGAGCCAGGTGTTCTTGCGCGAGTAATAGGTTTAATTTCAGGTAGAGGTTACAACATTGATAGTCTTACAGTCGCAGAAGTAGATTCAGAAAAACATATCTCTAGGATTACAATTGTGGCGCCAGGTACAGAAGAAACAGTAAATAAGATGATTAGCCAATTACAGAGAATAGTACCTGTAAAAAGAGCGGTAAACGTCACATTTGAAAAACAGGGTATTGAAAGGGAAATGGCCTTAATCAAAATTGTTTCAACTGGAGAAAAAAGAGTAGAGTCAATGCGGTTATCTGATGTATTTAGAGCCAAAGTTATTGACACAACACACGATTCTTTTGTCTTCGAATTGAATGGTTCTCCAAGAAAAATTGATGCTTTCATCGATTTAATGAAGCCATTAGGTCTATCTGAGGTATCAAGAACTGGTGTAGTAGCTATTGCACGCGGAACAGAAAAGATGTAAGGAAAAAGAATGAAAGTATATTACGAAAAAGATGCTGACCTGGATTTAATAAAAACCAAAAAAATTGCTGTATATGGTTATGGTAGTCAGGGTCATGCTCATGCATTAAATTTAAAAGACTCGGGTGCCAGTGATGTTGTAGTAGCTTTGAGAGAGGGTTCTTCGAGTGCAAAAAAAGCAGAAGCTGAAGGTTTGAGAGTAATGTCTATGTCTGATGCAGCTGAATGGGCTGATATAATGATGATGTTAATACCTGATGAACTTCAGGCTGATGTATGGAAAAACCACATTGAACAAAGAGCTAAAGAAGGTTCAGCACTTGCGTTTGCTCACGGTTTAAATGTTCACTTTGACCTTATTAATGCAAGGCCAGATATGGATGTATTCATGGTTGCGCCAAAAGGACCTGGTCATACTGTTAGGTCAGAATTTAAAAAAGGAGGCGGTGTACCTTGTTTAGTCGCAGTAGATAGCGATAAAACGGGAAAGGCACTTGATATTGCATTGTCATACGCATCAGCTATTGGCGGCGGTAAAGCTGGAATTATTGAAACAACATTTAAAGATGAATGTGAAACAGATTTGTTTGGCGAACAAACTGTTTTATGTGGTGGTGTCGTTGAATTGATTAGAAATGGATTTGAAACTTTAGTTGAGGCAGGTTACCCACCTGAAATGGCATACTTTGAATGTTTACACGAAGTAAAGCTTATCGTTGATCTAATTTATGAGGGTGGAATTGCAAATATGAACTACTCAATATCTAATACTGCTGAATATGGTGAGTATGTATCTGGTCCAAAGATAGTTGATGGAGAAACAAAATCAAAAATGAAAAGGGTTTTAGAAAAAATCCAGTCTGGAGAATTTACAAGAGAGTGGATTGAAGAATATAAGAGTGGTGCAAAAAATTTTGAAGCAATGAGAAGTAAAATTGATAATCACCAAATTGAAAAGGTCGGCAAAGATTTAAGAGCTATGATGCCCTGGATTTCAAAAAATAAATTGGTTGATAAAGAAAAAAACTAGTTCAGCAATACTTCAGTTCAGCAATTTCCTTGATTTATGGCAGAAATTTAGGTTTTTTTACTAATACGTTGAAAAATAACGAATTTTCGTATAATTATCGAAATATCTCAAACAAGTAGAAAGTGCAATAAAACAGAGTGAGAAAATTGAATAAAAATTTTGAAAATCAATTAACTGTGAATAGCACTTCTCAATCTCTATTGCTGTTAGATCTGCTTAGCAGCCCCTGGGTAATATAACATTACTGCAGGGGACACTTAATTTTAACACAATTTAATTTTATAAAGATGATGAGAGATGAACAAAGAAAATAATTACATAAAGATTTTTGACACTACACTAAGAGATGGCGAGCAGTCTCCTGGTGCTTCAATGAACATTGAAGAAAAATTAAAAATTGCAAAAGCCTTAGAAGATTTGAAAGTTGATATTATTGAAGCAGGATTTCCTGCCGCATCAAAGGGAGACTATGAAGCAGTTTCTGAAATATCAAATAAGATTAAAAATTCATCAATTTGTGCTTTGAGCAGAGCTTCAAAAAATGATATTCAGACAGCTGCGGATGCTCTCAAAAATGCAGCGGCTCCAAGAATACATACATTTATTTCAACAAGTGAACTACACATGAAACACAAGTTACAGTTGAATTCCGATGAAGTTTACCAGAAGGTAATTGATAGTGTTTCTTTTGCACGTAATTTATGTGATGACGTTGAGTGGTCTTGTGAAGATGGAACTAGGACAAATTTAGACTTTATGTGTAAAACTGTCGAAGCGGCGATTAAGAACGGCGCATCAACAATAAATATTCCTGATACTGTCGGATACTCAATTCCTGATGAATTTACAAACATTATTAATCATTTGATGAATAACGTTACTAATATTGATAAGGTTACAATTTCAACGCATTGTCATAATGATCTTGGATTAGCGGTAGCAAATTCTCTTGCAGGCGTAAGAGCTGGAGCAAGGCAAATTGAGTGCACGATCAATGGTTTGGGTGAAAGAGCTGGAAATGCCGCAATGGAAGAAGTGGTCATGGCAATAAGAACTAGAAATGACATGATGCCTTATAAAACAAACATACAGACTGAAAAATTAACCAAAACCTCGAAGCTTGTCTCAGCAGTGACAGGTTTTCCTGTGCAATTTAATAAGGCTATCGTTGGAAAGAATGCTTTTGCTCATGAGGCAGGTATCCATCAGGATGGGATGTTAAAAAATAATAAAACATATGAAATTATGACCCCAGAAAGTGTTGGAGTCTCAGAATCAAATCTTGTAATGGGTAAACACTCTGGCAGACATGCATTCAAACAAAAAATAATCGAACTTGGTTACTCAATTAATGATAACGTAATTGAAGAGGCCTTTGAAAATTTTAAAAATTTAGCTGACAAAAAGAAAAATATTTATGATGAAGACATCATTGCTATTATTGATGACCAGGTAATTAGAGTGAATGACTCTATTTTACTACAGGATTTACAAGTTATAGCTGGAACTAAAGGTCCCCAAAAAGCTGAGATCAGCCTTTTAATTGATGATGAGCACAAGACGGTAACTTCAACCGGAGATGGACCTGTTGACGCAATCTTTAATGGATTAAGTCAACTTGTTCCTCATAAGGGAAAGCTATTGTTGTATCAAGTTCATGCTGTTACTGAAGGCACAGATGCTCAAGCTGAAGTTTCTGTTAGGTTGGCTGAGGATGGTAAAACTGTTGTTGGACTTGGTGCACATACAGATACACTTGTGGCGTCAGCAAAAGCATATATAAATGCTCTAAACAAATTAATAATTAAAAGAGAAAAGTCAGCTCCAGCTAGTATGTCAGGTGTCACCGGAGTTTGATAAGGAAAGGTTAAAATGTTTAATAATTTAATTGGAATTTGGTCCTCTGATATGGCAATCGACTTGGGCACGGCAAACACACTCGTTTATGTAAAAAATAGAGGAGTCGTTCTTAATGAGCCTTCTGTAGTTGCCGTTTTAAATCAGGGCGGTAAAAGTAAAGTTATTGCTGTAGGTGAGGAAGCAAAAAGTATGTTAGGAAAAACACCAGGACATATACAAGCGATTAGACCTATGAAAGACGGAGTAATTGCCGATTTTGTTGTTACAGAAGAAATGATAAAGCATTTTATTCGCAAAGTTCACAATAGAAAAACATTTGCAAATCCAAGAATTATAATTTGTGTTCCAACTGGTTCAACACCTGTTGAAAGAAGGGCGATACATGATTCAGCTTTAGCTGCGGGTGCGAGAAAAGTTTCATTAATAGAAGAGCCAATGGCAGCTGCGATTGGCGCTGGACTTCCTGTGAGTGAACCTAGAGGTTCAATGATAGTTGATATTGGCGGAGGTACATCTGAAATAGCCGTTATCTCACTTGGAGGTATAGTTTATTCTCGTTCAGTAAGAATTGGCGGAGACGCAATGGATATTGCACTAATTAATTATATGCGAAAACGATATAATCTATTAATTGGTGAAGCTTCAGCAGAAATGATAAAAAAAGAAGTTGGTATTGCAGTATCCCCAAAAACAGGTGATGGAAAAACAATTGATATAAAAGGAAGAGATTTGGCGTCAGGAGTTCCAAAGGAAATAGAACTAACACAAGCGCAAGTTGCGGAAGCATTATCTGAGCCAATTCAAACAATTATCGAGGGCGTTAAATCCGCACTTGAAGATACTCCGCCAGAACTAGCTGCTGATCTTGTTGATATGGGTGTAGTTTTAACTGGTGGTGGCGCACTATTAGAGTCTATGGATGAAGCTATTAGAGAAGCCACGGGACTTCCTGTTACAATTGCAGACGAAGCGTTGTCATGTGTTGCTCTAGGTAGCGGAAAAGCACTTGAGTCTGAAAGTTCTTTTGAACCAATTCTATCTTCTGCCTATTAATTAAAGTCTGACAGTGAGGACATCACGTAATTTTTACTCAAGATATGTTAACAAGAATAGCTACATGTCTATTCTTATTCCTATTTGTTTAATCATATTTTCATCTATTTTTTATTTCGGACGATTCGACAATAGCAGTTTATTTAATGAACTTAGAGCTAAAAGTATTAATACCGTTTACTCAATTACTTCAATTGTTTCCAGTCCTTTTAGTTTAATTAAAAAATGGACTTGAAAGCATTTATGAGATTCAAAATATTTATGAAGAAAATCAAAGGTTCAAAGAAATGCAATTACTTGACTCCGCTAGCTTTCAAGAGATGGTTTCTATGAAACTAAAAATAGCTCAATATGAAAGTCTATTAAACGCATCAAATGATATTGAATATGATTTTAGAACTTCAAGAATAGTTGGTGATTTTTCAAATAATTTTAACGGCACCTTAATTGTTAATTCAGGAAAAGAAGAAAATATTGAAGTGGATATGCCAGTTTCAGGATCGAATGGTATAATTGGTAGAATATCTCATGTTGGTGAAAGCCTCTCGCGTGTACTTCTAATAAGCAACATTAACAGTAGAATTCCAGTGATAATTTCTGATGATGGTTATCATGGCATGCTAATAGGCCAAGGTCGAGAAAACCCAACTGTACAATTTATTGAACATATTGAAAAAATTAGCATTGGAGACTTAGTCACGACATCTGGAAAAGGTGGAATTTTTCCTCCATTTCAATTGATTGGCCAAGTAGTTGGAAAAAAATCAAATGAAATCGAGATTAGTATATTTGAAAATATTTCAGCCTTATCACATGTGAAGTTATTAAATTATAAACTAAAAAAAGAAAATTAATAAATGAACCTAAGTTTCAAAGGCTATTTGCTCTTAAATGGATTTTTTCTTATTTTTATTTCATTTAACAATGTATTTAATTTTAATCTCATCGATTTTACTTTAGTGATGTCTATTTTTTTCTATTCAATAAAATGGAATAAAAACGAATGGTTAGTTCCCCTTTTTCTCTTTGCTTGGGGTATTTTTCAAGATATTTTGCTTGGAATGAATTTAGGTTATTCCGGAAGTATTTTTTTATTTTTCTACGTTCTAAGTCAAATTACCTCAATTAATGGTTTGTTCGAACAACAAAAAATAAAATTTATAATATTTATTATAGCATTATTAATATTATTTATTTTTAAAAACTTATTTATCTATTTCAGTTACCAACTCAATTACTTATCTGTTGGTGAATTGTCAGCTTTCTTAATAATGGTTTTATTATACCCACCATTAAACTTAATGATTATATATAGTCAGAAAAAATATGAAGAAAACAGGTAAATTTATTTTTCAAAAATATGATACTGAAAATTTAATCAATAGAAGAGCAGCGCTTGTAACAATTGCTAAAGCTGGTGTATTCTCGGTACTTGTTGGAAGACTAGCTTATTTACAAATCGCTGAGAATAGTAATTATAAAAAA
Organism: Pelagibacteraceae bacterium AG-422-B15; assembly: GCA_003213715.1. Taxonomy (GTDB): domain Bacteria; phylum Pseudomonadota; class Alphaproteobacteria; order Pelagibacterales; family AG-422-B15; genus CACNXQ01. The sequence continues at coordinate 6,978 of QCMN01000016.1, forward strand.
TTATCTGATAAAAATAGAATAACACACAGATTTCTTGAACCAGAAAGAGGTATTATCTTTGATTTGCAGGGTCGACCAATGGCTATAAATAAACAAAAATATGAAATTATAATAATAAAAGAAGAAACCAAAGACGTAGAAAAATCATTAGTTAATTTAAAGTCACTTTTACCTCACGCAAATATTGATATAGAAAAAATATTAAAGGAAGTAAATTCAAGAAAAAAATTTATTCCTGTTGGAATTATTGATGACTTGACATGGGAGGATTTTTCTAAAATAAATGTAAATATTCATAAATTAGAAGGAATTTACCCTCAGATTGGTTTCAAGAGATATTATACTCAAGGAGAATCGCACTCACATTTAATTGGGTATGTTTCTCCAATAAGTAAAAATGAAGAAGAGTCAAACCCATTATCTAAACTAAGCACAGCAAAAGCAGGCAAGATAGGTGTGGAAAAAGCTAAAGATGCAATTTTAAGAGGTAAACTAGGCAATAAGAATATTGAAGTTAATGCCAGTGGACGAGAAATTAGAGAACTTGATCGAGTAAATAGTGTGCAAGGAAACTACATACAGCTTACAATTGACTCAGAATTGCAAAAATTTTGTTATGAAAGACTAAAAGGGCTTAGCGGAAGCGTCTCTGTTATTAATGTTAAAAATGGCGAGTTTTATGCATTGGCATCCTCACCATCCTATGATCCAAATATATTTAGTAAATCTATTTCAAATGAGACTTGGGAAAATCTCTTATCAGATAAATATAAACCACTGATTAATAAATCAATATCCAATCAATATCCTCCTGGATCAACCATAAAACCATTTGTTGCACTTGCGGCCTTAGAGTCAGGAGTTTCTCATAAAGAAACTTTTTTTTGTGATGGTAAACACCTAATAGAAGATACTAGTCTAGAATCAGGATACAAAACATTTCATTGCTGGAAGAAGGAAGGACATGGAAATGTAGATATGACAAAGGCTATAAAGGAATCTTGTGATGTTTATTTTTATCAAATTGCAAGAAGAATAGGAATTAATAAAATCGCTGAGGTTTGTAAAAGATATGGGTTAGGAGAAAAAGTTTTCAAATCTCTTTATGAGGAAAAAAGCGGAGTAGTTCCAAACAAACAGTGGAAATTAGAAAATCTTGGTAGTAGATGGATGGTAGGAGAAACATTATCAGCTGGTATAGGCCAAGGATATTTTTTAACAACCGCAGCGCAGCTGTCTCTTGCGTTAGCTCAATTAATTAACAATGGAACTAGGCTTATCCCAAAATTGATATATGATAATAAAACCTCAAATATTTATAATGAGCGAATTATTGCAGATCCTAGATATCTAAAAATTATTAAAAATGCATTAGACGAAGCTACTAATGCTCCTGGAGGGACTTCCTATAGATCAAGAATTATCGGTAAGTATAAAATGGCGGGTAAAACAGGTACGTCTCAAGTTAGAGCAATATCAATTAAAGAAAGAGAAGAAGGTTTAATAAAAAATAAAGATTTGCCGTGGGAAAAAAGAGATCATGGTCTTTTTATCGGATACGGTCCAACTTCAGATCCTAAGTATGCAGTTTCTGTAATTGTTGAACATGGAGGCAGCGGATCTGGATCTGCAGCTCCAATTGCATCAGATATATTCAAATATTTATTTGAAAAAAAACTCAATTTAAAAAGAAACGAAATTTTTAATGTTTAATCAAAATAACTTTTATAGTTCAGCCTTTGCCAAACTACAAAGTATAAATTATCCTCTACTGGGTTTAATAATTACATTATTTTTTGTGGGTTTGGCTGTATTATATAGCATTTCAAATGGAGACTTTAACTCGTGGCCATTGAAGCACTCTCAAAGATTTATGCTTGGATTAATCATCTTTTTTTTAGTCATATTCTTTGATTTAAGGTTAATATTTGGTTATGCATATGTAATTTTTTTCCTGAGCATTATATCTTTAGTTATAATTCCTTTTTTTGGAATTGAAAGTAACGGTGCTACTCGATGGATCAATATAGCTGGTATAAGTCTACAACCTTCTGAATTTGTTAAATATACATTAATCTTAGCTCTAGCTAAGTATTTTCATTCAATAAATAACGATAGTAGTTTTATTAAAACTTTGATTATTCCCCTGATCATTACTATAGTTCCAGTATTGTTAGTAATTATACAGCCGGATTTAGGTACAGCTCTTATAATTCTACTTGGCGGAATAAGTCTTTTTTGGATCTCAGGTTTAAACTATAAATATTTTATAGTAGGCGTATTTTCAATTTTATGTTCTTTACCAGTTTTGTGGCAATATCTCAAAGATTATCAGAGAGACAGAGTGCTCACTTTTTTCAATCCTGAACGTGATCCTCTTGGAAATGGATATCACATAATGCAATCAAAAATTGCTCTTGGCTCTGGTGGTATTTTTGGGAAAGGATACATGGAAGGTACTCAGAGCCATCTAAATTTTCTTCCTGAAATGCAAACAGATTTTATATTCACAATGTTAGGTGAGGAATTTGGTTTCATAGGGACATTACTTTTATTATTAATGTATGCAGCCTTAATTATGATTTCTATTCGCCTTGCACTAAAAAGTCGCAGCTTATTTAGTAAATATTTATCTTTAGGGGTATGTAATGTATTTTTCATTTACGTTTTTGTAAATATTGGAATGGTCACAGGCTTGCTTCCAGTAGTAGGAGTTCCACTTCCATTCATATCCTATGGAGGGAGTTCGATGTTAGCAGTTATGTTTGGCTTTGGACTTTTAATGAATTGTTATATCAATCGAAATATCATAATTGAGAAAACAAATTATTAAAAATTATTGTTTTGTAAAGTAATCCTCCTGGCTGCTTTCACGATAAACATCAGTTGTTGCGCAGTGTAAAGCGCCACCAAATGGATAAGCATCCCTGAAAGGAACCGGAACAACTTCGAAATTTAAGTTATCTAGTTGATCCATCTGGTGAACTTCAGTTTCTTCAACGCAAACTGTTTTTGGATCTAGCATAAGAACATTCATGCTTAGCCATACGCTTGAATAGCATAATGGAGGAGGAGAATTGTGAGCGGGTCTAGCAGCATCGACTATTTCCCAGCCATTATCATGAAAAATTTTTCTTTGTTCATCAGGTAGTCTTCTTTCAGGATTATTTAATATCAATCCTGGCCTCAATGGCGTAAATGTAGCGTCAATATGTGTAGGAAAAGGATCAGTTGGGAAATTTAGTACATGAATACGTTGGTCTGGAAAGTGTCTTTTAATCCAATCAATGCCTTTTAAGTTCGTTGTGAATCCGTGTTGAATAAATAAATCTTTGCCCATTCTTAACACATCGGCTGCATCAAATAGTGGTTCTTCTTCAGTGGTAACAAACTTTTTATCGGCAACCCATTCGTATCTTTGTTCTATTGTTATTTCATCTGCAAGATAATTATCCCTGTATGAATTATTCGTTAACCTTGGTTTTGGAGCACTCTCCCATTTCATTTCTGGGTCTTGGTCAAAAAAACTTTGTAATAGTGGTCGATAACATAAATATTCAAACCATCTTGAACGAAAAGACATCGTAGCTTCCAGCATCTCACTGCCTAAAGTAAGTATAACATCTCGAGGAGGCATGCAGCCAAACATTGTTTCTATACTCCAATCTGGGGTGCCAATTTTCTGATTGAAATCTAGTGGAGATGGACGATCTACTTTTATTCCTCTCCTTTCTAAAATATCAGAGAAATTATCAAGTAAATAATTTGCTCTATCAATTGTATGTTGTGGCCTTGGCCCAAATTGGCCTTTCATATCAGAGTCTTCAGGAATTTTTGGAGCCATTGCAGGTTCAACTGGAGCAATGCAACAATTATCTGCTCTTCCAACAATTATGTGTTTTAGAGGATCCCACTCATTCCATGAATTTACTATTTTCACCATTTCAAATCTTTTTTATCAAATTAAATAATGGCTTGAATTCAAACTAAATTGAAAGTAAGAGTCAAGCGATTTCATTATCTAGGAGTTATTTTGACTAGTAATATTAATCAATATGATGTTGCAATTGTGGGTTTCGGACTAATTGGACAAATCTGTGCAAAAGTATGTAGCCAATACAATCTTAGAACACTAGTTATTGAGTCAAAATCGGACACTGAATTTTCCTCAAAAGCTGTTTCATTCGATGATGAAAGTTTACGTTTACTAGAAAATGTTGGTTTATACGATTCTCTAAAAGTATTTTTAAATAAACCAGATTTTACTGACATTGTGCTAACTAATGGAAAAGTAATCCAACGTAATCCAGTATTATACACTGATAATGATTTTCCTTCCGTTTGTACTTTTTTTCAGCCAGAGATTGAAAAAATAATAAGAGAAAAATGTAAGAACGATGAAAATATAGATTTACTATTTGATAACGAACTTATTAACTTTAGTTTAAATGATAATAATGTGGGACTTGATACAAAAAGCGGTAACAAATTAAAATATTTTGAAGCCCTTTACCTAATTGCATGCGATGGTGCCAATTCTTTTGTAAGAAATAAATTAGACATTAAATCCGCTGATCAAAGATATTCAAAAAATTGGCTTCTTGTCGATATATTGCTAAAGAATGAAAATAGTTTAGAAAATGTTTTCAGGCAAATCTGCGACGATAAAAGACCTACTTCTTATATTTCCCTTTCAAATAGAAGACATAGGTTTGAATTTCAATTACTAACAGGCGAACAGCACAAAAAAATTATTCAAAAAAATAATATCCAAAACTTGATTTCAAAATGGATAGAGCCTAATCAGTACGAGATTGAAAATACATCTATTCAAAATTTTAGAGGATCTTTTGCTAATACTTTTCAGAAAAACAATGTTTTTTTAATAGGTGATACTGCTTATCAAATGCCGCCCTATGCAAGTCAAGGTCTAAATACAGGAATTAGAGATATATTAAATCTAATATGGAAAATTAATTTGGTTGTTAATTTTAAGTGTAACAAAAACCTTTTACTTTCTTATGATTTAGAAAGAGCTCAACCAATAAAGCAAACAATAAAATCATCTATTGCGCTTGGACAATTGATTGACTCACTATCTATGGCATTTCAGAAAAATATGCCATTAGAGGAGGCAATCGCCCCAGAGGCCAGAGACCAAGCATTTGGGAGAAATAACAATATTGAAGAAAAGGAATCAAAAAAAGGTATTTTTAGTCATTCACAGAGTGAAATGATTATCAACAGAAGACTTTTTAATAGAGAGATTACTGATAAACAAGGTATTGCTTGCTTAGATAAAATGATTGGAAACTGTTTTGCAATATTTTCGAAAAAAGATGTAAGAAATGAGATATCTGAGGATATACATGAAAAATTAATTAACCTAAATTTTAAATTTATTTTTGACTATTCTGATTTTAATATTGGCCCCGAGTTATCCGATTATTTAGAAGCAGGGGAAATAATTATTAGACCAGATAAAAAGATCTATGGAATTGCATCAAAAGGGTTAAATATAAATAAACTTTTATCTGAGCTATTAATGCAGATTGAATAGAATCAACCTCGTGAAGATGTACAAAATAATGTTGTATAAATGTGACATTTTCAAAAATATCACGAAAAATCAAATAAATTCAATTACTTAAATTATAAAAGAAACTTGTTTTACCATATTTAGAATATACTGTTCACATATGTACTAAATGTAGTACTGCTATCTAAATTAACATAACAAGGGGGAAAGTTATGATTAGAAACGCACAGAACGCGATAAAGGCTTTAACCAGTCTTGGTCTTTCACTGCTAGCTTTGGGTATTGTTGTTGGCCTGCTAAGTGGAGGAAGCATCCCATTTGTTGGCAATATAGCTAGCAATATAGTATCTCTTGTGAACCAGTTAGGAAATGCCGGAGTTGTAGGATTAATTGCTGTTGGTGTTATTCTTTGGTTATTTAGAGATTAAACATATTATCACTTCCCATGTTTGCGCATGGGAGGTGATAAAAAATTAAAATATGATCTCAAGAATTAAGCAAATACTAAGAGAAATCATTGATTTTGGCTTATTGTTGATAGCAATAGCTATAATTTTGGAAGTACTCTTTGGACCATCATCACCTTTTTTAGGAAAAAATATTACACAGAACTTGGTAGGTCTGATTAACCAACTAGGAAGTGAGGGTGTTGTGGGTATAATTTCTGTAGCAATCATTATATATCTTTGGAATAGACTTCAAAAATAATAAGTAAAACTAACATTTTTCTTGCTCATTTAGTAATTTTAATAGACCCTATTCCTCTGTTTATTTCAAATTGGAGGAAATTTAGTGAAAAATTTAAAATTATTAATAATTGGATTGGCAATAAGCGCCATATCCACAATGGCGTTTGCTGACGGTCATTGGTCAAAAATTAGAATTGGTACTGAGGGCGCTTATGCACCTTGGAATTTCATGGATTCGGACGGCAACCTTGTTGGAGCTGAATTAGATCTTGCAAGAGACTTATGCTCTCGTATGAACGCTGAATGTGAATTTGTACAACAAGACTGGGATGGAATTATTCCTGCATTAGTGAATGGTAAGTATGATGTAATCATGGCTGGCATGTCTGTTACTGATGAGCGTAAAAAAACAATAAGTTTTTCTAAAGCTTATATGACTGAACCTGCAAGGCTATATACTACTAGTGGAAATCCTTTAACTACATTTTCATCTGAAAAGAATCTGAACTTAGATGACGATGGTAATACAACAGCTGGAACTATCAGCGCTTTAAATAATGCAATGAAAGGTATGAAAATAGGTGTTACAGAGGCAACAATTCACGAGAGTTTTGTTGAGACATACTTAGACCAATCTCCTACAACTTATAAAACACAAGATGAAATGAATCTGGATCTAGCTGCTGGAAGAATTGATGTAATGTTGTGTGACAGTGGAACAGCTGAAGCATTTATGGAAACAGCAAGTGGTTCAGATGTAGTAACTTTTGGACCAAATATATTTGGAGGTCTTCTTGGTGAAGGCGTTGGAGCTGGAATAAGACAAGGTGATGCTGATCTTAAAGCAATGTTTGATAAAGCTATAACTGAAGCTGCTGCGGATGGAACTATTTCTAGAATTTCAATGGAATGGTTTAACGGAAAAGATCTATCCCCTTAATTTTGCTAATAATAATTTAGAAAGACGGCTGTTTCCTATAAGCAGCCGTTTTTTTTATCCGATATATGTTTGATGTTTTTGCGTTAGGTCCAACCGGATGGGGAGATGAAATGCTTATGGGTGCTCTGATGACAGTTCTCGTAAGTACGTCTTCTTTAATTTTAGGCATACTAATAGGAATTATTTTTGCTTTCTGCAAACTATCAAATATTTTTGCACTTAAAATAATAGCAAATACATACACAACAATAATAAGAGGAATACCCGAGCTTTTAATTATATATCTTCTTTTTTTTGGTGGCAGTGGGGCAGTTATGTATATTGCTAAAATTTTTGGATATGATGGTTATATTGAATTAAATGCATTTACTATTGGCACAATTGCTGTCGGCGCAATTTCCGGAGCTTACTCAACAGAAGTTATTCGAGGTGCGGTTAACTCTGTGCATAAAGGCCAGTTTGAGGCAGGTAAAGCTCTTGGACTGAATGGATACGGATTATATGGCAGTGTCATATTTCCACAGGTCGCAAGAATTGCACTACCAGGCATTGGTAATGTATGGCAAATTACACTCAAAGATACAGCGCTAATTAGTGTGACAGGACTTGTTGAAATTATGCGACAATCGCGTATTGCAGCGGGTTCGACACATGAACCATTCATATTTTATACCGCTGCCATAATTCTGTATTTAATAATCACCAGACTTTCTAACATTTTATTTGATAAGGCTGAAAATACTTATTCTAAAGGTTATGTTTCTAAGGAGGCGATATGAGATATGAGTTAATGTATGAGTCATTTTTTAAGATAGCCGAGGGAGTTCCTCTTACCATTCAGTTAGTTATCATCTCAACAATACTAGGTATTTTTCTTGCTATAGCGGTGGCTTTAATGAGGATTTCTGGCAACAAATTAATGTCAGCACCTGCTTATTATTTTGTTTATCTCATTAGAGGTACACCTCTGCTATTGCAGCTCTATTTTGTGTACTATGGTTTAAGTCAATTTGAATTTATTCGTGAGAGTATACTTTGGATTATATTAAAAGAACCTTATTGGTGCGGAGTAATAACGCTCACTATAAGTACAGGAGCATATTCCTCTGAAATTATACGTGGAGGTATATTATCTGTTTCTAAAAACCATATTGAGGCTTCAGGAGCGCTAGGTTTATCACAAGTGAAGACGTTCCTTTTAATTACATTGCCCATTACGGTGAGACAAGCGCTTCCAGCATACGGCAATGAACTTATCTTAATGGTAAAAGCAACTTCTCTTATTTCTATTGTTACTTTGATGGAAATAACCGGAATAGCAAGAACAATTATATCCAAAACTTATGCTCCAGTTGAAATATTTCTTGTAGCCGGTTCAATTTATTTAGTGATAAATTTTATAATTGTTATGCTTGTTAATCTTGCAGAAAGAAGGCTTGGAATAGAAAAGGCTACCTAAGTTCTTTAATAAAATTATATTCTACAGTATCACTGATATCATGCAATCTTCTGGTCTTATTTGATTTTTTATAACCCATTTTTAAATACATCTTGTGAGCTTCCTTGAATCTAGTATCTGTCCATAGCACTATCTTTCTTTTTTTATATTTCTTTGCAATACCCTCAATTCTTAATATTAGTTTTTTTGCCAAACCTTTCATTCGATAATTCTTGTCTATATATAGTTTATGTATTTCTAAGTTATTTTTTTCATGCGGCAGATAACCCATGCATCCAATAATTTTATTTTTATCAACATACACCCAGAACTTTCCCTTTTTATTTTTAAAGTAAGAATAGACATCTCTTAATTCTGGAGAGTCGTTGTCCACATCAAGGAAGCAGTTTTTATAATCTTTAAAGCATCTTTTGATTAAGTTGATTATTTGATTTCCGTCTTTATTTCTTGCTAGTCTTAGTTGCATAATGTTAGATTATATAATTCTATGAGCTATTTTCATAATAAAAGAGTTTGGGTTACGGGCGCTTCATCCGGTATTGGTCGATCAGTTGCAATTAAGCTATCAAAATTAGGTGCAGAAGTAATATTAACTGCGCGAAATAGAGACAAATTAGAGGAAGTAAAAAAAGAATGTGGAAATGCAAAGGCGCATATTTTTGATCACGATCTCTCAAATTTGGAGTCTATTGACGATTTAGTTAATAGAGTTACTCGTGAGGTTGGTTCAATAGATATACTCTTTAATAATGCTGGAGTATCTGCATATTCTGCAGCGAATGAAACAGATTTTAATGTGTATACACAAGTTATGAATCTAAATTTTCTCTCCGTTGTTAAATTAACTAAGTGTTTGCTTCCACAAATGATATCAAATAAAAAAGGTCAGATAGTAACGAACACCAGTTTGTCTGGAAAATTTGGATCAAAAAAAAGAACTGTTTATGCTTCATCAAAACATGCATTGCACGGTTTTATGGACTCGCTTCGAGCTGAAGTTCATGAACATAATATTAAAGTTAACACTGTCGCTCCAGGATTTGTTAACACTGAGATAGGTATGAAAGCCTTAACTGGAGACGGCACTCCTTACGGTGCTAATGATAGAGGCCATGAAAGTCAAGGTATGGATTTGGATAAAGCCTCAGAAATGATTATTAAATCAATAGAGGCAAATAAAAGAGAAGCTTATATTGTTCCTAGAATAAGCTTTCCAAAAATAGCATTATATATATCAAGATATTTACCTGGTTTAGGGGCTATTATTGCTCGTAATTATAATGAAGAGGATAATGGCTGATTATTGATTTTTTAAATATTCAACAAGAAATTTCATACTGTCAATGCCCCAATACATTTCATCATCGATGTAAAATGTAGGTACTCCAAACGCTCCTTTATTAATAGCAAATTCAGTATTCTCTCTTAATTTATTTTTAATTTCATCACTTGAAATTCCTTCAGCAAAACTATTTGCATCCATTCCAGATTCTGTAGCGACTTGGGTCAGAAGTTCCTGATCATTAAGATTCATTGCTTTTGTCCAAATAGACTCAAACATAACTTGCATGTAATTTTCTAAAATATCATTTTTTTGGGCTAAGACCGCCCCTCGCATGTGAGGCACTGTTAATATTGGAAAATAGGGATTCATCTTAAATGGAATATTGAGTGTTTTTGTCCAACGAGTAATATCTTTAAACATATATTCCCCCTTTTTTTGGACAGTTGCAGGCGGTTGATTTCCTGTAGCCTTAAATATGCCTCCCAACAGAACAGGCATAATTTCAATTTCTGCTCCTTCGTCTTTAATTACTTTAAGATTATTGTAAGCTAGGTAGGAGTAAGGACTTCCAAAATCAAAGCAAAATGTTACGTTTTTAGACATATATAATGATATAAATATAAACAATTAGATCAAATAGTAAAATGAAGATTGTAGTAATAACCAGTGAAGAGTCTGGCGATAAATTAGCCGCATCAGCCATAAAAGAACTAAAAAAAATTTCAAATGAGCCTCTTAAAATATTCGGTATTGGTGGTAGAGCTCTTGAAAAAGAGGGTATTCAAAAATTTTTTGATATATCAGACATTAACGTCATGGGATTAATTGAAGTTATTCCTAAGATATTTAAAATAAATCGCATAATAAAATCAGTGGTTAATCAAATTATTGAACTTAATCCTGATATTATTTTCACAGTTGATAGTCCGGATTTTACATTAAGAATTGCAGAACGGATAAAAAAACGAAACAATAAATTAAAAATTCTTCATTATGTGGCTCCTAGCGTTTGGGCATGGAGGCCTGGACGTGTCCATACAGTAAAGAAATCAGTAGATCACTTACTGACAATTCTACCCTTTGAAAAGAAAATATTTGAGAAATATGCTGTGCCGACAACTTTTGTTGGACATCCGATAACAGAGATAAATATTGAAAACTTTAAAAACAATCAAATTACTGAAGAAGATAGAGAAGTTTTCTTAATTTTACCAGGAAGTAGAAAAAAGGAAGTTGTATCTCTTTTGCCAACTTACTTAGAAGTAATAGAAGCCATGAAGTTAGATGATAAGTATGAACTTGTAATGCCAACTACAAAAGAAATGACTTTTTATGTAGAAGATATCTTAAGTCAATTCGGTTTACAAAATAGAATAAAAATAATTCTAGATGAGCATATTAAATACTCTTATTACTATCATGCAAAACTTGGTATTGTAACCTCAGGAACTGCAGCTCTAGAAGTTTCATATTTTAATACACCTTATGTGACAGCATATAAATTCAATCCTGTAACCTATTTTATTCTGAAATTTCTTATTAAAACTAGAATGGGTAATTTGATTAATATTATACAAGGGAAATTTATTATTCCTGAACTGCTACAAAGTAAAAGTAATAAAGATAATATTATGTATTATTTAAAAAAATTTTTAGATGATAATGATTATTGTCAAGAAGTTCTATCAAATGCAAGTGAAGCTGCTGCGAAACTCAAATCTCAAAGCACACCAAGTATAATGGCAGCAGAAAAAATTATTCAGATAGTTAATGAAAAATAAATCTAATTATACTGAAATTGAGTCAAAAGCTTTATGGTACTTACAAAGATACGCATCAAGCTCAGAAAACTTAAGAAATTATCTAAGACGAAAAGTTAAAGATAGCCATCTAAGTATTAACTCAGAGGAAATTATCAATGAAATAATTTTTTCTTTAGAAAAGCAAAAAATTCTTAATGATCAGCTATTTTCTGAGGGTAAAATTAGGAATTATCTAAATAAGGGTTGGTCATTAAAAAAAATTGAATTCAAACTCAAAGAACTAAATGTAAAGGATAATACAATCATTGATACAATACAGAACATAAGAGATTCAGTTAAAAATATTGATCTTATAGCCGCTTGCAGGTTAGCGAAAAAGAAATCTATAGGACCTTATAGAAAAAATGAGCTTACAGAAAAAATAAAAATGAGAGAACTTGGAGTTTTGTCAAGAGCAGGTTTTTCATATAACATCGTAAAGAAGATATTATTTGAAATGAGTAAAGAGGAGCTAGAAGATATTTATGATCAAAGATAAAACAATTATTGTTACAGGTGCCGCAAGAGGCCTGGGACAGAAATATTCACTTGAATTTGCAAAAGCTGGAGCAAATATCATTTTTGCAGATATATCTGAATGTTCTGAGACAGAAAAAAAGGTGAGTGAAGTTACAGATAAATTTTTGAGTCTAAATCTTGATGTGACGGATATAAACTCATGCAACAATATGATGGCGAAGGCTGTTAATAAATTTTCAAAAATAGATGTATTGGTAAATAACGCTGCACTATATGGAGCATTAAAAAGTTCACGATTTGAAGATATTGATCCAGATCAATGGGACAAAGCGATGAATGTGAATGTGAAAGGACTTTGGAATTGCTGCAGAGCAATATCTCCAATAATGAGAGAAAGCAAAAGTGGTTCAATAATAAATATCGCTTCTCTAGCAGCTAAATTTGGCATGCCTTACGCTGCAGATTACGCTACATCAAAAGCTGCCGTTATTGGATTAACTCGGGTTATGGCGAGAGAAATGGGAAAAGATAACATTCGTGTAAATGCAGTAGCACCATCTATGGTAAGAACCGAGTCGGCAAAGGAATTTTTAGGAGAAAAAGCAGAACGTGGTTTTGAGGTTATTTCTAAAGGACAGATATTACAAAAGACACTTGAAGTTGATGATATATATGGAACCGTTCTCTATCTTGCAAGTGATCAAAGTAAATTCGTTACAGGACAAACCCTGATGGTAGATGGAGGCAGTGTGCTTCTGTAAATAATGAAAAAGAAAAAAAGTAAATTAAAAAGCAATCCTATTGCAAGACAGTTAAGGACAGATAAGTTTAGACCAAAAAAGGTCGCAAATAAAAAAAAACTTCATGAAAAAAAAAGAATAAAAATTAAATTATGACAACCGTTTCAGAGGCCGTAAACAATCGCCAATCAGTTAGAGCTTTTACAAAAAAGCAGGTATCGAATGAAATACTAGAAAGCCTAATTAATAAGTCTTCTAGATCCCCATCGGGAGGAAACTTACAACCATGGAGAATATTTATAATAAATGGGAACTCGATGAAACGTTTTCTTGAATTTCAGAATAAATGGAAGGGCACAGATACACCCGAGTATCCTATTTATCCTGCAAAACTAAAAGAGCCTTATAGAACTTCACGGTTTGAAGTTGGTGAACAATTATATGGTTCTATTGGAATTGAAAGATCAGATTCGCAAGCAAGAGTAGATCAAATGCTTAAAAATTTTACTTTTTTTGGTGCACCAGCAGCATTATTCTGTTTTGTAGACCGCCAGATGAACCAACCTCAGTGGTCAGATTTAGGAATGTTCCTACAGACATTTATGCTACTTGCTCAAGAAGAAGGAATTGATACTTGTGCACAGGAATCTTGGTCACTTAGGCAGAAAATGGTATCTGAATTTGTTGAAGCTGACTCTGATCTCATGTTATTCTGTGGTATGGCAATTGGATATAGGGATGTTTCTTCGCCATTAAACAATTATAAAACGAATAGAAGACCAGTTGAAGGCTGGTGTAAAATTATAGATAAGTGACAGAAAAAAAATTTTTTAAATATGATGATAGGAGAATTGCTTACCTAGATGAAGGCGAAGGAGATCCTATAATCTTTTTTCATGGAAATCCCACATCTTCTTTTTTATATAGAAATATAATTAAGAATCTTAAAAATCAGTACAGATGTATTGCAGCTGATATGTTGGGCATGGGTGACTCAGATAAGTTGGAAAATTCAGGTCATATGTCCTATACCTTTGAATTACATTATAAATATTTGTCAGAATTTATTAGAAGCTTAGAATTAACTCAACCAGTTACACTCGTTGGTCAGGATTGGGGAGGACCTCTTGCTATTAAATGGGCAAGAGAAAATAATGATAATGTTCGAGGTATTTGCTATTTCGAAACTGTAATTGCGCCAATTAAGTCAGATGAAATGGTTGAGCCAACGAGAGGACTTTTTCTTATGATTAGATCTGAAAAAGGAGACAAAAAAGTTCTTGAAGAAAACTTTTTTGTAGAAAAAATGCTTGGAACTGATCCCATAGAACCATTGAGTGATGAGGTCATGAATGAATACAGGAAACCATTTATCAATCCTGGTGAAGATAGAAGACCAACATTAGATTGGCCTCGGCAAATTCCAATCGATAATGAACCAATTGAAGTTTATAATGAGGTAAAAGATAATTTGAAATTTATGATGGAAACTAATTTACCAAAGTTCCTCATAGTAGGTAATCCTGGAAGAATAATGCCAAAACCCTTAATCGAATTTTGTAGAAAATTTAAGAATCAAAAGGAGATTACTGTAAAAGGACACCATTTCCTTCAGGAAGAAGCACCAGACGAAATAAGTGATGGTTTAAAAGTCTGGCTAAGCTCAATCTAATTTATTTTTCTTCCGCATCGGGATATAACTCCATAGAAACTGGAGATGCACGACTACTTACTAAAACAGTAGTACCTTGTTCTTCTAATGGAACCGCAGTCCTTATTGTCATTCTATAAATTCCAAATAGACCCAAACTTGTGTGTATAAGAAATAGGTATATCCAAAACCCAGAGGCGCCGATAACGTCAATCGCAAATCCCCCTATGACGGGTCCTAATGTAAGGCCTATACCGCCTGCCAATTGAAGGCCAGAGCTTGCTGCAACCATTTCCCTTTTTGACAAAAAGTCATTTGTATGTGCAATCGAAAGTGCATAAAGAGGCACAGTCAGACCTCCAAATATGAAAGTAATTGCCACGAGAACTGAGAAAGTATTACCAAAAATAAGAGCTAAAATAGAGAAGATACCTGCTAAAAAAGCAACAATTACGATAATTGTTCTTCTGTCATAAGTATCTGATAAGTAGCCGATAAGATACTGATTGAGTGCTCCTCCAATAATAAATGTAAACATAAAAATTGATACTTGCTCAATTGACAGTCCACTTTTTAAACCATATATGGTTCCGATACCCCAAAGAGTTCCATGAGCTAAACCTGTCATCATAGCAGCAATCACTCCAAGAGGCGATGCTTCGTAAAGCTGTTTGATATTCAAAAACTCGGTAACACTGAAATCTGGCTGTTTACTTACAACAATTAATATTGGTACGAGAGAAATGGAAATTAGAATTGAAACGAGCATAAACAAAGATGCAGTTTCTGGGTCTGCTATATTTAGAAATAACTGACCTACTGCACTTCCAGCCATACTAACCATCATATAAATAGATAAAGCTTTACCTCTATTGTTATTTTCTGATAGGTCATTAATCCAACTTTCTGCAACGGTATACATGCCTACAAAACACATTCCAGATATAAAACGCATTAAAAACCATCCAAAGAAACTTACATGAATTGAATGCAAGAGAATTGAGATAGAGGCTATTGATGCAAGCGCTGCAAACATTCTTACATGTCCGACACTTTTTATGCGTCGGGGTATCAAGAGGGCTCCAGATAAGAATCCAGCATAATATCCAGTAAGTATAATACCTGCTGATGCAGCAGAGTACCCTTCGATTGATGCTCTAACTCCAATCAAGCTACCTTGAAGCCCATTCGCAAGCATTATCATTGCAACACCAAAAAATAGGGCCCACGTTCCCTTAAGCAAGCTGTACATATTTAAAAATTTATGAAATTATTTCAAAGCCATCTTCTGACGGACTTCTTATAGTCTAAGTAAACATTTCCGAATTCTTTTTCAAGATATTTTTCCTCTGGAATTATTACTCCATATGTTAATAGTGGTACTGATATAGCTGCACTAATTACATACCACCAGGAGTTGAATGCTAGTCCGCAACTTAATAGAATTATAACCATTGCTAAATAAATTGGATTTCTTGAGTATTTAAAACTTCCGCCAACAAACAATTGATTTTGAACTGATTTTGGGTGAGGGTTTTCTTCATTGTCGGAAAATATTTTTAAGGTGTAAATAGCCATTAAAAATGAGGAAACCGCAATAATTAATCCGATAATTAAAACTATTATACTTCCCTTAAAGAGGGGTATATGTATGAAAAAACTATCAAGAAGGCTTGATGCTATCAACCCAATCATTAGGGCGTAAGGAGGAAAAAACGTTGTCCTAGCGCCCTGGGCCCTGACTGGTTTTATAGGATCTTTATTGTTTGCCATATTTATGTTTAATTATTTGAATTATCTAATTTTTTAAGTTAAACCCACACTAAATTATTTGACAAGTATAAATTATGTTTAAGAAAAGACAATCAGTACAGCAAGTTGAAGAGAGCAATGAACTTGCCCCAAAATTCGATGATAATGGTTTGATAGTTGTTACAACAGTTGATTATCAAACTAATGAAATTTTAATGACAGGTTTTATGAATGAAGAGGCACTTGAAAAAACTATTACAACGAAAGAGGCATTCTACTTTAGCAGAAGCCGAAATGCCTTATGGCATAAAGGAGCTAAAAGTGGATATACTCAAAAAGTAAAGGAAATCCTAATAGACGATGATCAAGACGCTCTTTGTTTGAAGGTTGATATCGGAAAAAATGGCGCTAGTTGTCACGTTGGTTATAAGTCTTGTTTTTACCGCGAAATTGACTTAGAAGATACTGCAAATAAGTCTGGGTTAAGGTTCACCACAAAAGAAAAAGTTTTTGATCCTGATGAAGTTTATGGGGATGAACCTAATCCAACTAAATTATAAAGGAAAATAAAATGGCTGTCCCAAAGAGTAAGATATCGAATTCTAAAAGAGGTATGAGAAGATCTCATTTGCGTCTAAAGGGAAAAAATTTTATTGAAGATAAAGAATCTGGTGAAATGAGACTTTCTCATCATGTTGATATGACAACTGGTACTTATAATGGAAAGAAAATCTTTACACCAAAAGCAGAAAAATAATTCAACCCCAACAAAGATCTTCCATA
>QCMN01000017.1 GCA_003213715.1 Pelagibacteraceae bacterium AG-422-B15
CAACATCATAGTCACCAAATATTGCAATTCGTTCTTTATTAATTATTGCCTGATAAAGTCTCTCGCAGGCTTTTTCCATGTCTGCTAAAACGTGTGGATCAGGCAAACTGTCTTTTAATGAGGGCTTTATATACGAAATGATATCTTCTAAATTTACTTTTCTAATACTTAATAATTTCGCAACTAGCGGACTTACTTCGTAGCTTTGTAAAATATATTCTGTATCTTTTTCGCTATATTCTTTTAAAGACCATTTTTTATTTGTTAGAGAAAAAAAATCTTCGTCGAAAGAGTCTTTTCTCATATTTCAATCTTTTTTGTGATAAGTCTCGATATACTGAGATGAGGATTCGCCAGTTCTAAGAACTAGCGAATGGGTTATGAAGTGACTGCTGTCAGACCTTACTCCTCTAACCATAGTGCCTTCTGTTACACCTGTAGCAGAAAAGATAATATCGCCGTGTGCAAGCTCATTAAGGTTATATTTTTTTTCTAGATCTTTAATGCCAATCTTTTCAGCTCTGTTTTTTTCATCGTCATTATTAATTACAAGTCTAGTTTGCATTTGACCACCAATGCATTGCAGTGCTGCAGCAGCTAAAACTCCTTCAGGAGCTCCGCCGATGCCAAGGTAAATATCAACTGGATTATGTTCTTGTGTTGTCATAATTACTCCAGCTACATCCCCATCGGGAATAAGAACAATTTTTGAGCCGATTGTTCTTAGAGACTCAATTATATCATCGTGTCTGGGTCTTTCTAATACACAGGCAGTAACTTCACTAATTTTAACTTTTTTAGCTTCCGCGATACTTTTTATGTTATCTTCGACAGCTGCATCAAGATCTATTACATCTTTTGGAAGACTACCGCCAACTGCAATCTTATTCATGTAAGTGTCTGGCGCATATAGCAACCCTCCTTTTTGAGCTGCAGCTACTACAGATAATGAATTTGGCATGCCCTTAGCTGTTATAGTAGTTCCTTCTAAAGGATCTAACGCAATATCAACTTCGTGATTTTTGCCAGTTCCTACTTCCTCGCCAATATATAGCATTGGAGCTTCGTCTCTCTCACCTTCACCAATAACAATTCTGCCATCAAAATCAATTGCGTTTAGAGCTGTTCTCATTGCGTCTACAGCAACTTGATCTGCTGCTTTTTCGTCACCAAGACCTATTAATTTAGACGATGCAATTGCAGCCTTTTCCGTTGCAGCTACAATTCCTGATGCATATTGGGTTGATATTACAGTCATAACGAATCTTCAATTCTGATAAATTTAACAGATGAGCTTACTTCTGGTAATCTTTTTATCTGTTTAATAGATGATAAAAGCGAAGATTCTTTGACTGTGTGCGTTATCAAAATAATTTCAGCAAAATTTGACCTTTTCGATGGCTTTTGAATTATACTTTCAATCGAAATTTTTCTTTTTGAAAGAGCTTTTGAAATTTTTGCCATTACCCCAGCTTTATCTTTGGCTGTAATTCTCAAATAATATGGGAATGACAAATCACCAATTCTCTGAATTTTTAACTTCTTTTTCTTATTTATTGATACACCTAATGGATAATTATAAGTACCTCTTATAATGTCCATAAGGTCTGACATAACTGAGGCCCCTGTTGGTCCAGCTCCAGCACCAGGGCCTTCAAAAATATTTTTTCCTATTACTGAGTCATTTACGACAACAGCATTAATCTCGTTACTCACTTTTGCAATATCTGATTTTAGATTGACAAAACACGGGTGGACTCTTTGTTCGATCTTACTTAATTTTTTAGAAGCAACTGATAATAATTTTATCGAGTAACCTAATTCTTTTGCAAAAACAAAATCATATTTATCAATCTTAGTAATACCTTCTATAAAAGTAGCTTTAAAATTTACAGGAATGTCAAAAGCAATACTTGATAACAACGTAATCTTATGAGCTGCATCAATACCCTGAATATCAAACGTTGGATCTAATTCAGCAAAACCTTTTTTTTGAGCATCATTTAATACATTTTTAAAATCTCCCGCATTATTTTCCATCTTTGTTAAAATGTAGTTACAAGTACCATTCAAAATGCCATAAATTTTGTTTATTTTATTAAGTCGCAAATTCTCTCTTACAGCTTTTACAATTGGTATACCGCCAGCAACAGCTGCTTCATAATTGAGACAAACATTATTTTGCTCAGCAATTTTAGATAACTCATTTCCGTGTACTGCAAGCAAAGCTTTGTTAGCGGTAATTACATGCTTTTTATTTTGGAGTGCTTTTTTAACAACTTTATATGCTATTCCCTTTGAGCCACCTATAAGCTCAATTAAAATATCTACATTGTCATTTGTTGCTAATGACATTGTATTAGTTGTTAACGGTAGAGACTTAACTGATAAACTTCTTTTTTTTCTTAAGTTCTTAACAGCAATTTTAATTACATTGATATTTGCAGCTTTTTGAGAGGGTGTTTTAAAATTTTTTAATTGTTTTAGAAATCCTGATCCAACTGTACCTAGTCCTGCGATTCCGACACCATAAGTTTTACTCATCGATTTCAACCTTTTCTGGTACGCTCTCTAAATCTGGTTTTTGAGCATTTTCTTGATCATCTAAAATAAATTCTGCAGCATTTGGGTTGATAAAAAACTCATAAAAAGAAAAATTTTGTGCTGATGAACAGGCATTGAAAGTAAATAAAAATAAAACTAAATTAAAAATAATTATTATTTTTTTTCTCATTCTAGTCCTAACCTCTCATCATAATCATTCATAAGATTAAAATTTTGAACTGCTTGTCCAGCAGCTCCTTTTACCAAATTATCTAAAACACTAACAATACATAATTTATTTTCTTTATATCCTTTTTTTAATCCTATGACTAAGTTATTGGTGCCAACTACGTCCCTAGAGGAAGGAATATCGTTCATTGGTAGCAATTGTATAAAATGCTCATCATTAAATCTTTTTTGTAATATATCGTAAATATCATTTTGAGATACCTCATTTGTATCAATATAAATGTTACTCAAAATACCTCTTTCAACAGGTAATATATTAGCCGCAAAGAAAACTTCAGTTTGAATATTTTTGATTTTACTTAGTTCTTGGTTTATTTCAGCTATGTGTTTATGATCACCAATACCATAGGTTCTGATATTTTCATTTACTTCCTTAATTAACTCTTTTTTCCCCTTTGTTTTACCTGCACCTGAGTAACCTGATTTTGAGTCAATAACGATATCGTCGGTTTTAATTGCATTTTGTTTTATCAATTCAATTAGTGGGATTAAGATGCTAGTTGCATAGCAACCAGGGTTTGCAATATGCTTACATTTTTTTATCTTATTTCTATTAAACTCGGTTAATCCATATTGAAATTTATCGTTTATCTCAAAGTTGTCGTGTTTAAAGCCATACCAGTTTTCATACTCATTTTTATCATCAAGTCTAAAATCAACTGAAAGGTCAATTATACGGATATCTGATTTCAATAGATCACTTCTTTTATGAAGATTTTCATTTGGCAAGCAATTAAATAAATAATCAATGCTACTAAAATTTATGTCTTCATAGCTTTTGTATTTGAGTGGTGTTTGTGTACTAGCAGAGTCATGGATTTGAACTATCTCACCTACTGACTTGTTTGCAGATAAAGCAACAATCCTAACATGGGGATGATTGAGACAAATTTTGATTATTTCTTGTCCTACAAAACCACTAGCACCTAATATAGCTACGTTTTTCATAATTAATTTTTAATTTTAAAATAGAAGTTTGAGAAAAATTATCTTTTTGAGAATTGGAAACGTCTACGCGCTTTACGTCTACCATATTTTTTTCTTTCAACAATTCGAGAGTCTCTCGTAAGTAAACCTTCAGTTTTAAGGATTGGTCTTAAGTTTGGATCTAGCAAAGTTAGAGCTTTTGAAATTCCATGTCTGACAGCTCCAGCCTGACCGGACATTCCACCGCCACTAACTGTAACTGTTGTGTCGACATTCATTTTTTTGTTTGTCAATTCAAGTGGTTGGTTAACTAGCATATTTAGTACGGGTCTTAAAAAGTACTTATCAACATCCTTACCATTAATTACTATTTTTCCAGAACCATCTTTTATCCAGACTCTTGCGACAGCATTCTTTCTTTTACCTGTAGCATATGATCTTCCTAGATTATCCAATACTGGCTTTGCTGAATTTTCCTCAGAATTATTATTCATAGTTTCATTCATTTAAACTACATCCTGTATGTTATATACTTTAGGATTTTGAGCCTCGTGAGGATGCTTGTCACCTATGTATACTTTCATATTTGACAGTTGCTTTCTTCCAAGTGGTCCTTTAGGAATCATTCGTTTAACGGCCAGTCTAACTAATCGGTCTGGAAACTTTCCTTCTAATATTTTTCTAGCATTGATACTCTTAATTCCCCCAGGATATCCAGTATGTCTATAATAAGTTTTGTCATCGAGTTTTTTGCCCGTAAGCTTAATCTTTTCAGCATTAATAATAACTACATTATCTCCACAATCCACGTGTGGAGTATATGTTGGCTTATGCTTTCCTCTTAAAATATTGGATACATTTGTGGCAAGTCTTCCCAAAACGATATCTTTTGCGTCGATCAGTAGCCAGTCTTTCTTAATGTCCTCTTTTCTTAGAGACGCAGTTTGCTTTAGTATCTTAGATGTAGTCATGTAGTTGTTTATTAGAGAATACAATAAAATATGTCAACAATATATATTTATATAATAAATTCATATATTTAAATAATGGTATTATAATACTTTTTCAATTATTAGGCTTTACATAAGTCTTAGAGTGTTATTCAATATATTGTCGAGTTTAATACAGCTTGCGGACTTATACAGCTAAGCCATCAGCCGCACATAGTATTATGATGCGGTTTTTTGTTTGCTGTGAAACTCGAAGAAAATATAAATAGAGGTAAAAAAATGGCAAAAAATAAATTTAATCCTGCAGATTCTGTAAACCCTGAGACAATAGCACTACATGGAGGTGATTACAGAAGTGACCCTTCTACAACGTCCGTGGCTGTTCCAATATATCAAACTACATCGTATCAGTTTCATAATACTGAGCATGCAGCTAATTTATTTGGGGCTAAAGATTTTGGTAATATTTACACAAGAATAATGAACCCTACTGTGGATGTTCTTGAAAAAAGAGTCGCGGCAATGGAAGGTGGCGTGGGTGCGTTATGTGTAAGTTCAGGCCAATCAGCTTCAATGTTGAGCATTCAAAACTTAGTAAAAGCCGGAGATAATATTGTGAGCTCGACAGATCTATATGGGGGCACATGGAACCTATTTGCAAATACTATGAAAGATTTAGGCATCGAGGTGAGATTTGCAGACCCAACAGATCCTGAAAGTTTTAGAAAAATGACGGATGATAACACTCGTGCTTATTATGCTGAAACTTTACCAAATCCAAAACTTAAAGTCTTTCCAATTAGAGAAGTTGCTGATATTGGAGATGAGTATAATATTCCATTGATTGTAGACAATACCGCTGCACCCGTGATTTGTAAACCAATTGAACATGGTGCAACCATCGTTGTTCATTCTCTTACAAAGTTCATAGGAGGACATGGTACAACTATAGGTGGAATAATTGTTGATAGTGGAAAGTTTGATTGGGCAAAAGACCCTAAAAGACAACCAATGCTTAATAATCCTGATCCTAGTTATCACGGGATGGTATGGACAGAGTTTGCCAAAGCAGTTGGTCCAATCGCTTATATTGTGAGAGCTAGGTTTGTGGGATTAAGAGACCTTGGTCCTGCATTGCCACCACAAAGTGCTTTTCAAATAATTCAAGGTTTAGAGACTGTATCGCTAAGAATGGAAAAACATTGTTCTAACGCTGCTAAAGTTGCTGAATATCTCTCAAATCATAATAAGGTTTCAAGAGTTATATATGCTGGTCTTGATGAGGGGGAAGCAGGTGAAAGAGCCAACAAATACTTGAAGGGGGGACATGGTGCGCTCTGTGGAATTGAACTTAAAGGCGGTAAAGCAAGTGGAGAAAAATTTATTAACAATCTGAATATGTTCTACCATGTCGCTAATATTGGAGATGCACGAAGCCTTGCTATTCATCCAGCTTCAACAACTCACTCTCAACTATCTGACGAGGATATGGAGTCAGCAGGTGTGAATCCTAGCTATGTAAGACTATCAATAGGCATAGAACATATCGATGATATTATTGAAGATCTTAAAAATGCTTTAGACGCAGCATAATCTAACTAAAAGTCTCTTCACTAAAAGTTTTTTGAAGAGACTTTTTACTTAATACCCACATTGATAATGAAATCAAAAATAAAATGATTGCATTTCCCTGATGAGCTAGCGCTAGATGCCACGGAATATTTTGAAAAGTCATTAAGACACCAAGTAAAATCTGTAATACGAAACTTAAATTAAATATAATTATTAAATAACTTTTAATAATTTCTTTATTTTTTTTATATAAAATGTAATTTATATGTATAACTAATAAGAGAACTAATAATGCAAATGTTCGATGGACAAAAATTATATATTCTCCTGTTTCAAAAAAATTTATAATACCACTTAAAGCTTTGTTTTCGATATAAGGAAAAATACTACCGTTATACATTGGCCAGGTATTAAATAATAATCCTGAGTGAGTTCCAGAAACAAAAGCCCCATAGGAAATTTGTAAGAAAATAAATAAAAATAATAATAAGAATAAGAATTCATTATCTAATTTATTATAAAACCTTTTATAGTCGATATATTTTATATTGGTTACTAAGAAAGTTTGAAAAGTAATACCTAAAATAATAAATGCCATAGTGAGATGCATGGCTAGACGATACTGACTAACATCAATTCTCCCGACTAAGCCACTTTTTACCATGTACCAACCAATAAAAGCTTGTATGCCTAAAAGAAATCCAATTAAGAATATTCTAAATAGATATTTCTTATCAATTTTCTTTTTTATTAACATATAAATTAGGGGAATAAGATAAAGTGCTCCAATTAATCTAGCAAAAAATCTATGAAACCATTCCCAAAAATATATTATTTTAAATTCATTTAGCGTCATTGCGCTATTAACGAGCATAAATTCATCAATTTGCTGATATTTGCTGAATTCTATTTGCCATTGGTAATTACTTAATGGATACATAATGCCTGTAACTGGTAACCACTCTGTTATTGATAGGCCTGAGTCTGATATTCTTGTGTATCCCCCAATAATTATAATCGCGCAGATAGCGATTGTGAGAGAAAATAGCCAAATTGAAAATATATTGATTTTCATAGTTATAATTATTAAATATTTAATATGCTAAAAACAAAAAAGTTACTGAGTATTATTCTTTTTATACTAATGATGTTTTTATATTGTTTATTAGTTATGGCTTTTTTAGTTAAAATCAACTTTAATCATTGGCTATTAGAATTTATTGTTTACTTTATATTAGGTATTCTCTGGGTTTTCCCCTCAATGTATATTTTAAGGCCGTTTAAAAAAAGATGATAAGAAAGAAAAATAACTCTTCCCAGATGAAAGAGGTAAGAAAGAGAATCGATAAAGTCGACTCTCAGATTTTGCCGTTAATGGTTAAAAGGTCTCAACTGGTAAACAAGGCACTTAGCTTGAAAACAAGAAAATCAGAGATTGTTGACACAAAAAGAATAAATCAAATTAAAAAGAAAGTTGAAAATCAGTCAAAAAAACTTGGTGCAAATCCAAAATTGATAGGTGATATTTGGGTATCAATAATAAAAAACTTTATCAATTTTGAGAAAAAAAATTTCAAAAAATAATTATTTACTATGTGGCGGTAGTTTCTTTTCTACAAACCATTCATGTTTCTTAGTTGCTGGATTATACTTCTTCATCCTTAACTTATCTTTTGCCTTTAAACCTGATGTTGGTTTTTTTGCGTAATAATAAAACTTGCTATCAGTTTTTTCCTCAGGAACAAGTCGTACCTTTACAGTTGATTTTTTTGCCATTATTTATTATTAAGTTTTTTCCTTAGTTGAACTAAATCTTCTAAAACATTCATTAGTTTTTTTCTTTTTGAGACATTAATAGAATACTGAGGATAATTTTGTTCGCCAAAGGGATTACTAGTATCTTTTTTTATTTCTGTAAAGTCATTATTTTCAGTCTGTATATTTAATAATTTTTTTGTACCAATTTCTTTAATTACTTTTTGGACACCTCTAATTGTATAACCATCGTTGTACAAAAGACTTTTAATGCCTTTTAATAACTTCACATCTTCAGGCCTATAATATCTGCGCCCACCACCTCTTTTGATTGGCTTTATTTGTACAAACTTTGTCTCCCAAAATCTAAGTACATGTTGAGGCAACGACAAATCTCTCGACACTTCACTTATAGTTCTAAAAGCTTCGGGTGACTTTGAGCTCATTTAATTGCTGCCTCTGAATTCATTTTATTTTTTGAGTTAACTTTTGACTTTAATACATTGGAAGCACGAAAAGTTACTACGCTTCTCGCCGTTATCGGAACTTCCTGGCCTGTCTTTGGATTTCGGCCAATTCTTTCTTTTTTTTGTCTTACAACGAATGTGCCGAACGATGAAATTTTCACATCATCACCATTAATTAAACTTTTTAAAATTTCTCCGAAAACAGAGTCAACAAGTGTTGCGGACTCGTTTCTAGAAAGGCCAACATTCTTGAAAACAGCTTCACTAAGTGTTGATCTAGTGGTCGTCTTATCCATAGGAAAAATTATATTAAATTAATAACTTATAACAATATATTAATTACTTTTTTTATGAACTAAATAGCTATTTTATTTTGCATTTCATTCACATATTTCTTAATTTTTTCATTTACATCATTTTCAAGCAAAGAATATATAATATCCGCGGCATAGGAAACGCCTTTAAACTCTGATTGACCATGACACTTTACGACCAGAGCATTAAGTCCCATAAATATACCACAATTATGTACTCTTGGATCCAATCTTTCTCGTACGGATTTTAGAGAGATTGAAGATAATACGTATCCTAACTTTGACAATAATGAGCTTTGATAAGCGTTGTTTAGGTGACTTTGAAATAGCTTTGCAGTTCCCTCTGCTGTCTTTAAAGCAACGTTGCCAGTAAAACCGTCGGTAACAACAACATTAGTTTTTCCAAGAGAAATATCATTTCCTTCAATATATCCATGGTAATTAATCAAATCTAATTTATTAAGTTCCTGTAATCTATCGGAGGCATTCTTAATCTCATCATTTCCTTTTATTTCTTCTTTACCAACATTTAATATACCCACAGATGGTTTATCTATTTTAAATAGTATACTTGCTAAACTAGATCCAAGGATTGCACTGTCTACAAGATACTTTGAACTTAATTTAGTATTCGCACCAAGATCTAAAACTATGGACTCACCTTTCATGTTTGGCCATATCGATGCAATAGCTGGACGCTTTATTTCAAATAATGTTTTAATATTTAGCAACGATAAAGTCATTAATGCTCCAGTATTACCAAATGAAAGTATAGCATCTGTTTCATTCTCTTGCGTGGACTTAATTGCTAGGTGCATACTTGAAAGTACTTTTGACTTTATTATTTCAGATGGCTTGTCGTCCATTGAAATACTATCTGAGCAATCAATTATTTCAGATGCCAAATGAAGTTTTTTAAATTTTTTTAAATTTTTAAGTATCGACTCTTTATTTCCAAATAAATAAAATTTGTAGTTAATATTCCTTAACAAAGAGTGTTCTAGGCCTCTTAGAATTTCTTTTGTTTTGGTTTCACTGCCCAATATGTCAACCGCTAATTTAAAAATCTTTTTCAAAATACTAAACAAATTTTATAAATTCAAAATTACAATCAATATTTTCCTTTTCAGACATACTTTGAAATTTTTCTATATTATTAATTATATATTTTGCAAACATACTAACATTTTTTTTATTAGATGAATTTCCTTTAAATATATTATTTAAGATTGTTTGCTCAAGCAATGATTTATCATCTTCTTTCTCTAAAAGATCAAAACTTCTACTATACTGTGATAACCTGCCATAAAAAGCCCTGATAAATAGTTTCATTTTTTTATTAACTGCAATATCTCCAAACCCCATTTCTCTGAGATTATTCTCAAAATCATTAAACATATAATCAAATAACATCTGTGATAAAGATGATTTACTAATATTTTGACTTTTATAAAAATAAAAAATCATAAATGCATGAAATATAATCAAATCAAACCTAGTTTCAAAACTATCTTCAAGTTCAAAATCAATATAAAAAAATTTTGATCTCGATATTTTAACAATATTCTGATAGATTTTTTCGATAGTATGTTTTGTATTCTTAATTAACATAATAATGTTTAAATTTTATAATTTAATTTTACTGTCATTAATCTTATATAATTGCTCTCCCATCAATAAGCAACATGGTTATCTTTTAGACGATTTGCTTGTATCTTCAGAGAAAATATCAAAATTTGAAGTAAATAATACTTCAAAAAATGATGTATTCAATGCCATGGGTTCACCATCAATAGAGATCCAAGATGTAGAGAATGTATGGATTTATCTATTGTCTCTCAAAGAAAAAAAAGTTTTTGATGAGGATGAACTACTTTTTCAAAGTATTTACAGATTTGAATTTGATAATAGTGGAATATTAATTGATCAAGCTCTTTTAACTGCTGACAATTTTAATAAAATTGATTTTTCATCTGAAAAAACCAAGGTAGAGAGAAATGCCTACGGAATAACTGACCAACTCTATGATGCATTTACGAGAGGTCAGTAAATAATTGATTATAATGCGGCTAATAATAGCAAAGCTACAATATTAGTAATTTTAATCATAGGATTAACAGCTGGACCCGCGGTGTCTTTATATGGGTCTCCCACAGTATCTCCTGTGACAGCAGCTTTATGAGCCTCTGATCCTTTACCACCAAAATTTCCATCTTCAACGTATTTCTTTGCGTTATCCCATGCACCACCACCTGCAGTCATAGATATTGCAACAAATATACCTGTGACAATTACGCCAAGCAACATCGCACCTACTGCTGAAACAGCTGCATTTTGATCAGCAACGATTGAAACAATAAAAAAAAGTATTATTGGTGATAATACAGGCAGCATAGATGGGATTATCATTTCTTTAATTGCTGAACGAGTAAGCATATCAACTGATCTAGAATAATCAGGCTTTGACTCACCTGTCATGATGCCGGGGTTATCAGCAAACTGCTTTCTAACTTCTTCAACTACTGCGCCACCTGCCCGGCCAACAGCCATCATTCCCATTGATGCAAATAAATATGGCAATAGACCTCCAATTAATAAACCAACAACAACATAGGGATTTTCAAGACTAAAATTAGGCGTTAAGTTTTCGATTAATTTTAAATCTTCAACATATGCGGCAAACAAAACAAGTGCACCTAGCCCTGCAGAACCAATTGCATAGCCCTTTGTAACTGCTTTTGTAGTATTTCCAACTGCATCAAGTGCATCAGTAGTTTTTCTTACATTTTCGTCCAGATTTGACATTTCTGCTATACCGCCAGCGTTATCTGTAACAGGACCATATGCATCTAGCGCAACAACCATTCCAGCGAGTGCTAGCATAGCGGTCACTGCAATTGCTATTCCAAACAAACCAGCCAACTGAAATGTCATTACGATCCCTATTACGATAACCAATGCTGGAAGTGCTGTTGCTTCCATAGAAACTGCCAGTCCCTGTATTACATTTGTCCCGTGACCAGTTGTAGATGCCTTTGCAACACTTTGAACTGGTCTATAATTTGTTCCTGTATAATATTCAGTTATCCAAATAAGAAGTCCTGTAATTACAATTCCAATTATTGAACAAATATATAGAGAAGTCCCAGAAAAAGTCGTTTCACCAAAAGTGAATTCTTTTGACATGTCACCTAATACTATTTGAGTTACTGGATAAATAAAAATCAATGAAAGTATTGCTGATGCTATAAAACCTTTATATAACGCACCCATAATACTTTGAGAGGAACCTAGTCTTACAAAAAAAGTACCAATAATTGAAGCTACTAAACAGCTCCCTCCTATTGCCATAGGATAAATAGTCATCATGTGAGCAATTTCACCAGAAAAGAATATTGTGGCTAGAACCATCGTCGCCACAATTGTTACGGCATAAGTCTCAAATAAATCAGCCGCCATGCCTGCGCAGTCTCCCACATTATCACCAACATTGTCAGCTATAACTGCAGGATTTCTAGGATCATCTTCAGGAATACCTGCTTCAACTTTACCAACTAAATCAGCTCCAACATCTGCTCCCTTGGTAAAAATTCCACCTCCAAGTCTTGCAAATATTGAAATTAGTGAAGCACCAAACCCTAAAGCGACAAGCGCATGCTTAAGTGTCTCCTCAGATACAGAATAAGAATCTAAAATGGCATAGTATACTGATATAGATAACAAAGCCAAACCAGCAACAAGCATACCAGTAACAGCACCTGCTTTGAAAGCAACATTTAGACCTTTCCCTAAACTCTCACTAGCTGCCTGAGCTGTTCTAACATTAGCTCTTACGGAAATTATCATTCCAATGTAACCTGCCGCACCTGAAAGTATTGCACCAATTAAATAACCTCCAACAACCCAAAAATCTCTAAAAAATAAATATAAAAGAACACAGATAACTGCACCTACAATAGCAATAGTTGTATATTGTCTATTTAGATATGCTTGGGCACCAATTTGAATTGCTGATGAAATTTCCTGCATTTTTTCACTACCAGGATTTGATTTTAAAACTGAATTTCCAGCCCAAAAACCATAAATAATTGATAGTATTCCTGAGAAAATAATTAGGTTTAATATACTCATATCGTATGTCCTTAATTGTTTATTGCTGGTGGTGAAAATGCCAAAAATTACATAAATATGCAACTTTTATTTTATTCTAATTTTATCTAAGGTTATCAAGTACTCCATTTAGAAGTATAGCCTCTTTATTGCCAAAAAAATGATTAGATATCAATAAATACTCTGAAATAACAATTTTTTTTGAAATTTCTTTTTTTACTTCAATCTCATAAATTGCACATCTGAAGATAGATAATAATAATTTATCAAATGATTGGACTTTACTTTTATCCTTAAGCGAACTTTTTAAGATCAAATCTATTTTTTTAAGATTAAAATAAACACCTTTTAAAATTTCTTTAGTAAGTAAAAGTTTGGAATTATTTATTTTGTTTTTAAAATCACTATTTTCAACAATATGTAAAAGTAATTCATCAAAAGAATTATCTATACCTCTTTTATTAATAGTAAACTCATAAAGAGCCTGTACAGCTAAAAGCCTTTGATATGATTTTATATCAGACATTAATTTTTAATTTTTTAAAACTGATATAGCCGCTAAAACTGCTTCTTTTGCTCTATTGAGTTTTTTTGAAGATCTCTCAGTTGCTTGCTTAATGCTTAAACATGTAAGAACAGTGTTGGAAACTGGAATTCTATTTTTAACAGATATTGAAAGCAGTGAATTTGTAATAGCATTTGCAATAAACTCATAATGATCTGTCTTACCTTTAATAATACAGCCCACCGCAATAACTGCATCGTATTTTTTTCTTTTTAGAAGTATCGCAATTTGAACAGGGATTTCAAGTGATCCGTTTACCCTAAATACATCGTAATTTAATTTTAGTCTTTTTAACTCAGTAACTGCACCATTCAATAAGCCTTCAGTTATTTTGGGATAAAAAGTCGAGGCTACTATTAAGAATTTATATTTTTTAGTCATTTATAGTATTTAAAAATTTTGTCTCAATAATTTCAATATCAAAAGCATCTAAACCAATAAATTTCCATTCAGTATTAGTGAGAAGTATCATTTTTTTGACTCCAATTTCTGATAGGATTTGCGCTCCCATACCATAAATTCTAAGTTCGTCACTCGTATTTTGAATTCGATTGTCTGAATTTGATTGGTTTGTTATTAAATTATTAATGATAGATTTACCAGTATCTCTTATTAAGATAATAACTCCTCTATTTTCCTTTTCGATGATCTTAATAGCTTTGTGCAATGAAGCATCATCACTTCCGTAATTACCAAATAAATTATCAAAGTAGTCTGTAACATGTACTCTGACCATAATCGGATTTCCATCACTTATATCTCCTTTTGTTAGTACAATTTGCTCAGTACCATCATAGAGTGACTCATATATTTTGATATTAAATTTACCACCTGAGTCTAAATTTATTTCTGAGTCATAAGATTTTTTAATAAACTTATCTTTATTTCTTCTATGAGAAATTAAATCCACTATCCTTCCTATTTTGATGTTATGTTTTTTTGAAAACTCAATAAGGTCAGGAATTCTTGCCATAGTGCCATCATCATTCATTATTTCGCAAATAACTCCCGCTGGCGTATACCCACTAAGCCTAGCTAAATCAACTGATGCTTCAGTGTGACCAGCTCTCATTAATACACCTCCGTCTCTCGCAACTAATGGAAATACATGTCCAGGGCTCATAATATCTTTTTTTGATTTTTTTTGATCAATTGCAGTTTGAATTGTAACAGCTCGGTCTTGTGCAGAAATACCCGTTGTAACACCCTCTTTTGCCTCTATGGATATTGTAAATGCAGTAGTGTCGCGTGTATCATTATTTTGTGACATCAGCGGTAAATCAAGTTCCTTTACCCTATCCTCTGTAAGCGATAAACAAATCAAACCCCTGCCATGAGTTGCCATAAAGTTTATTGCTTTATCATCAACTTTCGCCGCAGGAATGATCAAATCTCCCTCATTTTCACGGTCTTCATCATCGACCATAATTACCATTTTACCAAGTTTTTGGTCTTCAATTATTTCTTCAATAGATGATATAAATTCATTATTCATAAGCAATATAGGTCAACGATTTTGCGTAACATATCTTGCAAGCATATCTACTTCAAGATTTATTCTATCGCCTACTTTTAATTTATTAAGATTAGTTTTTTTCCATGTGTATGGAATTATATTAAGATAAATTTCACCTTTTTTAAAATTATTGATAGTAAGAGAAATACCATTTATGGCAATAGAACCTTTTTTTGCGATAAACTTACTTAGTTTTTTAGAAATTTTGAATTTTAACTCATAAGAGCCACCAATTTTTATTGATGATACTAATGAAGCAGTATCATCTACATGTCCAAAAACGAAATGCCCACTAATTTCATCACCAACTCTTAGAGATTTTTCAATATTTATTAGATCGCCTATCTTTATCTGATTAAAGTTTGTACAATTTACTGTCTCTTTTGAAACATCAAAGCTAAGTCTTGTTTTTTTAGATAATTTTTTTTTAGATGTAACAGTTAAACATACTCCATTGCAGCAAACTGAGCTTCCTTTTTTTACATCTTTAAAGTTAAGATCAGTATCAAGCACAAGCTGATAGTCTTTTCTTTTTTTATATTCTTTAACAGTTCCTATATTTTCTATTATTCCCGAAAACATGGATTATTTTTTCCTGTAAATTGATAATTGGTCATTATCAATTGATTTAAGACTAATTAACTGAAATTTTTTTAAATTTTCAATACTATCAATATCTAAATTTGAAATAGCATTAATACCTTTATTTCCCATTATTTTGCTCGCCCTAAACCAAGCTATTTCGTCAATTAGATTTTCATTCAATAGAGAAGCTGATAATTTTGAGCCTCCTTCAACCAACACTCTCATATACCCTAAATCAGATATTTTTCTTATGACAGTATTGATATCTAGCACATTATTTACTTCTTTAATTTTTATATACTTTATATTCTTTGAATTTAAAATTTTTTTCTTCATTTTATCAGAATGAAAAATATATATTTTACGGTTTTTATTGCTAAATATTTTTAAATTATGATTTAAATCTAGTCTTCTATCTAAAACAAATATATCAGGAGATATTTCACTTAATCCTTCAAGCCTACAATCTAATATGGGGTTATCTTTTCTTATTGTGCAAGTTCCTACGATTAAACATTCGTTCAACGATCTTAATTTATGGCCAAACATTCGTGAAGTTGAATTAGTGATCCATTTACTTTTGTATAAATTTGTTGCAATCTTACCATCAGCTGTAGATGCAATTTTAAGCGTTATAAATGGCTTACGATCTTTTATTGAATTAAAAAAAATATTATTTAATTCTTCTACTTTATCGCCAAAATTTTTAATAATAACGTTAATGCCAGCTGATCTTAACTTTTTTACTGAGTTATTATTAACTAGGGGATTTTTATCAACCTGAGAGATGATCACTTTTGCAAATTTGAGTTCTATAATTTTATCAACACAAGGAGGGGTTTTACCTTCATGCGAACATGGTTCTAGAGTGCAATACAAATGAGCACCTTTAATATCTTTTTTATTTTTAATTTGGTTTATTGCATGAATTTCAGCGTGAGGTACACCTTTAGGCTGTGTCCACCCTCTTGACAAAATTATACCGTTGTTAACAATTACTGCTCCTACCGGAGGGTTTGGATACGTTGTACCAATGGCCCTAAGTGCCATTCTTTCTGCGATTCTAGGATAATTTTTTTCACTCAAATGCAAACCTAATCTTCAGTGGAAGAAATTACACCTAAGAATTCTTCAAAATCTTTTGCCTCACGAAAATTTTTATAGACTGATGCAAAACGAACATATGCAACAGAGTCAATGCTTTGCAATCCTTCCATAACAATTTCACCTATCACATCTGATGAAACTTCTGTTTCACCTAGACTCTCAACTCTTCTAACTATACCACTAATCATTCTATCAACTCTCTCATTGTCAACTGGTCTTTTTCTTAAAGCTATTTGCACTGATCTTTCTAGTTTATCACGATCAAATGGGACTTTCTTTCCTGATTTTTTAAGAACAGTCAGTTCCCTCAACTGTATACGTTCAAATGTTGTAAAGCGTGCACCACATGCAGAGCAAAACCTTCTTCTTCTTATAGCAGAATTGTCCTCCGTAGCTCGAGAGTCCTTGACTTGGGTATCATTATTTCCACAAAATGGACACTTCATATTGTCACCTAATTATAAATTGGAAATTGATTACAGAGATTTATCACTTTCTCTTTTACTATTTTTTCAACTTTACTATTATCATTTGGGTTTTGTTTTAATCCTGATAACGTTTCAAGGATTAAATTTCCAACAGTTTCAAATTCCTTTTCTTTAAAACCTCTTGTTGTAGCAGCAGGAGTCCCCAATCTGATTCCAGAAGTTATTTTTGGGGGTTTCGGGTCCTTTGGTATTCCATTTTTATTACATGTAATGTTAGCTTCCTCAAGACTTGTTGAAGCTGCATCGCCTGTCAGGTCCATTGGGGTTAAATCAACTAAAATTAGATGCGTGTCTGTACCTCCAGAAACAATTTTGAGACCACCATCTACTAATGTTTGACTAAGGGTTTGAGCATTTTTAATAACTTGTTTTATATATTCTTTAAATTCTGGTTTTAAAGCTTCACCAAAGGCAACAGCTTTACCTGCTATTACATGCATTAGAGGTCCACCTTGATACCCTGGGAATACAGCTGAATTAAATTTTTTGCCTAAGTCTTTATTATTAGAAAGTATCATGCCACCTCTAGCACCTCTTATAGTTTTGTGAGTTGTCGAAGTAACAACATCTGCAAATTCTATAGGATTAGGATACTCTTCAGCTGCAACTAATCCTGAAAAGTGAGCCATATCTACATGCAGATATGCTCCTACCAAGTCACAAATTTCACGAAATCTTTTGAAGTCTATAATTCTCGAGTAAGCACTTCCTCCTGCAATTATTATTTTAGGTTTATGTTCTTTTGCGAGCGATTCAACTTCATCATAATTTATCAACCCTTCATAATCCAATCCATACTGAACTGCATTAAACCATTTTCCTGACATAGATGGTGCTGACCCATGAGTTAAATGTCCACCAGCATCCAAGCTCATACCTAAAATTGTATCTCCTGGTTTTATTAGAGCTAACATAACCGCGCCATTAGCCTGCGCTCCTGAATGAGGCTGCACATTAGCATATTCGCATTTATAGAGTTTTTTTAGTCTCTGAATTGCAAGGTCCTCAGCAATGTCAACAAATTCACAGCCTCCATAATAACGGGCAGCCGTATACCCTTCTGCATATTTATTTGTTAATACAGATCCTTGAGCTTCTAATACGGCTTTTGAAACTATATTTTCTGATGCG
Source organism: Pelagibacteraceae bacterium AG-422-B15 (assembly GCA_003213715.1). GTDB lineage: Bacteria > Pseudomonadota > Alphaproteobacteria > Pelagibacterales > AG-422-B15 > CACNXQ01. The sequence goes on from QCMN01000017.1 coordinate 18,281, forward strand.
ATTAACTCAATCTGATTTTGTTGTCTTGAAAGTTCTTTGTTTATTGCTTCATGAATTTCGTTATCGATTTCTTGAAGCGGAGATGAAAAAAAAGTCATATAATTATCCTATTTTATTTATTCTAACAGCGTGTCGGCTGCCTTCAAAGTCCGTATTTAAGAATGTTTCAACTAGACTTAAGGCTGTAGCTTCATCTATAACACGGGCGCCTAAAGTCAAAATATTTGCATCATTATGTTCCCTAGCTAATTTTGTAACCTCACTGCTATAACAAAGAGCAGCTCTAATCCCAGGTTTTTTATTTGCTGCCATTGCCATCCCTTGGCCAGTTCCACAAACTAATACGCCCTTATGAGCTTTTTCATTTAAAATATCACTTGTTACTTTTGAAGCGTAGTCAGGATAATCTACTGGATCTTTTTTATCTGGTCCTCTATCAATAACATCAACTCCACAATCTAGAAGGCGTTTAATTATTTGATCTTTTAGATCAAAACCTGCGTGGTCTGAAGCAATTGATACTTTAGTTTGTTCACTCATATAGGATATTATTAAACTAATTATACTAAATCTTGTATATAAAAAAATACAATAATTAATTCCAAAGAGACTTTTTTTGTAAGACTTTTTTTAAAGTTGTCGGTTTATCTGTCATTATACCGTCAACATTTATATTTATTAGATCTATCATCTGGTTTTCATCATTAATTGTCCAGACATGTATTTTTTTTCCAAGACTATGAACATGCTCGACTAGATCACTCGTAACAATTCTAAAGCCCATATATGTCATAGGTATTTGAAGACATGGAACACTATTATCATAGATAGAAAAAAATCTATTAAGAAAAAATAATATAGTCTCACTCTTAGTCATTGATGAACATAGATTATCTTTAAACTCATTTCTCAAAATATCTATCTTAGTATTACTAAATGAACCAATACATATCCTGTCAATATTTTTCATAGATTTTAATTTATCTTTCAATAAGTATGCAGACTCTAAACTTTTGGGTTCAATATTAAAATTTATCTCAGGCCAAGAAAATAAGGCCTCATCAAGTAATGGGATTGTATGTTTCTCAAAAATTTTTATATTTTTTAACTCTTCATAATTTAAATTTTCTATTTTTGTATCTAGGCCAAGAATTCTTTTTAAATCTGAATCATGAAATACTATTAACTTATTATCTTTTGTATGCCTCACATCTGTTTCGATGTGCCGATATCCTAAATTAATTGAATTATTGAATGCATCTAAAGTATTTTCACAAAAATCATAGGAACCGCCACGATGTGCGAATGGAATAAAATTATAATTGTCTAAAAATTTAAAAGACATATATATACTGAATTATGTTACTTAATTTTATAATTATATTAGGCTTCAATTTTATCGTCATCACAATTTTGTGGATATCATCCCTTAAAACTAGAAGAGCAGATTTTATTGATATTTACTGGGGTCCTAGTTTCTTTTTTTCATTTCTGTTGGCTCTGGTAATAAATAATTCATTTTCTGTTACTGAAATAATATGCTTATTTCTAATAACAATATGGGGTTTTAGACTTGGTATCTATCTTTTAATTAGAAATGTTAATAAGACTGAGGATATTAGATATGTTAAAATTAGAGAAGTTAGAGGAGATATTGGTCTTTATTTAACAGCCTACTTAATCCAAATAATTTTAATTCCAATTATATCATTGCCCCTGATCAGCATTTTAGACACTAGAATTGATCTAGGTTTTGTCCATTGGGTAGGTATATTGATAGCACTTTCAGGAATTCTTACTGAAACGATAGCTGATATACAATTATCCAAATTTAAATTAGATCGAAATAATATTAATAAAGTTATGAATAAAGGGCTTTGGTATTATTCAAGACACCCTAATTATTTCGGGGATAGTCTATTTTGGTGGGGTATTACAATTTACTGTTTTGCATTATCCAACAATTTAATAATTTTTATTGCTCCAATAATAATGACTTACTTATTGCTTAGGGTTTCTGGTGTGACTATGTTAGAAAATAGATTATCGAAAAAGAAGGATGGTTATACTGAGTATATAAACTCTACTAGCTCTTTTATAATATTGCCGAAGAAAAAATCTAAATGAGTGTATCAGAACTTAAATATCCAAAAAATAGGTTGCGACGAACTCGTCAAGCTAAATGGATTAGAAACCTTACTCAAGAAAGTATGCTTAGTACAAACGATTTAGTATGGCCCGTTTTTGTATGTGAAGGAAACAATATCAAAGATGAAATTCAATCAATGCCTAATGTTTATAGGTATTCGATAGACAATTTAAATGAGGTCTATGATATTGCTAGTGAGCATAAAATAAATCTTATAGCTGTATTTCCGTTCACGCCTCAGGAGCTAAAAACAAAATACGGAGATGAAGCACTAAATCCAGATAATTTAGTTTGTAGGTCTCTTGAAAAGCTTAAAAGTCATAAGTCTGACTTTGGTATTATGTGCGATGTTGCATTAGATCCATATACAGATCATGGTCATGATGGATTATTAAGTGATGAAGGTAAGATTCTAAACGACGCAACTAATGGTGTTTTAGTTAAACAATCTATCCTGCTTGCTGAACATGGTGCAGATATAATTGCCCCTTCAGATATGATGGATGGTAGGATTGGCATGATTAGAGACGAGTTAGAAAAAAATAAATTTGTGGATACTCTCATTTTGTCTTATGCAGCAAAATATTCATCAAGCATGTACTCGCCATTTAGAGATGCAGTTGGATCATCCAGGAATTTAAAGACAGATAAAAAAACTTACCAGATGAATATATTGAATTCTGATGAAGCAATCAGGGAGGCATCAATGGATATAGCTGAAGGGGCCGATATGATAATGGTAAAGCCTGGAATTAGCTATTTGGACATCATATACAGAATTAAGAATGAACTTAAGTATCCCACATTTGCCTACCAAGTTTCAGGTGAGTACTCACTCATTAAATTCGGATCACAACAAGGTATAATTAACGAAGAAACTATGGTTATAGAACAATTGTCATCATTCAAAAGAGCAGGAGCAGATGCAATAATCACTTATTATGCGCCTGAAGTTTCAAAATTTTTAAAACTAATTGATTAAACGTTTTATTAAACTTGATGTATCAAGTTTATTTCCGCCTAAATCTTGAATATCTCTATAGAATTTATCGACAATTTTAGTCACCTCTAAATTAATGCCATGTGTATCTGCTTCTGCAAATGCAATTGAAAGATCTTTTCTCATTAAATCAACTGCAAAACCAAAGTCGAATTCTCCCGCTACCATTGATTTAAAACGATTATCCATTTGCCATGATTGTGCTGCGCCTGATGAAATTACTTCCAATACATCATCAGGGTTTAAATCGGTCTGCTTCATAAAATAAATAGACTCTGATAAGCCTTGAACTAGTCCTGCAATACAAATTTGATTAATTATTTTCGTTAGCTGACCAGATCCTGAGGTACCCATGTATTTTATTTTTTTTCCATATGATACTAATATTTCAAGACTTCTTTCATATGCCTTCTCTGAACCTCCAATCATTATACTTAATTGGCCTTTTTCCGCTCCCGCTTGTCCACCTGATATTGGGGCATCAAGGAAACTAACACCTAAATTTTCTAACTTATTTTCTACTTCTTTTACAATTCTTGGTGATACAGTTGAATGATCAATGAATATTGACTTTTCTTTAAGAGAGTTTAAGCACCCTTTATCTATTGAGGTTATTTCTTTTAAATCTTCATCGTTGCCTACACATGAAATAATAAAATCATATTTTTGATTAGTTTCTGATAATTTATCAATAACTTTCCCTTTATA
>QCMN01000018.1 GCA_003213715.1 Pelagibacteraceae bacterium AG-422-B15
GATTTGAAATGGCCAGCAATCGATCTTCCAAGGCAAACTATTAAGAATATTGTTCCAATTAGAACATGAAAGCCATGAAAGCCAGTCGCCATATAAAAAGTTGCTCCATAGATGTGCCCAGAAAATGAAAAATCAGCATGCATGTATTCATAAACCTGAAAACCAGTGAATACGACACCAAGTCCTACCGTGCACCATAGTCCCTGTATTAGCTCTTTTCTATTGCCTTCTAGCAATGCATGATGAGCCCAAGTGACTGTAGTTCCTGATAAAAGCAAGATTAACGTGTTGATTAGAGGTATATGCCATGGATCCATTAGATGAATATCTGGTGGAGGCCAAATAGCTCCTATTTGTTCTGTAGGGAATAAACTTGCGTTGAAATATGCCCAAAACCAAGCAACAAAGAACATAACCTCTGATGCAATAAATAAAGTCATACCGTATCGAAGGCCAATTTGAACAACTGGTGTATGATGACCTTGATGTTCGCCCTCTATAATCACATCTCTGAACCACATGTATGAGACATAGATAACAATTGCTAAACCAATTATCATTGTCCACATGTCATCGGTCCTAAAATAAACAACCGCACCAACGCATGCGATTAAAGCTCCAATCGATGCAAGAAGGGGCCAAGGGCTTGGATCAACTAAATGATATTCATGTGTTCTTTTTGTATTTTCTGAACTCATACCTAATTATGTATCACTGTTTTCATAAAAGGTATAGGACAAAGTAACTTCTGATAAATCAGAAATGTATTTATCATTTTCAATTTCAGGATCTATAAAAAATGAAACTGGCATAATTTTAGTTTCATTAGCCATGAGCTCCGTTTCTTGAAAACAAAAGCATTCAATTTTGTTAAAGTACTTTCCTGCCTCAGTTGGTGATACATTATAAACAGCTGTACCACTTAGAGTTTGATCTGTATTATTCTCTATCACATAATTAATCAGTTTATTTTCACCTATCTTTAATTGATGAATTCTTTGCTCAGGATAGAATTTCCAATCGAGGGTAGAACCAACGTTGGAGTCTAATCTAACATTGATAGTTTTATCGATAGAATAAATGCTTTCGGAAGAATATACATTTGGAGTGCCTCCAAATCCTGTAACTTTGCAAAAATAATTGTACAGAGGCACTGACGCATAAGCTAAAGCGATCATGGTGATAACTATTCCAATTAGTCCAATTGCAGTGATACTGTTGTTTGACCTGATAAAATTCATTTAAATAGTTCCCAACTTATAAACAGTGTAAGAGAAAAATAAAGCCACAAAGAAAACTAGTACGAGGGCAGTTATTATATTTCTTTTTTTTATTTTTTTATCCATCAGTAAATATTCCATAGTAAATTATCGATTAATAGAATTGAGAATATATTAAATAGATAAATAATTGAAAAATAAAATAGCATTTGAGCTTTTCGCTCAAGCAAGCCATCTTTCAACCACGATCTTTTGAGATCAAATGCCAAATAAATGAAAAAAATACTTAGAGCTGTTGACGAAACTCCGAAAAACAAAGAATAGTATGAACTCATAATTAAAGTAAGTGGCAATAAGGTAATCGAATATGCGATAATTAAATTTATAGTTTTACGCTCACCAACAATCAGTGGCATCATAGGAATTCCAGCCTTTTTGTAATCATCAGATTTATAAAGTGCAAGAGCCCAGAAATGAGGAGGCGTCCATAGAAAAATTAATATGAAAAGAAGGCAAATCTCAGTTGAGACTCCCCCTGTCACAACTGCCCAACCGATCATCGGAGGAAAGGCTCCCGCTGCACCTCCTATCACAATATTTTGAGGTGTCCTCTTTTTAAGCCATATTGTGTAAACAAATATATAAAAGCAAATTGTCAGTAAAAGTAATCCTGCAGCTACTAAATTTGAAACCAAGTAAAGCATTGATACAGCAATTATTGAGAGCGTTATGCCATAGATGAGTGCCCCATTAGCACTTATTTGGTTTGTTGGCAAAGCTCGGTCTTTTGTTCTATTCATTAATTTGTCAGTATCTCTCTCATACCACATGTTTAGTGCTCCTGACGCGCCAGAACCAATTGAGATAGCAAGAATTGCGAGCAAACCTTTAGTAAAACTTAGACTTCCAGGAGCGATTATCATTCCTACAAAGCTTGTAAATATAGAAAGTGACATGACCCTCGGCTTAAGCAAGGAGGTGTATAGAACTAGTTTTGTCGCAATAGAACCTAGCCCAAATTCCTGTTTGTTAGAAACTGAGGTAATATTTGCCATTGTAATTTCTACTTAACTTTTGGTAGCTCCTCAAACTGGTGGAATGGTGGAGGAGAAGGCAATGTCCACTCAAGTGTTGTGGCTCCCTCACCCCATGGGTTGTCAGCACAATCTCTAACTTTCATAAGAGCGTGTACTAACATCACAAAGAATACTGCCAAACCAAGAACTGATATGAATGAGCCAATTGAAGAAATATAATTCCATCCAGCGTAAGCATCAGGGTAGTCAACATAACGTCTTGGCATTCCTGCTAAACCCAAGAAGTGTTGTGGGAAGAATATTATATTCACTCCAATAAAAGTTAACCAAAAATGTAGCTTGCCCAAAAACTCTGAGTAGTTTCTGCCAAACATTTTACCAAACCAATAATAAAAACCAGCAAATATTGCAAAAACAGCCCCCATAGAGAGAACGTAATGAAAATGTGCAACAACATAATAAGTGTCGTGCAGCGAATGATCAATTCCTGCATTTGCAAGAACAACACCTGTCACACCACCTACAGTGAATAGAAAAATAAAGCCTATTGCCCATAACATTGGTGTTTTAAGATCTACCGAACCACCCCACATAGTAGCAATCCATGAGAAGACTTTAATTCCGGTAGGCACGGCAATTACCATCGTGGCAAATACATAATAAGCTTTTACATCTGCGTCCATGCCAACAGTGTACATGTGGTGAGCCCATACGATGAATCCCAGGAAACCAATGGATACCATTGCATAAGCCATTCCAAGATAGCCAAAGACTGGCTTCTTAGAAAATGTTGCTACAACGTGACTCACAATTCCAAAACCTGGCAAAATTAAAATATAAACCTCAGGGTGACCAAAGAACCAAAATAGGTGTTGAAAAAGTACTGGATCTCCACCTTCAGCGGCACTAAAGAAAGTTGTCCCAAAATTTCTATCTGTAAGAAGCATTGTGATTGCACCAGCCAATACTGGTAATGAAAGTAGTAAAAGTACAGCTGTCACAAGAATTGACCATACAAATAAAGGCATTTTATGAAGAGTCATGCCAGGAGCCCTCATATTAAAAATTGTCGTTATAAAGTTAATTGCACCAAGAATTGATGATGCTCCAGCAAGGTGTAATGAGAAGATTGCTAAATCCACTGCAGGACCAGGCGAACCTAAGTTAGCAGACAATGGTGGATATATGGTCCATCCTCCGCCAACGCCTGCACCACCTGATGTTCCCTCAACAAATAATGATGCGATAAGTAGTATTAGTGATGCTGGCAATAACCAAAAAGAGATATTATTCATTCGTGGGAAAGCCATATCTGGAGCGCCAATCATAAGCGGCACAATCCAGTTTCCAAAACCACCAATCATAGCTGGCATAACCATAAAGAAAATCATGAGTAAACCATGACTTGTAACTAGAACATTATATAAATTATGGTCACCTCCCAATATCCCGTCTCCAGGATACATTAGCTCCATTCTCATCAGAACAGACATTCCAGTTCCTACTAAACCTGCTATAATGGCAAAAATTAAATAAAGAGTTCCAATATCTTTATGGTTTGTTGAGTATAGGTATCTTCTCCAGCCAGTTGGGTGATGATCGTGACTGTCTACCTGATCTGCCGTAATATCTGCCATTTATATTTTTCTCCTCTAAATAAAATATTTTATTTTTTAGCCATTTCAAATGTATCGTCACTGTAATTAATCTCTGAGGATGCATACTCAGATTTAGCAAATTCGATCCACTCTTCAAATTCTTTATTTGAAACAACTTTTACATTAATGGGCATAAATGCATGTTTTGGACCACAAAGCTCTGAACATTGGCCATAATAAATTCCTTCTTTGTTAGCCTTAAACCATGTTTCATTTAATCTTCCCGGTACAGCATCCATCTTGACACCAAATGCTGGAATTGTCCAAGCGTGCAGTACATCTGCTGAAGTTAACTGAAGCTTGACCACTTTATCTACTGGTACAACAATTTGAGTATCAGTCTCTAACAATCTTAACTTTGGATCTGATAGCTCATGATCAGCAAGCATGTTAGCGTCAAAAGAGATATCATCGAAATCAGGGTACTCGTAAGTCCAATACCATTGATTGCCGATAGCCTTTATTGTTATATCTGCTTTTGGTATTGTCTCAGAAACATAAAGTAACCTAAAAGATGGAATAGCAATAATAATTAACAATATTACTGGAATTACAGTCCACAATATTTCAATTGTTGTGTTATGTGTTGTCGTGGAAGCAACATGATTGCGGCTGCTATTAAATCTGAACATGATATATAGCAGAAGACCAAGCACTAAAAGTGATATGCCTGTAATGATAGGCATTAAAATATAACTATGAAATGATATAATGTCAGACATTAAATCAGTTGCAGGCTGTTGGAAGCTCAGCTGCCAATTTTCAGAAATGCCCTCATTTGCTAGAGAAAAAGATGGTATTAGAAGAAAAAATAATATCTTAATAATATTTTTCATAGAGAAATTGTTGATTAAATATTTTGAGCTATTACGTAATATATACTGCTTAATTTGCATTAAACTACTCATTATTTCGCGACAGTTTGACGCAATTTTTGCTAGTTTTTAGGGTTTTTTTAATATATTTTATAACAATGTTTATTTTACAGAACAATTCAAGATGATTAACAAAAAAATAGAGAATCAGTCCAATGACAGCCTCTTTTTCACCAGAAGCAATTTAGATAACTCAAAAGTTGATAAAATTGTATCAGATGCTTTGCACAAAGCAGACGATGGAGAACTATTCATGGAATTCTGTGAAAGTGAGAGCTTTGTATACGACGATCAAAGGTTAAAGAGTGCTTCATTTGATACATCAAAGGGTTTTGGATTAAGAGCTATAGCTGGCGAAAGTTCAGGTTACGCTCATTCATCCGATATTGATGAGAACGCTCTAAAAAAAGCTAGTGAAACAGTAAATTTTATAACAAAAGACCACAATGCAAATTTCAATGCTAATTTTTCAAAAACCAACAGAAAACTTTACAATGAGATCAATCCAATAAATGAAACTGAATTCTCAGAAAAAGTAGAAACTCTAAAAAAAATTGATGAATACGCTCGATCAAAAAATCCAAATGTTAAGCAAGTTTCAGCATCACTAAACGGTGAATGGCAGGCTGTGAGAATTTACAGGCCTGGTGGAATTATGATAGAGGATCTTCGCCCTCTAGTAAGGCTTTATGTATCAATCGTTCTCGAAAAAGAGGGACGTCTGGAAAATGGCAGCAGAGGTTCAGGCGGTAGACTAGATTACTCAACTTTCTTAAATTCCTCACATTGGCAAAATCAAGTGGATGAAGCAATCAATCAGGCTGAAATAAATCTTACTTCTGTTGATACACCTGCAGGTGAAATGGATGTAGTTCTTGGACCAGGTTACCCGGGTGTACTGCTACATGAAGCAATTGGACATGGACTTGAGGGTGATTTTAATAGGAAAAAAACTTCTGCATTCTCTAACCTTATGGGAGAAAAAATTGCTGATGAATCAGTGACAGTTGTTGATGATGGAACAATTGATTCTCGTCGAGGATCTTTGAGCGTTGATGATGAGGGTACACCAACTAATTGCACAACATTAATTGAAAATGGAATTTTAACTGGATACATGCAGGACAGATTAAACTCAAAACTGATGGGCGTTAATCCTACTGGAAATGGCAGAAGAGAAAGTTATGCTCACTTGCCCATGCCTCGCATGACAAATACATATATGTTATCGGGTAATCGCCATCCCGAAGAAATTCTAAAATCAGTTAAGAATGGCCTATATGCTGTGGATTTTGGCGGTGGCCAGGTTGACATTACAAGTGGCAAGTTTGTATTTACTTGTACTGAAGCTTACAAAATAGAAAATGGCAAAGTTACAAACCCTGTAAAAGGTGCAACGCTAATTGGTAACGGTCCTGATGTTTTAAAAAGAGTTAAGATGGTTGGCAATGACTCAAAAATGGATACAGGTATTGGAACGTGCGGAAAAGACGGTCAAAGTGTTCCAGTTGGAGTAGGTCAGCCTACGATGTTGATAGAAAATCTTACTGTTGGAGGTACGGCGACAGCTTAGCTTACTTGTCTCTCTTGATCCTTCCAATACGGTTCTCTCAATACTTTTTTTAGAACTTTTCCACTAGCATTTCTTGGAACTTCATCAATAAAATCTACTGATTGGGGCTTTTTATAACTTGCAATTCTGTCTTTACAAAAGCTGATCAAATCAACTTCAGTTACATTTGACCCCTCCTTTTTCACGATACAAGCTTTAACTACTTCACCATATTTTTCGTCTGGAACACCAATGACTGCTGCATCAACAACATCAGGATGTGCAAATAAAGCTGCTTCAACTTCTGTTGAGTAAATATTCTCACCTCCAGACACAATCATGTCTTTTATTCTATCTTGTATAAATACAAATCCTTCTTCATCCATTCGACCTGCATCACCTGTATGCATCCACCCGCCTTTAAGCGCTTTCTCACTTTCCTCTTTTTTATTCCAATAACCTTTCATGATTTGAGGTCCCTTTGCGCAGATCTGACCTATTTCTCCAATGGGAAGAGGGTTATCATTTTCATCTCTAATTTCAACTTGTGTATCAATTGCAGGTCTTCCACATGATTTTAATAGTTCAGGTTTTTCATTGAGTGCACGAATATGTTCTTCTGGGGTCATTAAACAAATAACAGCTACCGTTTCTGTCATTCCAAAACCTTGTCCAAATTTACACTTAAAAACGTCCATTGCTTTTTTGAGTGTTTCCGGGGCGATTGGCGAGGCTCCATAATGTATCTGATCTAAATCATTGTATTCATTTTTTGCAGCATTTGGCACTGATACTAAGCAAGCTTGAATCATCGCAGGGACCAATACTGTATGCGTGATTTTTTCATTTGCCAAACAATCAACTACATCTTGCGGAATAAAATCCTCTTGGATAACTATTGTTCCACCTATTGCAATGCATCCACACATATTAATCATTGCAGCAGCATGATACATTGGTGCCACCAAAAGAGTTCTTGAAGGCCTTGGTAAAGTTAAACTATTTAAATACTGCCTAATATTAGCGGCAACATTTCTCTGTAAAAGAACAGCGCCTTTTGGATGACCTGTAGTACCACTTGTGTACATTTGATATACGTCATCATTTTCATGGATTTTTAAAGTTGGTTTTTCATGAGAACTATGAGAAAGCCAATCATAAAAATCCTGGAATTTTTCGATACTATAATCAAGCGATATAGAAATATATTTTTTTATATTTTTTAACTCTGATGAAATCTGATTTATTCTATCCGAATATTCATTCCCTTTGACTATTATAAGTTTGGCTTCAGAATCATTAATTATGTATGCCCACTCTTGGTCCGCTAATCGATAATTCAGTGGAACAGGTACAGCGCCAACTTTTGATGCTGCGTAATACATAATTGCCATTTCAGTACAATTTTTTGCAAGAAATGCAAATCTATCTCCAACTTCTAAACCCTCAGAAACTAATTTATTTGCTAATTGATTACTTAATAGATTTGCTTCTTGATATGAAAGTGAATTTCCCTCAAATTCAGAGAAAGGAAAATTAGGATTTTTATCTGCTCCATTTTCTAAATGCTCATGCAATAACATAAGAAAATTTTATATAATTATTTTTATTCTACAAGCTCAATTAAAGAACGTATCTTTAAGCTTTTCCCTCGCAAATAAAATAATTTGATCATCATAGTGCGGAGAACTCATGTTCATTGTAGAACTTCCAAATTGGTGAATGCTTTTTGATACTTGTTTTTTGTTTTCATCCCATTTTACATAGATATAAAGGCCATCTCCAGCAACAGCTTTAAGTATACCATCGTCGCTTCGCGGGGCGTAAATTGCCCTTAAAACATCAGGCCCTCCTTGAATGTGTACTAAATTTGATCCTCTCTCCAAGAAATTAACATCACTCCATTTTACACTTAATGTCCCAAAGTTTTCTTCAAACTCATCAACACAATTAATAAAGATTTCAATTGGATTGGGGCGTGGCTTTCTTGTTATTTCTGCTAACCATTCAGGAGACAAAATGCAAACACCAAAGGCAGCGTGTAGATTATTAGAATCGGTTCCTAGATTCCAATCTCTTAAAAACTCTTGAGCATTATTTAATTTATTTTCTGAAAATTCATGATTGAAAATTTCTTTCATAAACTTGTATTGTCTTGAATTGTAAGAAAACTTATTATCGTGTTTGTATTTATCAAGTTCACTAAACGATATTGATTTGTCCGCGTCAAGAAGTTCATATGCTCTGTATGCTCTATTTGTTGTTCGTGTTTGAAAACCCATGGTTGGATTGAAGTGAGATAAAGATAAATTATCCTCGGTAGCTGTAACAAAAAAAGGATTTTGATTGGTGCTAAATATATATCCAGAGCTTGGATTTAAGATCTGAGGAACACTCTCAAAAGGATGAAAATTGTTCCAAATTAAATCACTTTTATTTCCAGGTACCACCTGCTTCCAATTATAGTTTGGGTCTCTTACTGGCGATTTAACATTATGAACAAAAAAAATATTATCTTCTTTATCAGCGTAAACTAAATTTAAACTAGCTAGCTGTTCCATTCTTAAGGCATCAAGCCATTCATCAATATTTTTTGATTTATTCATTTTGAGCCACGCAGTTGAGTGATTGACATCATCCATTCCAACAAACCTTAGAGCATAGGCTTTATTATCGTCTTTCAAAACTGGCCCATGTGCTGAATGGTACATTTGTATTGGATATGTAATACTGAATGGGCCAAACAGTTTAACTTTGAAATTTTGATCTATTTTGGTGAAATTAACCCATGCACCATCTAGTTCATATTGATCATTATTCTCCGGATTAAGTTTTAATTCGTAAATATCAGATAAATCTGGCTGATTTACTGTAGCTCCCCACCCGAGATGTTCATTAAAGCCAACATGCACAAATGGCGAACCTGGAAAAGTACCACCCATAATATTTAAGCCTTCACCACTTTTTATATGAATTTCATACCAAGCCACTGGGCCTGTTAATGGTTGATGTGAATTAATGACAAGCATTGTCTCATTGTCTTGTGATCTACTTTTAGAAACTGCAAATGCGTTTGAACCCGATGGTTTAAAGTACGTATTTATGCTCGCAACTATTGGATTAGCGGATAGTGCGTTCATGTTCATTGCAACTTCCTCTTCATTATCATCCATTAAATTAATGAGTTCTGCGATTGAATGGTCTATGCCATAAAATAGTGGCATTCGAAATGTCATTCCAGCAACTAAATCATATACAGTAGCTGGATATAAAGATTGATCAACTAAGTTGGGATTTTTTGCAGCATAATAATTAAGTCCATCAGCATAACCTTTTATATAATTAATTGTCTCCTCTGGGATTTCCGAAATTTTTTTATTGACAGTTTCATGAACATTAAAAAACTTAATTAAAAAATCTAATTCTACTCCTTCTATCGCATCAATACTCTCCATTATGTCACCTTCACCAGTAATAAGTGAATAAATTGCTGAGAGAGTCTTTGAATTAAAATTTAAGCTTGATAGTTCACCACGAGACATTTTAATCATCATTTCAACATGTTCTAAATCATCTTCTGCTTGTACATAAGCAAATGCAAATGCTGCATCTTTATCAGTATTTCCATAAACATGTGGAACACCAAATTTATCTCTAGAAATTTTATATGAATAATTTTTCTCTGACTCGATAAAATTAGTATTTAAAAAGTTTCTGCTATTATACTGATTAAAGATTATCAATATGATTACAAAAATAACTACTGCTCCAAAAAATGAGAATAATAACTTGATCAAAATTATGCGGCGTTTTTATCTTTATAACTTATGTGTTGAGGAGGAAGAAAATCATTACCTAATATATGATCAGAGATTTTCTCTGCTATCATAATTGTAGGGGCATTTGTATTTCCGCCTACCAAATTGGGCATAATTGATGCATCAACCACTCGAAGATTCTCTACCCCTCTTACTCTTAATTTATCATCAACTACAGCGTATTCGTCGCTTCCCATCTTACAAGTTCCAACCGGGTGATAAATTGTTTCAGCTTTTTCCCTAATAAAGTTTTCAATTTGCTCATCAGTTTGCACCTCAATACCAGGCGTTATTTCTTTACCTCGGTACTCATCAAATGCCTTTTGACTTATGATATCTCTCGACATTTTAACTCCTTCAATCATAACTTCACGATCCTTTTGCTCTGCAAAATAGTTAGGCTGAATAATAGGAGGAACCCTAGAATCAAGAGACTTGATTGCGATATAGCCTCTACTCTCTGGTCTTAATTGACATATATGATTACTGAAACAATGCGAGTCAGGAAGCTTTGCTCCATGATCTTGTAAAAGAACACTTAAAAAATGCATTTGAATATCAGGTAAGTCCAAAGAAGGATCAGTTTTTAAAAATGATAATGCATTTAATGGCAACATTCCGCCTGGTCCTTTTCTAAACGCCCCCCACATACCTAGTATCCATGCCTGTTTAAGGAATCCGAATGGGCCCATCACATATTTGGCATCTGTAACTGGCTGAGTGCATTCGTTATGAGTTAATATGTCCAGATGATCCTGAAGATTTTCTCCAACCCCTGGAAGATCGCATATCACATCGAGTCCCCATTTTTTTATATAATCAGCTTTTCCAATACCCGATAAAAGAAGTATTTGAGGTGAATTTATTGCACCACCACATACAATTACTTCTCTATCAGCAAAAGCTTTTTCAATTTTCTTTCCTTTAAAAAACTCAACACCTATGCATTTATTTTTTTCAAACAAAAGTTTTGTAGTAACTGAAAAAGTAGAAATTTCTAAATTCTTTCTTTTTTTTACGGGTTCAATAAATGAGTATGCAGTGCTTGCTCTTCTTCCATTATCAATATTTTGTGAAACAGGACCTACGCCTTCTTGATCCTCGCCATTGAAATCTGGATTATATTTATAACCAGCTTGCTGACCAGCCTCCATAAAAGCATGATGCAAAGGATTTGTGTCTAAACGTGGATTAGAGACACAAAGTTCACCATCAGATCCGTGATAAAGACTTTCACCATTTATATTTTTTTCACTTTTCTTAAAATAAGGAAGAACTTCCTCATAGGACCAACCCTCATTTCCAAGTTGTCTCCAGATATCATAATCTCTTGAGTGTCCTCGCACATATAACATTCCATTAATATTGCTTGAACCGCCAACGCCTTTACCTCTAGGGAAATATAGTTTCCTATTATTCAAATGTGGTTGACCCTCAGTGTAATAAGCATAATTATAAAGCTTTGCATCAAATGTTTCAGCCGCCATAATCTTTGACACGCCTGAAGGCATTTTAATGAATGGATGCCAATCAGTACCACCAGCTTCTAATAGTAAGACCTTTATATTTGGGTCTTTAGAAAGTCTGTTTGCTAGAACGCACCCTGCGGAACCTCCACCAGCAATTATATAGTCAAATTTCTTCATTAATGTTCGTCTTCTTTAAGATTATTTTTGAATTTTTTCATATTTTCAACATAGTGAAAAGCACTAAGTTCAATTATCTTTTTTTCCATATCTGTCAATTCTCTTTTAACAGTTCCAGGAGATCCCACTATAAGGCTATTATCAGGAAATTCTTTCCCCTCAGTTATTAGAGTATTGGCGCCAACCAAACAATTATTTCCTATTTTTGCATTATTTAGAACAGTTGAGCCCATTCCTATGAGAGAATTATTTCCTATTGAACAGCTATGTAAGATAACTTTATGACCTACTGTGACATTATCCCCTATCACTAATGGCATTCCATCATCCGTATGACAAACAGAATTATCTTGAATATTTGAATTTTCACCAACAATTATCGGATCATTGTCACCCCTTAAAACAGCTCCAAACCATACACTTGCATTTTTTTTCAATGTAATATCTCCTATCACAGAAGCACTTGGTGCGACCCAGAAGTCTGCATTATCTGGATTTATTTTTTTATCTCCGAGTGAATAGATCATATCTTGTTATTTAGTTAAGTAAGAAATATAGTAAAGATAATTAGATATTAAGACAATAGAAAGAAAATGATGGTTGCATTAGAAACACCGATTTGTGATTTTGGATGGAAGGCCCCAGAATTTAATCTTATTGGCATCGATAACAAATACTATTCATTTCAAGATGTTAAAGGTCCTAAAGGAACGCTGGTGATGTTCATATGCAATCATTGTCCATACGTGAAATCGGTAATACATAGAATTGTTGAAGATGTAACCGCACTGAAAGAAAAAGGTATTGGTGTAATTGCAATAATGTCTAATGATGTAAATGATCCAAAATATGGTGAAGAAGATTCATTTGATAACATGAAGTTATTTTCTGAGAAAAATAATTTTGTATTTCCATACGTTTATGACGAGACACAAAATGTCGGACGTAAATATAATGCTGTGTGCACTCCTGATTTTTTTGGGTTTAATACAAATAATGAACTTCAGTATAGAGGTAGACTTGAAGAATCTAAAATGGAGATAATTCCAAATGCAAAAAAAGAACTTTTAGAAGCAATGATTCAAGTTTCAGAGACAGGATCTGGTCCAAAGGATCAGATACCAAGCATTGGATGCTCAATAAAATGGAAAGAATAAAGAAGTAAAAGTGATCATCATCACAACTCAATGCTTTGCGCCAAAAATCGGAGGCATTGAGTCTTTGATGACTGGAATGGCAGAAGCTATGGCAAAGCGTGGAATTGAAGTTCTTGTGTTAGCTGATGGCAAAACTCATGAAGCTGATCATAAACAAAAATATAAAATTAAAAGGTTTACAGGATGGAAACCTCTCAGAAGATTGGCTAAAGCAAGGTACGTAGAAAAAATATGCAATAGTAAAAACGTAAATGCAATATATGCGGACTCATGGAAAAGCATTGAATATTTGAAAAAATATAGGAAAAAAATTTTGGTACTCGCTCATGGAACTGAAATTCCAAAACAGTATTGGACTATTATGCTAGATTTATTGAGATTTAAAAAAAATAGAATTATAAGTTCTTACAAGGAAGTCTATAAAATTTTGGCAAATTCCTCTTACACGAGAGATTTAATGCAAGCCTCTCTCAAAATAGACACAAACCTGATAAAAATCATACATCCAGGCATAGATGTTTATGATGATTTTATTACAGAGGAAGATAAAAAAAATGTGGCCGATATTATTGGTAAAAACTCACCCATTATAACAACTCTCGCTAGAGTTGAAGAGAGAAAAGGTCATATATTTATTTTAAATGCATTACCTAAAATCAAAGAAAAATTTCCGAATGTATTATATTTGATAGCTGGTAAAGGTCCATATCTAGAAACTATAAAACAAATAACTAAAAAAATGAATTTAGAGAAAAATGTAAAGTTTCTTGGATGGATAACTGAACCAGAAAAATCATTAATATTAAAACAATCCGATTTATTTGTTATGACTCCAACAACTGTGGGAGAGTCAGTTGAAGGTTTTGGCATGGCTTACATTGATGCTTCATTTCATGGCGTTGCATCAATTGGAAGTGATAGCGGTGGCGTTAGCGATGCAATTTTAGACAATGAGACAGGAATAATTTGTGAATCTGGTAATCAGAAAATGATTACAGAAAAAATATTACTCTTACTTGAAAATAAAAAGCTGCGAGAAAGTATGGGAGCGAATGGAAAGTTAAGAGCTAATGAAAATTATGCATGGGATAAAAAAATTATTGAATACCTTGATGCATCTAAATAAGTCAATGCAAGAAATTTTATGGTAGCGGGAGAGGGATTTGAACCCCCGACCTAAGGATTATGATTCCTCCGCTCTAACCAACTGAGCTACCCCGCCAAAGATGAGCCATAATATACAATATTACTAATTTGTCGAATGGATCCAACCGCCTCCCAAAAGGCGTGTACCTATTTCATCTTTACAATAAAAAACGCAGGCCTGACCTGGTGATACAGCTGTTTCAGGAATTGCGAGAGAAATTTTTGCTCCATTCTTATTATTGATATCTATTTTTGCATCTAATAATTTTCCTGTTGATCTAACTCTAACATACAGATCCTTAGGTAAATTTTTTGTAATTAAGTTTACTTTTTCAACATACATAATTGAGGAACTAATATTATCCTTATTTGCCACAATGACTCTGTTTTTATTTTTATCAATTTTTTTTACATAAAGTGGCTCATTCTGAGAAACTCCTAAACCTCTTCTTTGTCCTATTGTGAAGTTTTGAATACCTTCATGTTTATTAAGTACGTTTCCGTCTAAATCTACAACTTCACCCTCATTGCTTTCAATGGTCTTATTTATAAATTTTTTATAATCTCCATCAGGTATAAAACAAATATCTTGACTATCACTTTTATCAAACACGTGTAAGTTTAGTTTTAGAGCTAAATCCCTAATCTCATCTTTTTTGTAATCACCTAGAGGGAATTCGATGAGATCCAGATCCTCTTTTTTCATTGTAAAAAGAAAATAGGACTGATCTCGGTCTTTATCTTGTGGAACATACAATCGCCACTCGTTATCAATCTTTATTTTTTTTATATAGTGACCTGTTACTAATGATTTCGCATTAATTTCTTTTGCAAAAGCGAGTAGATCAAGAAATTTTACTTTTTCATTACAATTTATGCAAGGTATGGGGGTTCTCCCCGATTTATATTCGTTAATAAAAGGCTCAATAACATTTTTTCTAAAAATTTCCTCATAGTCAAAAACGTAATGCGGTATAGTTATGGTATTAGCTATTTTTTTCGCATCCATTATATCCACGCCCGAACAACATGTTTTAGAATTTGCTACTTTTTTTTCATCATATAATCTTAGAGTGACACCTATCACATCTTCATAATCCTTATTCATGAGCGCAGCAGCAACTGAAGAGTCAACGCCACCTGACATAGCTACTACAATAGGATTATTTCCCTTTATGCTATTCACATTGTTTTCCATACGATTTAATAATTTAGCTCTGGTATGTATAATATATTTGTCTTATTGTCTATTTTACAAGCATTACTCCTTATATGAGCATAACACCTGAAAAACTTGATGAATTAATTAGGATTGTTCATCTTGCTGGTGTTGAAATCATCAAAATCTATAAAAAAAAGGTAACCAAAAAATACAAGTCCGATAATACACCTGTTACAAATGCAGATATTAAGGCAAATGATATAATTTGTAGGGGCTTAAAAAGACATTTTCCTGATATTTCAATTGTTTCTGAGGAGCAAATTAAAAAAGGTAAAGCTGCTCAAAGATTTTGGTTAGTAGACCCATTAGATGGAACAAAAGAGTTTTTGAGAGGTAACGGCGAATTTACTGTAAATATTGGCCTGATTGAAAATAAAAAACCAGTATTTGGTATTATATATATGCCAACTAAAAATAAGCTCTATT
>QCMN01000019.1 GCA_003213715.1 Pelagibacteraceae bacterium AG-422-B15
CCTAGGACCAAAATTTTTAGGAAAATCAAAATCGTGTTCTTTTTTATATAATGGATCGTCTGGTGCAAATTTTTGATTTTCGCCAACAAATCCTGTACCCAATATTTCAGAAGATGCTCTGAAAAACATTATATCGTGAGGGTTAACAAAATTTACAAATACAGACCAAGGTTTTTCATCTCCTTTTTTATCTTTAATAAAATTTGATGCAGACTCGGCAGTCAATCCATCAAATTTAAAGCCTCCCTGTCCTAAATCTCGCTCACCAGGTTGATCTGAATTATCAAAACCATATTTTGAAAACATTTTTTGCATACCGTCGTATCCAAGGGCGTTTTCATTTACGTTACTCTCAGTAATATTTGTTAAGTGCCATTTACCAAAATAACCTGTTTCGTAGCCTTGATTTTTTAAAAGATGGCCTATTGTGTTTACATTATCATATAAACCAGGAACCCAAGGGGTTACAGTATTATCCCATACAC
The DNA here is from genome assembly GCA_003213715.1 of Pelagibacteraceae bacterium AG-422-B15. Taxonomy (GTDB): domain Bacteria; phylum Pseudomonadota; class Alphaproteobacteria; order Pelagibacterales; family AG-422-B15; genus CACNXQ01. The sequence goes on from QCMN01000019.1 coordinate 486, forward strand.
CAGTAAATTGAACATGTTGCCCTGTATAAACAGAGCTACGAGCAGGTGAACATATTGGCGTTGAGGTATAGGATCTATTAAAATAGGTTGAGACATTCTCCAAGTATCTGCGTGCAGGCAAATCAATGCTTTTCGGAATATACGGCCATGCCCGCTCCTGATCATTTAATATTAATAAAATATTATAATTCTTAGGCTTTATATAGGCTGGCGCGTTTTGTAAATGTAAAATCGATGCAAGACCACCTAGAGCAATTGAAGCTGCCGACTTTTTAATAAATGAGCGTCTTGATATTGATTTCTTCATAAATATAAGAAAATAATATACATTATTTAAACTTGTTACAAACCTAGCTTTTAGATATTTATTGATTTGGTTTTATGAAATTAGTTACCTTTACATTTAATGACACTACAACCATTGGCGCGATAAATGGTGAACATATAATTGATTTCTCAAATAGTTCATTACCTAACAACATGATAGATTTTATCGCTCTTGGAGATCAAGGTCTAGTGACTGCGAAAAACCTTATTGAAAAAAGTGAAAATAAAATTGATATAAGCAAAGTACATTTAGAAGCCCCTATTGCAAAGCCAAGTAAAATTCTTGCTGTTGGATTAAACTATAAAGAACATCAAGATGAAGTTGCACAAACAGCTGCAAAAACAATAGGTAAAGCTCAAGAAAAATATCCAAATATATTTAACAAGCAAAATAGCTCTGTTAACGGTCCATACGATGAAATTCATCGTCCACGTGCTTCAGAATTTTTAGATTATGAAGGCGAACTTGGTTTCATTATTGGAAAAAAATGTCGTCATGTACCTTATGACAAAGCATCTGAAGTTATTTATGGTTATACAATAGTAAACGACGTTACAATCAGAGATTGGCAGATGCGTGGTCCTCCTATGACAATGACTATGGGTAAGTCATGGGACACCCATTGTCCATTCGGTCCCTATATTGTAACCAGTGATGAAGTTGGCGACCCACATGACCTAAAGCTTGAAACATATGTAAATGGTGAATTAAGGCAATCTGCTTCGACAAGTGATTTAATTTTTGACTGTTTTACATTGGTTGAGTACTTATCAACTGCTTTCACGCTTGAACCTGGAGACTTAATTCCAACTGGTACACCGGCTGGTTCTGCGGTAATGACAAGAAATTGGCTTAAAGCAGGTGACGAAATTAAAATTGAAATTGAAAAACTGGGCTTCATTAATAATAAAGTTATTGAAGAACCAGAAGATACACCTGCATACTAAGCCGCGTGAGTGATACTGAATATGATGTTATTGTAGCTGGTTATGGACCAGTGGGTGAAACTTGTGCAAACTTGCTAGGGTATTATGGCATTAAAGCCTTAATCTTAGACAAAGAAAAAGAAGCCTTCCCCTTGCCCAGAGCAATTACATGGGATGCTGAATGTCAGCGCGCAATGGCTCATTGCAACTTTCTTACTAAAGTAAAGACGAGAAAAATTAGAGGCGTTGATAATAAAGACGCTAAAAAAAGATCAATTCTAAAAATTACGATGGATGGTTTTGATATATATAATTATCAACATTCAATACTATTTATTCATCAACCTCAATTTGATGAAGCTCATAGAGAAAATGCAAAAAAATATCAGACTAATACTATTAGAACAGGTAATGAAATTCTAAGCGTTGATCAATCAGATGGCGTTGTGAATTGTTCCTACAAAAATATTGAAACTGGGGAAGAGTTTAAAACAAACAGTAAGTATCTTTTGGCGTGCGATGGAGCAAATAGCACTATTCGAAAGCTCAACGGTATTGAACTTAAAAGTTTAGATGCTGATGAGACCTGGATGGTAGTGGACGGGTATACTAAAAGTAAATTTGACTGTTTCACAGATATTGATGCGATTCAATATTGTAATCCGTCACGACCAACAACAATTATTCAAGGAGTTGATGATTGCTTTAGATTTGAAATAGCATTTATGCCGGGCGATACTGTTGATAAAATTCAAAAAGAAGAAATTTTTAGAAAATACATAGACCAATGGATCGGAGATAATGAAGTTGAATTTAGCAGAACAGCAGTTTACTCATTTCATGCGGCTGATGCTCTTAAATGGCAAAATGAAAATATTTTTCTACTCGGTGACGCTGCACATCAAATGCCTCCTTTTATGGGTCAAGGAATGAATTCTGGATGTAGGGATGCTGAAAATATATTGTGGAAAATTAATGGAGTACTAAAGGGACTTTACTCACCTCAAATATTAGATACCTACCAATCAGAAAGAAAACCACACGTAGCCCGAATTACTAGAGGAGCAATTAAAATGGGAGGCGTCATTAATGCTAAAAGTAAATTTAAGGCATTTATTAGGAATGCATTGCTAAGAACACAAAGTTATTTAAGAGGTAAAGAGAATATATTTCCTGTTTTAAATGGCAATCGTTTAGGACCTGGTGCTCATAAAATGCCAAAAATTAAGAATGTTTCTATAGAGAGATATTACTTCAATGAGATAAATGTTCGTCTTCATGATGGCAGGATTATGAGCACAGATTATGTGCTGGAAAAGAATTTTGGAATTATTTTAAATAATTTTGAAGGTAATAAAAATATCTCAGAGGACAATCTTGAACTATTAAAAAGTCATAATTTTAAGATCATAAATATAACTCCCAATTATGACTATTCAAACTATGAGGGGTACATTGCGTGTGAAGAAACTCATAAAGATTTACAAATTTACTGTGAAAAGTTTGATTGCTCTGGAATTATCTTAAGACCTGATAAATATGTTTTCGATTTATTTAAATTTAATAAAAGCGATAGTCTTGAAACTATAATTAATGATGTACTAATAAATATTAGAGAAAAAATTAAATTTAATTGAAACACTGTTATTAAGGAGTAAAATATAAAAATGCCATTAGACGATCAAGATAGAAAAAAAGGATTAGAAATCCTGAAGAAGATGGATTTACTTAAAAACGATGAAACTCCTGTCTCTAAAGATTTGCTAAAGCAAATAATTGATATGTTGTATGGAACAATCTGGTCACGAACTGAGCAGTTATCGCTTCAAGAAAGAAGCATGATTACGCTCACCGTTTTGGTAGCACTTAATAGAGAGAATGAATTACAATCTCATTTAAGAGGGGCTAAAAATTTAGGCATCACTAAAGAAAAAATTGAAGAAATGATATTGCATGTTGCTCACTATAGTGGTTTCCCCACAGCAGTTTCAGCCAGTCAATTGCTAAACAAAGTATGGGATGAAGAAAAAGAATCCTAAAAACAAAGATCTTATCGGTAAACAAAAATATACAGTATCAGACTCACATTCTGAATGGGTACTTTATCATAACAACTTCTCACTTTGCTCTCGTAAAGTAAGAATATGTCTTGAGGAATATAAAATTGATTACCTGCCTGTTCATATACATATTATTGAGACAAAAGATTGTGAAAATTTATCTAATGATTTTCTTAAAATTAATCCAAAAGCTACTGTGCCAGTTTTATTGCACAACAATCAGCCTATTTATGAGTCTCACGAACAAATAAGATATTTAATGGAAACTTTTCCAAATAAACTTGGGGAGAGTGTAACAGTTGATTATTGGAATAAAAAAGGTTCATTAGTTGGAGATGATCCAGTTAGTGGGATAAAAGAATACGCTGGTAATTGCGTATCTTTACTTACTCAACCATTGTTTGTTTCTATGCTTAGAAAAATTAGTTTCTTTAAATTTTTAAATTATTTTATAAGGCATCCATCAAAGTTTAGAGCGCTTAATTTTACTTTATATCGACTATTAGGCTATTCAGTCTTTAATAAAAATTCGCCACATCAAAGAGTTGCTATAAAGGCATTTGAGAATCTTAAATCACATCTGACATCGTTAGATATTCATTTAGAGAACAAGATCTGGATTGATGGGGATAAATTTAGTATTGCAGATATAACCTGGATGACATTATTACACAGACTTGATGAGGTTAATCTGATTGGTCTATTCACAAAAAAATTAATCAATTTAAGAGACTACTATTCTCGATTAAAAAATCGTAAGAGCTTTAGCAGCTGTATTATCGAATTCAATTCGGAAACAATTGACTCTGGGACGAAAAATCTAAGAGAAGACATCCAAAAAGTTTCAAATTTGAAACATTTATATAATAATTTTGAAACTAATCCTCTGCCTTGAAAGTATAAACAATAGTTATTATTTATAGATTCTGTTATAGTGTATTGATACTTATGATTTATATAAATCCTTTCGAAGAACTGATGACCTTTGTGCCCGCCATTGCATTACAAGGCTTTGTAGTTGTAATGATACTAATGGTTGCAATAGGTACTTTATTGGATATGGCACATAAGAAAAATGCAAAATATTTTTTCATTAATTTTAAAAGAGCAAAAGCGTCTGCAACGAATGAATTGAGTGGTTCTCAAAAGACAAAAATTATAAGTAAGACAATTGCTAGCGATATACTAACAACTTCAGAATTGGGTAGAGGTCAAAGAAGAGCTGCACATCTTTTAGGTATGTACGGTTCGATATTATTTTGGGTTGCATCTGTTATTCTTATATTTGGATATACTAATTCGGCTGCTCCTTATCAACTATCCCTATTGTGGCATGTTGGGGCTATAATGACTTGTCTGGGAGGTTACTGGTTTTGGTTTTTCTTAAGGGTTGATGTTTCAGCTGAGGCAAATCCATGGAATAGAATTATAAGAGCAGATCTTTTTGTATTATCGCTTTTAGCTGCTGCAACATTTGGATTGGCTTGGTCGTTTACTCAGTCGTCAGAAGTTCCAATACTTGACACCTTGTTTTTAGTACTCTTTGGCATATCTAATATTGTATTGTTTGGTGGTGTTTATTGGTCAAAATTTGCTCACATGTTTTACAAACCCGGTGCAGCCATTCAAAAGAATTTATCTGAGGCTGACGGGTATAGAGACGATTTGCCTGCCCCAGCTGATGCACCAAAGCAATTTGGGCTTGGAATTAAACGAGAATCGCCTAGGCATTATTAATAAAAACTGATTTACTAGGAAACGAGAAGAAGAATATATGTCAACATTTGTATACATGACAAGATGCGATGGTTGTGGTCATTGCGTGGATATATGTCCATCAGACATCATGCATATAGATAAAGAAACAAGACGCGCAGTGAATATAGAACCTAACATGTGCTGGGAATGCTATTCTTGTGTAAAAGCCTGTCCTCAAAACGCTATAGATGCAAGAGGCTATGCTGACTTTGCACCAATGCACCACAAGGTGAGGGTTTTACGTGAGGAAGAAAAAGGCACAATATCTTGGAGAATAAAATTCCGAAATGGTCATGAGAAAAATTTTGTATCGCCTATTACAACTAAACCTTGGGGTAAACATATTCCAAATCTTGCTGATGAAACCCCTCCAACAAATGAAGAAATAAATTCACAGTTACTATATTCAGAACCTAATGGACTTAATATTGAAACAGGTCTTCCAAGTCTAAAGAAAGATAATCAAAAAGGGATCAACTAAATAGATGGCTTCAATTAAAACAATTCATGAGGATTGTGACATTCTCATTGTAGGCGGTGGAATGGCTGGAACAGGCGCTACCTTTGAAGCAAGGCATTGGGGTAGAGATCTTAAAATAGTATGTGTTGAAAAAGCAAATATTGATCGAAGTGGTGCAGTAGCCCAAGGACTATATGCGATAAACTGCTATATGGGAATGCAATGGGATGAAAACCAACCAGAAGATCATGTCCGATATGCCAGAAATGACCTAATGGGTTTAGTTAGAGAGGATCTAACTTACGATATTGCAAGACACGTCGACTCTACTGTTCATATGTTCGATGAATGGGGATTGCCAATAATGCGTGATAAAGAAACTGGTCGTTACCAGAGAGAGGGTAAATGGCAAATAATGATACATGGTGAAAGTTATAAACCCATTGTAGCTGAGGCCGCAAAAAAATCAGCTGACAAAATTTACAACAGAATAATGATTACACATCTTCTTATGGATGAGGGTAAATCTGACCGTGTGGGTGGTGCTGTTGGATTCAATATGCGAACAGGAAATTACCATGTATTTAAAGCCAAAGCAGTTATCGTCGCTGCAGGAGGAGCATCTCATATATTTAAACCAAGAGCTGTTGGTGAAGGAATGGGAAGGACTTGGTATGCGCCATGGAGTAATGGCTCAGCTTACGCTCTTCCTATTATGGCTGGAGCCAAAATGACACAAATGGAAAATAGAATAGTTCTCACAAGATTTAAAGATGGTTATGGACCAGTGGGTGCTTATTTTTTACATCTCAAAACTTACACAGAAAATGGTAATGGTGAGAATTACGAAAAAAAATGGTACGAAGAAACTAAAAAACTTGTCGGTGAATATATTGATCACGTGCCTGTTCCAACATGTCTCAGAAATCATGCATTTATTGAAGAGGTAAAAGCTGGTCGAGGCCCTATTCATATGGTCACTAAAGAGGCATTTCAAGATCCCCACATGGAAACAGTCGGCTGGGAAAATTTTCTAGGAATGACAGTTGGTCAAGCAGTTGTATGGGCGTCTCAGAACATTGACCCAAAATATACAAATCCTGAACTCACAACATCCGAACCATATGTTATGGGTTCACACGCGACTTGCTCAGGAGCGTGGGTGAGTGGTCCAGAGGATATCTCACCAAGTGATTATTTTTGGGGCTATAATAGAATGACTAGTGTTAATGGTCTATTTGGAGCTGGAGATACTGTTGGTGGAAGTGCACATAAGTTTTCGTCTGGATCATTTACTGAGGGACGTCTTGCCGCAAAAGCTGCAGTAAAATATGTTAATGATATGCAAAATGAGGAAATTAAAGTTACAGACAAACAATACGAAAATTTGAAAGAAGTTGTCTACAAACCTCTTGAAAATTATAAAGTAGGGAGAAACGAGATAACTGCGGGCACAGTATCGCCAAGTTATATTCTTCCAATTCAAGGGCTCCAACGTTTACAAAAAATCATGGATGAATACGTAGGCGGTGTTGGAGTTTCATATATGACAAATGATAATTTGCTAAAAATTGGGACAAATCTACTGAAGATGCTTGAAGAAGATTTAGAGCATGTAGCTGCAGAAGATTACCACCAGCTCATGAGAGCTTGGGAATTAAAGCATAGGGTTAGTACTTCACAGTGTGTGACGAGTCATACATTGTTCAGGGAAGAAACACGTTGGCCTGGTTATTATTATCGTGGTGATCATATGAAAATTGATGATGCAAATTGGCATTGTTTGACAGTTTCACAAAGAGACAGGGAATCAGGTGAATTCAGTATGAATAAGGCTCCAATGCATAATCTTGTAGACTAAATGGATCTTATACATAAATCCGACGAAGAAATTTTAGAGATTGCTTCCCCCCTCTGGGATAACTTAATTGTATGCTCAAATTCTCAAGATTACTTTGGATTTACAAAAGATTTTTCAGCAAGAATGCTTTTTGGCGCAAATGAGATTGAACTTGCAAAACAATGGGCAAATAATGAAGTCATAACAAATTTAAAACAGGAGAATAATTTTCTTGGATGCATAAGAAGAGACGGTCACGTTACAGTGTTATTCAAGCAAAAAAGCAGTATTTCAAATGGTGATTATCTTGGTAGACTTGTTTTGGGAGTGGAGGATGGAGAAATAAAAATATTTGGAGCAACAATATTTTAGACTAATTCGTCACTATCTCTCATATCTTTTCGAATTTTTGTAGCAGAAATTTTATGGATTTCTTCACCTAGATCGTGCTCTGTAAATGTGTAACCTACTCCTCTACCATATGAAATATCGGTAATATTTGGAACCTTTATTACAATAAATTCTTTTTCATTTTTAAAGCCCTCTAATTCAAGACTATTAATGATACGTTGTTTTACATCATCAAACTCAAATGGATTATCTGACTGACCAACAACCCCAGCGTCAACTCCTGAAACATCTCTAAACATAATGCAAACTTGCCCTGATAACTCGAATGCTTTTTTAAATAATTCAGTATGCCCTTTATGCCACGGTTGCCAGCGACCAAGCATTTGAGAAGTTGGCTTTTTCCAATCAAACATTAATTATCTCATTAGCCAAAGTAGCTATTTCCTGATCATCCATGAAACTTGTAATAATTTTATTTGCATTATTAGGTGCTTCGAACATATTGGTTGTATCTTTAAACGCTTGAGAACTCTCAAGTGTTTCAACCTCAAATGGAAGGTCCTTGGAATTCTTTAATTCTTTTTTTTTATTGTCTACAACTCTTCCTTCCTTAATTGTATCAAGCCAAATTAAATAATCTGCACCAAATGAATCTCTTGCAGCTTTTGTTGGCGCTACAAAATCACATATTACATATCTTCCATAATTTTTTTCAAAGTCAGCAAAGGTTCTCATTCGTATTGCCTGCCTAGACCTACCTTCTTTTGAAAAATCCCAATCATTTGATGCAGTTCTTACAATATCTGCATTATACCAGGCACAATTATCTATATTTTGAACAAGTCTTTCTGCCAGCCAAGTTTTTCCAGATCCTGGTAATCCACATATCAATATTTTCATAGTTATAATGTACTGCTAGTTTCTAAATAAACAAGATAAAGAGCTATTACCTTTCTTGAAAAGACTGTCCCATTGAGCCAATAAATGGAGATAATAAATAGTTCGCTAATGTACGTTCACCAATTTGAATACTTGCGGTTACTTTAACGCCTGGCACTAAGTAATATATTTTCTCCTTGCTTTCAAAGTAGTTTTGATCGAGTTCAACGAAAATATTATAGAACACTATTCTGTTATCATTTTCATCTTGCTCGGTATCGGGACTTATTCTGTCAACAACCCCTTCTATTTGACCAAAATTTACAGCATCAGCAGATGATAATTTAACAACAGCGCTTTGTCCTGGCTTTACAAATCCTATGTCACTTTCTTGTAATCTGGCTTCAACAATTAAATTATCTTTTGTTGGAACTATATCTAATATTGCTTCGCCAGGCCTTATAACACCTCCTATTGTGACAAAAAATAAATTTTTAACTACCCCATCAACTGGTGCCGTAATAACAGTTCTCTCAAGATTATCTTTTAAGGCCTTAATTGTTTCGTTTAATTCTGATATTTCCCGCTGCGCTACTTGTCTTGCATTTCGAGCACTTTCAACAAATTGTTTAGTTATATTTTCCTTTTCTTCTATGGAAGTTTCTAATGCCCCCTTAGCAGCATTAAGCTCTTTAAGTAAATCATAATGAGCAAATTCAGTTATAATGCCCTCTGCCAGTAACTGTTCACTCATTTCTGTCTGTTTAATAAGTATATCTATTGCTGTTTGATGTTGAGCGATCTCTGCGGAAACTTTTTTAATATCTCCTTCTAGTTTATTTTTTCTACTTACAAATAGTTCTAATGACTTATTCACTAATTCAGGTCTGTCATTTATTAGGCTGTCATCAAAAATGGGTACATCGAAATCATTAATTTCGGCTTCAAGTCTAATTGACTCAATATTTTTTGCATCTATCTGTACTTGAGTCTCATCTACATCTACTTCGCTAGCAGTAGCCGCAAGTATAACAAGAGGATCGTCCTTTTTAACAATATCACTTTCTTTCACCAATATTTGATCGATTATACCTCCCTCTAGGTGCTGTATAGTCTTAACATCTCCAGCGGGTATTACTTGACCTTCAGCGTTACTTATAATGTCTATGTTAAACAAAAACATCCAAAGTCCTGCAGTGATTGCAAATAAAGACAAAATATAAAAGAATATCTGCGTATTTTTTTTGTGTTTTTCAGATAATGTATTCATGTATTTTTATTTTTTCCTTATATCAGTGACTAGAGGAACAGGTTTACTGTCAAGATCTATTTTCAAATCTGCTTTTGTTATAATTTCTTCATCTTGTGATGAAATAATCAAGGTCTTATTTTTCTCTAATAAAATACCTATTAATTTATAAATTGCTTTTTTTCCTCTTTCATCAATCGACTCCGTTGGCTCATCAAAGGCAACAATTTGACCTGATATAGCCAACGCTCTTGCTAAAGCCATTCTTTTTCTGATACCAAATGGCAAATCCTCTCCACGATTGTTAAGCGGCATGTGAATCCCTTTTGGATCGCTGTTTACATAATCTAGTAGATCAGCAGAGTCTAATATTTCATCCATTTTGTCCTTTTTAATTTCATTTAGACCAATCAAGTTGTCCAATAGTAACCCATCAACAAATTTTGGCTCTTGAGGCATATACATAAGATTATTTCTCACCCAAGTTAGTGACAACTGACTTAATTCAATGGAGTCGTAAAAAATTTGTCCTCTATTAAACTCTAACAATCGAATTAAATTTTTGATTAAAGTTGATTTTCCTGAACCATTTGAACCGGTGACAACAGCAAGCTCTCCCTGTTTAATAGTAAAATTTAAGTTTTCAAACAATGGTATTTTAGTATCTGGATACTGAAATTGAAGATCCTTCACAGTCAATTTTCCCTCAAATTCTTTTATTTCTGATCCCTGCTGGCTGTCCTCAGGAAGTGATAAAAACCGATTAAGCTCTCGAACAGCAATAGTAGATCTATGAATTGGTTCTAAACTTTGAACAAGTCTTATAATTGGACTTATGGCTCTACCTGCCAGTATATTTGCTCCAATGAGTGCTCCAACTGAAATTTCTCCATTTACAGCCAAAACTGCTCCCCATGCTATAATTATAATTGTTAAAAGAGTAGCCGAGGCAGACATAAAGGATGTAAAAACATTTTTATTTGCGTCTAAATTTTCACTTACCTCTATCCACTTACTCATCAAAGAAGTCCAAGATTTTTTCACTGCGTTTATTAAATTAAAGTATTTAATTGTTTCAAATCTTGAACTAGAGTTGTCATGTAGTCTTGCAGTTACAAGTGCTAACTGATTTGAATTCTCACTTAGTTGATTAATCTTGTTGCGATAAAAGTTTAAAATGATTAATGGAGTAAAAATAAATAAGCTTGCGATAATACCTAATTGGTAATGGATTAAAAATAGAGAAATCAAAAATATAAGTACAAATGGTACGTCAATTAACGTTAAAGTAGTAGTTGCATTAAAAGTATTTTGAACCGTGTTGAGATTTTTTGTCACAATGTCGGGTCTGAAATTTTTTTGTAACAAGTAAAAACTCGACTTAATTGAAACAATTTTTTTCATGACTTTGTCTGAAAGGGATGCATTTACAGATTCAGTTTCACGCGTCATTCTGTGACGAATATTTCTAAAGAAAAATTCAAAAACTGTTACAAAGATTATGCCTACAACCAACGTGACAAGAGTTGAAGTCACTCCATAGGCAACATATCTTTGTAAAACTTGAATTACATAAATAGGGGTTGCAAGAGCTAGCAAATTTACAAAAAGGGAGGCTACTATTATCTTAGCAAAAAGATTAGGATTACTTTTAAGCCTATTAAAAATTTCATACATATCAATAGGTTGAGCATATCCCATAAGAAATCACTTTAAAAGTTATTAAAAAATGATTTCTCGAGAATTTTATAGATATTTAGCGGATCCTAAATTGTTATACTGCAGTTGTTACGTCGGTGTCATCAAAAGTAACATTGCCCTGAACGCCAAAGTAAGTTTCTGACATATCACCAGCATAAACCATTGTTACATCCATGCCGCCATTGTACTGATCAACAAGAGAGTGTTGTCCAGCTCCATATGCATTATCGCTAAAAGGGTTCGCTATGTAAGAATTTCCAGCATCACTTGAGAAAGCAATTTTATCAGTTCCATCAGTCCAACCTTTGATTTCATCCATACTCGCCATTGAACCGCCCTCATTTTTGAAAAATACAAACGTGTCCTGTGCAGATGATATCTCATAAAAAGATGCCCCATCAAATGCATTTATAGTTGCTAAATCTAAAGTAGTTCCACCACCAAAAAGTATATCTTGATTTGGTCCACCATAAATTACATCTGAACCTTCATTACCAAGGATAATATCTTCCCCACTTCCTCCATACAAAGTGTCATTATCATCATCGCCCCAAACCCAATCATTACCAGATCCGGCATATATCGTATCATTGCCAGGACCACCTTGTATTGAATCGTTATTTGCCAAGTTCGCGGTTGGACCTCCGATAATATCATTGCCAGCTTCTAAATCAAAAGACTGATCAGTAGGAGTCATATTTTGAATGCCCACAGCTACTAATGATCCAGATGAATATAAAACATCATTTCCTGAGGTTGCGCTTTCACCACCACCACCGCCGCCGCCTAGGGCAGCTGAGTAAGCTGCGAAGCCAGCGCCTCCTTCTTCAGGGGCATAATACACTCCGTTATAGAAAGTCGCAGTTTTGTAAGACTCATAGTCATTATATGTTGTTGCACCCCAAACGTACGAGGATCCACCGCCGAGGCCGCCCACAGCTGAATTGTATGCAGCCATTGCAGAAGCGGGATCATTGTAGTTGGGATTTTCTTCAGGAAGATAATAAATACCATTATAAAATGTTGCATCTCTGTATGCGTTATAATCGTAATATCTGTTACCATTCCAGAAGAATTCCATAAACTCTTCTTCTTCCTCTCCTTCCATGAATTCCTCTCCTTCGAACATGCCTTCCATGTATTCCATGCCTTCCATGAATTCCATGCCTTCCATGAATTCCATGCCTTCCATGTATTCCATGCCTTCCATCGGTCCCATGTATTCCATGCCTTCCATCGGTCCCATGAATTCCATGCCCTCCATCGGCCCCATATATTCCATGCCGCCCATCATGCCAGGGTCCATGCCCATCATCATTGGGTCCATGCCCATCATACCTGGTTCCATGCCCATCATCATT
>QCMN01000020.1 GCA_003213715.1 Pelagibacteraceae bacterium AG-422-B15
CTAATATCAGTAGAAATGACAGAAATAATATTTTAAATAAATTAACGAAACTTAAGGTAAAAATTAAAACTGTGCCTGATCTTTTCAGATTTGTTACTGAAAAAAAAATATCATCAAATTACTTTGACCTCAGCATTGAGGACATATTAGAAAAACAACCAGTAGTTAAGGATCAAACAATTTATAGAGAGTTTCTAAGAAAAAAGACAATTTTAATTACAGGTGCTGGAGGAAGTATAGGAAGCGAGATATGTAGAGAAATCATAAAAAATAATCCTAAAAAAATTATATTATTTGATGTGAGTGAGTATTCAATTTACAAAATTTTTCAAGAACTTGAAAGATTTAAAGAGATCCGAAAAATTGACAATATAGAAATAAAGGGAGTGATTGGTTCAATTCAAGATGGTAATACAGTTGATAGTCTGGTGAATCAATCAAATCCTGACATTATTTATCATTCTGCAGCATATAAGCATGTGCCTATAGTTGAGGAAAATGTAGTTGAGGGTTTAAAAAATAATACATTTGGAACGTATAATCTTGCAAGAGCATCTATCAAATATGGTATCAAGCAATTTGTATTAATTAGCACTGATAAAGCAGTAAGGCCTAAAAATATTATGGGTTATTCAAAAAGAATTGCAGAAATGATATTACAATCTTTGATTAATGAAAAAGAAATAGTTTTCAACAGTTCTAGCAATAACATAATAAAATATTCTCAAAAAACAAATTTTACAATTGTTAGATTCGGAAATGTTTTAGAATCATCTGGCTCAGTAATTCCTTTATTTAGAAAACAAATATCTGAGGGAGGCCCAGTTACAATTACGCATCCTGAAGTATCAAGATATTTTATGACAACTCAAGAAGCAGCTCAATTAGTAATCTTAGCAGGTACGCAAAATTACAGTCAAAATCCACAAAATGTATTTTTACTAGATATGGGAAAACCAATAAGTATTAAGCATATAGCAGAGAGAATGATTGAAAAAAATGGATTATCTATAAAAGACGAAAAAAATCCTAGTGGAGACATTGAAATTAAATATATTGGTTTGAGACATGGTGAAAAACTTAATGAAGAACTTATTATATCAGGTAAAACAGAAAAGACATCTTTACCAATGATTTATAAGTGTTTTGAACCTTACGTTCCTTGGGAAAAATTAAGTTTAATATTAATTAATTTGAAAAAAATAATGTACGAAAATCCAGAGAATATAAAAAACTATTTAGGTGAAATAGTAAAATAGTAAGACTAATCAATAATAATTTTTTTTTAGGTATCGCTTTTTTTCTAGAAAATTCACTAGTTGACATCAAATACTAATAATAATAACAATATTTTTAATTTATCGCGGGGTGGAGCAGTCTGGTAGCTCGTCAGGCTCATAACCTGAAGGTCGTAGGTTCAAATCCTACCCCCGCAACCAATTTTAGGTTTTGATGAGCAAAGTTAATTCAGTAAAGATTTTTTCATATATTGCTTACCTTCTGCCAATTGCAATAGTTGTCGGATCTTTCCTAACAGATCTCATTGTATCTTTGATAGCACTTTTCTTTTTATATAAACTATTTAAAGAAAAGATTTGGCACTACTTTAAAAATAATTTTAGTTATATTTTTTTATTTTTTTACTTCTATATTTTGTTACGCTCATTTTTTTCTTTTGATATAATTTTGTCATTAGAACACTCTCTTTTTTATTTTAGGTATTTATTTTTCGTATTTGGAGTTATCTATCTTATTAAGAATAACAATAAATTTATTAAATTTTTTTTTTATTCACTGTCATTTATATTTATAATTTTAATAATAGATGCATATATTCAATTTTTTTTTGAGAGAAATATAATAGGTATGACCAATACTATTGAGGGTAGATTAAGCGGGTTATTTTATGATAAGTTTATTTTAGGGCAATATCTTGCGAGGTTATATCCTTTGTTGTTAGGATTAGCTTTTTATGTATGTAAAGATAATAAATTTATTATAAGTCTTATAGTATCATTATTATTTTTTATTGACGTATTAGTATTTATATCAGGAGACCGGACAGCATTTATATTAATGATGATGTCTACAATAATGCTTCTTTGTATTGCTAACGAATATAAGATTTTAAGACTTTTGGTCTTAATTATCTCCTTAAGCTTCATAGCAGTCATAACCTTTTTTAGTGATACAGTTTATGAAAGAGTTGTATCTGAGACTATTAAAGAAGCTCAATTAGACAGTGAAGAGAAGCTTATTATTTCATCAACGCATCAAGATCTTTTTTCAACATCTGTAAAAATGTTTAACGATAATAAATTGTTTGGTCATGGGCCTAAAACATTTCGATTGTTGTGTTCAAACTACTATCAAACATCTGAAGGATGTAGTACCCACCCACATAATATGTATTTACAATTGCTATCTGAGACGGGAATAGTAGGTACAATACCGATTATTTTATGTTTTTTTTATGTATCTTATTTGTTATTAAGGCAATTCTTAAATCTCATTTTTCAGGGAAAAGATCAATATCTTCAAGATTACCAAATATTCTTATTAATTGCTCTATTTATAACCCTTTGGCCCATAGCTCCCACTATGAGTTTTTTTTAGTAATCATTTTGCGCCAATTTATTTTCTACCCTTGCCATTCTTACTTTTTACTCAGGTAAGGAATAAATATTTAGTTGACGCCAAATAAGTCTCTGGAATAAATTTTATTCTTCGCGGTCTCGATCTGCTTATACTTCCTATTGGCAACTATTATTGAAGATAATTTAATAAATTTTTTTAGATCTTTTTCTATTTTAAAATTAAGAATTGTATCATTTTTAACCGATGGTTCATAGATTACTATTTTAATTTTATTATTCATTTTCTTAATTATTTTTAAAACATCTATGATTGCGCTTTCTCTAAAATTAGTAGAGTTCTTTTTCATTGCCAATCTATATACACCAACTATTTTTGGGTTTTTATTCAATATCGATTTAGCAACAAATTTTTTTCTAGTCATATTCGCTTCCACTACAGATTTAATTATATTATTTGGAACATTTTTAAAATTTGTAACAAGCTGCTTAGTATCTTTAGGTAGACAATAGCCTCCATAACCGAAAGATGGATTATTATAATAGTTTCCTATTCTAGGGTCTGATGAAATACCATTAATCAGATTTAGTGCTGAAATGTTATTAGTTTCACAATAACTATCTAGCTCATTAAAAAAAGATACTCTCATTGCTAAATATGTATTTGAAAATAATTTCACTGCTTCTGCCTCATGAGAGTCCATAAATATCTCTTTACATTTTTTATTAACAGATAATGATTTGAAAAAAGAGCCTATTTTTTTTCCCACTTTATTCTTACTTCCAATTATTATTCTTGTAGGATTTAAAGTGTCTTCTATTGAGTTGTCCTCTCTGAGAAATTCTGGAGAAAATATAATATTTTTGTAATTAAAATATTGTTTCATTTTCTCTGTAAAACCTATTGGTATTGTTGATTTAATTACAATTATAGCTTTACGATTAATATTTAAAATATCACGAATTGTCATGGATATTGATTTAGTATCAAACTTATTTGTTTTTTCATTATAATTTGTTGGTGTGCAAATAATCACAATATCTGATTTTTTATATGCATTATTTTTTATGTGTGTGGCATGTAAATTGTTTTTAATTTTTTTTAAGTACTGATTAATATTGTTATCTTTTATTGGAGATATTCTTTTATTAATTAATTTATTTTTGTCTTTATCGATATCTAACGCTATTACTGAATATTTTTTACTCGATACAACAGCAATTGACAATCCTACATAACCAGCTCCAACAATTGTGATATTATTCATTAATTTAATATTGAAATAAATTTAGTAATAAGTCTATTTAATGTATAAATCATTGCATTTATATAAAATATTTAATAATAATACCTTATGGTAGATGAAGATAATACAAAAAAAATATTCAGTAAAAATTCAATTAATATTAAAAACTTTATATTAAGAACTTGGAATTATAAGTTATTATTTTTTGTTCTTGCTGTGATTTTTGGGGTAATAACCTCAATCTATTTTGAATATAGAAAAGCTGATATCTATTCTGTGCAGTATTCCATTAAAAAAATTGATACAAATGAAAATAAATTTTTAATTAATACATACAATAATTTGATTAAAAATAATTCCAATCACCTTAGCCTTGATACTGCTATATTTTCACCAGACTACTTCTTTTCATTATTTACAAGAATTATGGCCGAGGGTGATGTAGGAGAACAAGTTATTAGACAATTAAATGATTTCTCTATCGGAAGCAGTCAAGACAATAGACTTCTCGTTTCAAATGAGTTGCGAAAAATCACAATGCAATCAAAACCATTAACCGCAACTGAGAAAGCTTTGTTTAAAGAGGGTAAACTTGATTTATTTTATATACTCTCCTTCAAATCAGAGGATTTAGATTATGCCGAAAATGTAATTAAACTATTTATTAAGCGCGTAAATAGCGAAGGATCAAAATTTATTAAAGAAAATTTAAATGCAATGAATAATTATATTGAAGATCAATATCAGCTGAAAAAGGAAAGTATCAATGCGATTTTAAAAAATGAAGAGCTCCAAATACGTGCAATTGTACAAAAGAGAATTGATTATCTTAAGTATCATGCTGCGATTGCTCGAGAATTAAATTATGAATATAATCAGTTAATATATTTGGATGAACCACCATTTATTAATTCTCGATCGATAGCTAAAGAGCAAGATACAAATTTTATTAACAGAGTTTCCTCAGCAGATTTATTTCCGACAATTGGATCATATTATGATGGTTATAAAGCTCTTGACCAAGAGCGGCTTGAATTAGAAAAATTGATAAATAATGATGAAGAATTTGAAAATTATAAAAATAATATATTAGTCAATACATTGATAAGTTTAAATAAGCTTGATGATGAGCTCGGGATAATAAAAAAAGAAATACTAAATATTCAAAATATCTTAGATCACAGTTCTTTCAGTTTAGTAGCATATAATACAAATAATCTTTTATACATAAAAGAAGTTAAAAATATAAATTTAGCCATTATTATAGCAGTATTATTTTCTATTTTTGTTAGCTATTTTATAATCTATATTAGATACCTGTTTTTCGAAGATAATTTGAAAACATAAAAATGTGGCAAGTTAAGAAGTCAAAAGTACATGGTAATGGTGTATTTGCTACTAGAAATATAACCAAAGGAAAAAAAATAATTCAGTATATTGGTGAAAAAATATCAAAAAAAGAAGGCGATAAAAGATCTGAAGAGAGAATAAAAAAATATCTTAACTCGAAAACTACTGGGTCTGTATATATTTTTGAGCTCAATAAGAGATATGACATTGACGGCAGCCCTCGTTACAATAAGGCTCGCTATATTAACCATTCGTGTGAACCTAATTGTGAAGTAGAAATAATAAATAATGAAATCTGGATTATATCAATTCAAAACATAAAAAATGGTCAGGAGCTGTCATACGATTATGGTTATGAATTTGATAAAGATGACTATCGTGATCATATTTGTAAATGTGGATCTAATAATTGTATTGGATATATAATATCCTCAAATGATTGGTCTAAGTATCTTAAACACTTAATAAAGATAGTTAAAAAGAGAAATTTAATTATTTAAATATCTTTTTAAATGGATTATCAATGTTGTTATTTTCTGCAAAATCAATTTGCTTTTGTCTTGTAAAGGATCTTTTCTTTTGATCTTGAGACCTCTCGTGAAAACAATATTGACATGATACTCCTTTCTCATAGTAAATTGACCTAGTCTCATAATTTTTAAGTGGTCTTCTACATCCATAGCATTGAGTATATCCACCTTTGATTAATTTTTTATTTATTGCTACCCTATCATCAAATACAAAACATTCTCCGCTCCATAAAGATTTTTTCTTTTCATAATTAGAATATTCAAGGTATTTAATAATACCTCCTTTAAGTTGAACAATATTTTTATAGCCATTCAATTTCAGATAAGCTGAGGCTTTTTCACATCGTATACCGCCAGTACAATATATTGCAATTTTGTTTTTCTTATTAATTTTGAGTTTTTTGACTGCTGCTGGGAATTCTCTAAAATTCTTAGTGTGAGGATTTTCTGACCTTTTAAAACTCCCAATTTTTATTTCATACTCATTTCTCACATCTATTAAACGAATATTTTTATCTCTTACAATATTATCCCATTCGTCAGGATTTATTAATTTGCCTCGATGCTTGTAGACATCTATCTTTCCTTTACCGAGTGAAACTATTTCTTTTTTAATTTTTACCTTTAATCTTTTAAACGGTAAAAATTTTACAGAATTTACTTTTAATTCAATTTTTCGAATATTAATTAATTTTTTTAAATATTTTATTATATTTTCAAGTTCACTCTCCCTTCCAGATATAGATCCATTCACTCCTTCGTTTGATAGTAATATTGTTCCTTTGATATTTAATTCTTTTAAAAAAAAATCTAATTTATCTTTTATTGATTTGATATTTTTAAGATTAATAAACCTATAAAATGAATATATTAGAAACTTATCGTTTTGACTTTTCATAAAAATAGCTCTAGAAAGTAAAATAGTACTTAATATATGTTACAGAATTAACACTTATTTATTAATTTAATACAAAAAATGAAATCAAATTTCAAAAAAAAAGCACTGATTACAGGTATCTCAGGTCAAGACGGTGCTTATCTCTCAGAGTTTCTATTAAAGAAAGGTTACCACGTTGTTGGCGGTGAAAGGCAAAATGCTAGCGGCTCTCTATGGAGATTAAAAGAACTCAAAATAGAAAATAAAGTAGAAATTATACCTTTCGAACTGCTTGAAGAGAACAATATCAATCATGTAATAAGAACTGAAAAATTTGACGAAATTTATAATCTTGCTGCGCAATCTTTTGTTGCAAGCTCATATAATACTCCGTTATTCACGTCTAATGTAAATGCCTTGGGAGTTGGAAGAATCCTAGAAGCTATAAGACACTTTTCACCAAGCACCAGGCTTTATCAGGCTTCTACCTCTGAAATGTATGGAAATACAAAGTCAAAAAAACAAAATGAAGTGACAATTTTTGAGCCAACAAGTCCTTACGCTATTTCTAAATTATATGCTCATTGGATGGTTAGTCTCTACAGAGAAGCTTATGGTATATTTTGTTGTTCAGGAATACTTTTCAATCATGAATCGCCTCTTAGAGGGAAAGAATTTGTTACTAAAAAAATAATATCTGATCTAGCTAAGGTAAAATTTAATTTAATTCCCTGTTTAAAATTAGGAAATATTTATTCAAAAAGAGATTGGGGATACTCAAAAGATTATGTTGAAGCGATGTGGAAAATGTTACAACAAAAGAAACCTGATGATTTTGTGATTTCATCCGGTTCTACCCATACAGTTAAGTCTTTTGTCAATAAGGCTGCGAGAGAGTTTGGATTTGAGTTAACTTGGAAAGGTCATGGAATTAAAGAAGTAGCTTTTGATAAGAAAACAAATAAAATGGTTGTAAAAATTAATAAAGCATTTTTTAGACCGACAGAAGTAAATTATCTTTTTGGAGACTCAAAAAAGGCAAATAAAACTCTTAAATGGTCACCAAAGACCGATTTAAATAAATTAATTAAAATTATGTGTGATTATGAATTATCAAAATATGTATAATTTAAATATTTTTTTTTAGATTATAAATTGTATTTTTTAAGAAATCAGTCAACACTTGTCGGTCCTCAATTTTAGCCATTTCTTCATATTTTATAATTTCTCCGGAATATATAATAATATTTTTTCCAATTTTTTTTCTAGTTTCGTGTATATATGAAGAATATTTTAATGTTTGATTTTTCATTTTTGATGCAAAAATGTGAAAAAGAAGACCATTTTTACCATCAAAATAAATTGGTATAACATCCGTTTTCGTCTGATGTATTAATTTAGCAGGAAAATTTTTCCATTTGTCATCCCTCGCTTCTGATTTAAGACTTTTAGCAGTTGATACACTGCCAGATGGAAATATAATAACCACTCCACCATTCTTTAAATGATTTTTAGCATTAAGCGCAGTTTTAAGATTTGTTTTTAAATTTTCCTTCTTTTTATCTCTGAAATCTACAGGAAGTATAAATCTTTCTAGTTCTGGTAAAAATTTAAGTGTTTCATGGGTCATTATTTTAAAATCACTTCTTTTTTTTGAAACAAGAGAACATAAAATAAGGCCATCTATTATGCCAAATGGATGATTTGCTATTACTATTAATGAACCTTTAAGAGGAATGTCTAGGGCTTTTATTGACTTATCAATAACAGTTATATCTAGAAGTGTTATAATGTCACTCCAAAAATCAATTGGTTTATTTAATTTTAGAGAATAACTTTTATACAATTTTTCTAATTTTCTTTTTCCCGTAATATTTTCTATTAACTTGATTATTAAACGTTGTGCGAAGTTGTGTTCTGCTTTGGATGCATATGAAAAATCTATTTTATTTGGCATTATTTTAATATTCTACAGGTATAGGATCTAGGCTTCTCCAGAAATACCATGTTGCAACAGATCTGTAAGGTTTCCATCTTTGTGAAAGCTTTATAGCATGTTCTTTTGTGATAGGATATTTTATGCTGTAACATTTACAAATTCCTTTTATTAGCCCTAAATCATCAACAGGAAATATATCAGGCCTACATAAATTAAATATTAGATACATTTCAGCTGTCCATCTTCCAATACCTCTAATTTTTATTAGCTCACTGATTACTTCTTCATCTGAAAATTTATTCCATTTCTTTGGATTAATTCTTTTTTCAATAAAGGAAACCGATAAAGATTTTAGGTATGAAATTTTTTGTCGTGAAAGACCGCATGATTTTAAAGTCATAAAATGCATATTTAAAGTATTTTGAGGATTAACTTTCTTTATTTTTTTTTCATATCTTTCCCACACTGCCTGAGCAGCTTTTACTGAAATTTGCTGACCAACAATTGAACGAGCTAAAGTATAAAAAGGATCAGATTTGGAAAACAAGAAGTCTTTAGGATAGTTTGTAATAATTCTACCAAGTTTTTCATCTTTATGAATGAGATCTTTTTTTGCTTTTTCCCAAAAAAATGGTTTTTTCATATTTTCAAATAAATTTAATATTGACATATATAATGTAAATTGTTTTATTTGCCATTCTTAATAACAAACGGAGAATTATTATGGCTGACGTAGCTAGTTTATTAGCTGAGTTTCAAAAAGGTATCGAGGGCAAGGATACTGGTCTTGGGGCAACAGTTAAATTTGACTTTGAAGGAGCCGGGTGTATTTTCCTTGATGGTAAATCTAACCCAAATACTGTTTCTGATGAAGATAAAGATGCAGATTGCACTTTATCCATGTCCCTTGAAACATTTGAACAAATGAGATCAGGGGAGGTTGACGGAACATCTGCTTTCATGCAAGGTAAATTGAAAGTATCTGGTGATATGTCAATTGCAATGAAGTTACAGTCTGTAATGGATGCACTTGCTTAAATCTATTATAATCTAAATTAAACCCATCTTTGTTTTATTCTTAGGTGGGTTTTTTTTATTCAAAATATCTCTGCATTGTTTAAAAACCTTGTTACTTGTGCATGCAATTATTCTACCTCCATCAAATATTTTTTTATTATCCCATGTTTTTAAAAATCCACCTGCGTTGATAATAATCGGTTCTAGAGCGCGTATGTCCCATGGATTTAGTCCACTTTCAACCACTATATCAACATGCCCATCTGCAAGTAAACAATAACTATAACAGTCGCCCCCGAGTCTCGTTAATTTTACTTTCTTACTCAGTCTTTCAAATGATAACTGATCACTCTTATTTGCAAATAAATATGGTGAAGTAGTATTTAATATTGATTCAGAAATTTTGTTTTTATCTCTAATTTTTAATTTTGTTTTTTTTCCATTAACTATTTTATATGCTTTTTTTTCATACCCAATGTACCTTTCATCTAATGCGGGAATATCTGCAAGACCCAAAATAATATTGCCATTTTCTGATAGCGAAATCAATGTACCCCAAAGTGGCATACCTTGTATGAATGACTTTGTTCCATCGATTGGATCAATACACCATTCATAAGTACTTTTTTTAGAATGAGTTTCTTCCTCTCCAATAATTGAATGATCTGGAAAATATTTTAAAATTAAACGATTTAATTTTTTTTGAATTTTAATGTCCGCTACTGTTACTGGATCAAAACCATTTTTCTTTTTATTTTTAATTCTTATCTTTTTCTTAAAGTATTTAAGGGAAATTAGACGAGCTTCATCTGCTAAAATATTTGAGAAATCTAAAAATTTTTTTATATTTTTTTTCATATTATATATAAATATTATGTGTTGAATGGCTAATTATCCTTTTGTATCATATAATTATGACTAAAAAAAATATCCTTTTATTTATTTTTGTTCTTTTGCCATCATTATTAGTAGCAGAAAGTGAAATCCATGACATTTATATTGGAGAGAGAGAGCCAATCACCAGTCCAATCTCTCAGTATGATCCTGAAATAAACTCTTATCCAAACCCATTTAATGATGATCAAAAAATCTTAACTATAGATAAAAGCAATTATATAAAATTCGTCGAAAATATTCTTACACCAGGTCAAATTGAAATGTTTGAGACATATCCTGAAACTTTTAAGATGCACGTGTATCCCTCTAGAAGAAGTTGTGCAGTACCACCTGAGGTTCTGAAATTAACAAAAGAAAATGCAAAACTTACCGATGAAGGTGAGGGAATAGAGGGTATTGTTGGAAGCATTCCTTTTCCAAACCCAAGTGAAGCACTTCACCATGTATGGAATCATATTTTAAGATATAGAGGAGCAAACATATATGGTGCTTCTCCTTTTTATATAGTCAATCCAGATGGTTCTAGAACATATGGTGCTGGCGAAGCTATTGCAGTCAACTATTGGAATCCTTTTGTTGAAAACGATAAAGGCTTGCAAGGTATGCTTATGTCAAAAGTAACTCACCCACCAAGATTAGCAGATGCTTCTTTACTTGTAATTGAATCTTTAAACGCTTTTAAAACTCCTCGTCGGGCTTGGGTATATAATCCTGGAACGAGGAGAGTAAGAAGAGCACCTGATATAGCATATGATTATAAGCCGTCAGCAAATCAGGGTTTAACAACCACAGATCAGTTCGATGGCTTTAATGGCGCAAAAGATAGATACAATTGGTCATTTGTGGGGATGACAAAAAAATTGATGCCGTACAATGCATATGAATTTCACGAGACAGAAATAGAAGAAACATTAAATCCATATCACGTAAACCAAGAGTTTTTACGATATGAATTAGTTAATGTTAATATTATCCAAGCAGATCTCAAATCAGATAAGAGACACATTATTCCTCATAGAACTATGTATTTTGATTTAGATAGCCATAATATGCTTGTAGAAGAAACTTATGATGATGAAAATAAAATAATGGCGTATAGAGAGTTTCCAATAATAAATTTTTATGATCAACCTATGTGTTTATCAATTCATAGTGCCACGTATGACTTTGCTACAAAACGCTATCAATTAACTAATGTCAGATCGAAGGATATACCTAAAATCCAATGGAGGCTTAGTGAACCTCATGATGAAAAAATGTTTACGCCTGAAGGATTAAAAAGATTTGCCAGATAGCAATTATAAAATTATATATCCTTGATATATAACACGATTTTGGGCACGTAGCTCAGTGGTAGAG
Source organism: Pelagibacteraceae bacterium AG-422-B15 (assembly GCA_003213715.1). Classification (GTDB taxonomy): domain Bacteria; phylum Pseudomonadota; class Alphaproteobacteria; order Pelagibacterales; family AG-422-B15; genus CACNXQ01. Next base: position 11,811 of record QCMN01000020.1, read on the forward strand.
CATCACGTTGACATCGTGGGGGTTGTTGGTTCGATCCCAACCGTGCCCACCATAAATTTCAATTATATGTTGTTTTTTATTACTTAATTAGATAAAACATCGCATT
>QCMN01000021.1 GCA_003213715.1 Pelagibacteraceae bacterium AG-422-B15
GTTATTGGAGAAGTAAGAGCAGTTCACGGTTTAAAGGGTCATTTCAAGATTACATCATATACAGAAACGCCAGACGATGTATTTAGATATGGCCCCTGTAGACTTGGGAAAAAATATTCAAATATCACTCTTAAAAAATTGAAAGAGTTAAAAACTGGTTATATTGCTAGTTGTGAACAAATTAAAACAAGGGAGTTGGCTGAAAAAATTGTAGGGCTTACAATAGAAATCGATCAATCGTATTTACCAGCTATAAAAAAATTAAACCAATACTATTACCATCAATTAATTAATTTAATTGTAAAAACTAATGATGGAAAAAATATTGGAAAAGTAATATCAGTTCAGAATTACGGTTCATCGGATTTACTAGAAATAAGAAAAAAAAATGCTAAAGACTACTTTATTCCAATAAGTGAAAACACAATTAAAAAAATTGATCTTATTAAAAAAGTAATTATTACAAAAAATATCAATGACTATATAGGCAAATAATGTATCGAGTAAAAATTATCACACTTTTCCCAAATAGTTTTCCTGGACTTTTAAATACAGGAGTCGCGGGTAAGGCATTAAAGAAAAAAATATGGTCATTAAAAACAATTGATCCGAGAAAATATTCAAAAGGTAATTACAAAAAAGTAGATGACACCACAGCCGGTGGTGGTCCTGGTATGATTTTAAAAGCAGATGTAATCGGAAAGTCTATTGATGCTTGTTACAAGAATATACAATCTAAAGATAGTTATCCAATGATATATTTAAGTCCTCGCGGCACTCCTCTAACTCAAAGTAAAGTAATTAATTTTTCAAAGATGAAAGGAATTAATATTCTCTGTGGTAGATATGAAGGTATTGATCAACGCATACTCGATTTCTATCCTATTGAGGAAATAAGTATTGGAGACTATATACTGGCGGGCGGTGAAATAGCCTCTCAGGTTTTAGTGGAATCAATAGTAAGGCTATTGCCAGGAACACTTGGTGACATGAAGTCTGCTAGTTCAGAGACCTTCTCAAAAGACCTTCTTGAATACCCTCAGTATACAAGGCCTAAAAAATGGAAAAATTTGACAATTCCAGACATATTGCTCTCTGGAAATCACAGAAATATTAGTGAGTGGCGCTTAAAACAATCTGAAAAATTGACACAGAAAGTTAGGCCAGATTTATGGAAAAACTACAAAAAAAGCAAGACAAGGAAGAAATAAAGTATTAAAACACGGTGCGAGGCTACCATGAACATCATAGAACAATTCGAAAAAGACCAGATAAAGTCACTAGTCAAAGGCAAGAAAATACCACAATTCCATCCAGGAGATACAGTAAGAGTGAATGTTAAGGTACGTGAGGGTACACGTGAGAGAATACAGGCATTCGAGGGCGTTTGTATTAGAAAGAAAAATAGAGGTCTAAGTTCTTCATTTACAGTTAGAAAAATTTCTTTCGGTGAGGGCGTAGAAAGAGTATTTCCAATCTTTAGTCCGTCTATTGACTCCATCTCGATTGTAAGAAGTGGACAAGTCAGAAGAGCTAAGCTTTACTATCTTAGAGATCTAACCGGTAAGAAAGCAAGAATCGTTGAGAGAATTCGAAAGAAGCAACCAGATCTTGCTAGTTTATATATTGATGAGAGTGAAGAAGTTGCAGAAGAAGAAATTATTGCTTCTGATGAGCCTGCTCAAGATGAGAGTATTGAAGTTGCAGCTGATGCTTCTCAAGCTGAGGAAAAAACAGAATCTGAAGTTGATGAGTCTGCTCAAGAACAAGTTCCTGAAGATAATGCTGAAAGTACAGAAGAGTCAGAAACAACAAAAGAATAATTACTTCTTTCTCGTTTTTTTTGTTAATCAAAGTTATTTATGAGTACTCCAAAGACATTATACGATAAAATATGGAATGATCATTTAGTTTCAGAAAATGAAGATGGAACATCAATCATTTATATTGACAGACATCTTGTTCATGAAGTTACAAGTCCCCAAGCATTTGAAGGGCTAAAAATTGCAAACAGATCAGTTAGAAAACCACATTTTACATTAGCCACTGCTGATCACAATATTCCTACAACAAATAGAGATGAGGGAATATCAGATCCAGAGTCTAAGTTACAGGTCGATACTCTTGAAGAGAATTGTAAGGAGCATGGAATTACTTTTCTTTCTATGTCTGATAAAAGACAGGGCATAGTTCACATTATCGGACCGGAGCAAGGTTTCACACAACCAGGAATGACTATCGTTTGTGGCGATAGCCATACGTCAACACACGGTGCCTTTGGTGCTCTTGCATGGGGAATTGGAACTTCTGAAGTAGAACATGTACTTGCAACTCAAACATTAGTGCAAACTAAAGCTAAGAATATGCAAATTAATATACAAGGTGAAGTGCCACTGGGTGTCACAGCAAAAGATATTGTTTTAAAGATTATTCAAACAATTGGAACTGCTGGAGGTACTGGGTATGTTATTGAATACACAGGTGATGCGATCAAATCCCTAACAATGGAAGGAAGAATGACTGTCTGTAACATGTCAATTGAAGCAGGAGCAAGAGCTGGTTTAATCAGTCCTGATGAAAAAACAATTGAATACTTAGAGGGAAGACCATTTTCTCCAGCAGAAAATGAATACCAATCAGCATCAGATTATTGGTTATCGCTTGCTTCTGATGATGGTGCAGCTTATGACAAAACAGTAAATATTGATGCAAGCGACATCATTCCACAAGTCACTTGGGGCACAAGTCCTGAGGATGTAGTTTCGATTGATGGATTGGTTCCAAACCCTGAGGATGAAAGCGATGAGACAAAGAAAAAATCAATGATTAGAGCTTTGGAATACATGGGTCTTGTTCCGAATACACCACTTAAAGAGGTTAAAGTAGATAAGGTATTCATTGGTTCATGTACTAATGGACGGATTGAAGACCTGAGAGCTGCATCAAAAATTGCAAAAAATAGAAAAGTTGCGGACCATGTAAATGCAATAATCGTTCCTGGGTCTGGTTTAGTTAAACAGCAGGCAGAAGAGGAGGGTTTGGACAAAATATTTATTGAGTCAGGCTTTGAATGGAGAGAGCCTGGATGTTCAATGTGTCTTGCAATGAATGCCGATAAACTTAAACCTCAAGAAAGATGTGCTTCCACTTCAAATAGGAACTTTGAAGGTAGGCAAGGAAGAGGAGGTCGTACTCATTTAATGAGTCCAGCTATGGCTGCTGCTGCGGCTATCAATGGAAAACTATCAGACAGTAGAGAGATATAATGGAAAAATTTAAAAAAATAGAAAGTAATGCAATTCCTTTACCAATGGTGAATGTTGATACTGATATGATTATTCCAAAACAATTTCTCAAAACTATTAAGCGAACAGGTTTAGGTAAAAATTTATTTTATGAATTAAGATATGATGAAAAAGATGCACCTATAGACTCGTTTGTCCTTAATCAAGATAAATATAAAGATTCTCAAATTTTGATTACTGGTAAAAATTTTGGCTGCGGGTCATCTCGTGAACATGCGCCCTGGTCAATCTTAGATTATGGTATTAAATGCATCATCGCTTCGAGCTTTGCGGATATCTTTTATAATAATTGTTTCAAGAATGGTATTCTTCCAATCAAATTAGATGAGTCTGAAGTAACTAAATTACAAAATGCAGCAGAAAACAGTCTTAGTTTTACAATTGATTTAGAAAATCAGAAGATTTCTTATTTTGATAAAAATATAAATCATGAGGTAAGTTTTGAACTTGATAAAGCCAAAAAAACTAGCCTATTAGAGGGTTTAGACGATATTGGATTGACACTAGCTAAAGTTAATCATATTTCTGATTTTGAAAATAAGCAAAAGTCAATAACACCCTGGTTGTATAGCCAACAAATAAAATGAGCAATTCTTATAAATTATTAGTCTTACCTGGCGACGGTATAGGGCCTGAAGTAATGAAGGAGGTCATAAAGGTTGCTAAGAGTATTGGTGAACTTAGTAAAGTTAACTTTGAGATAGAAGAGGATGATATTGGTGGATCTGCCTATGATCGCTATGGCACCCCTCTATCTGATGAGACTCTTGAAAAAGCTAAAAACTCTCACGCAGTTTTACTTGGTGCAGTGGGTGGAGAAAAATGGGATAATTTAGATTTTTCTCTTAAACCTGAACAAGGCCTTTTGAGAATTAGAAAAGAATTAGACTTGTTTGCAAACTTAAGGCCTGCTCTATGTTTTGAGTCAATGGTTGACGCCTCTTCTCTTAAACCAGACTTAGTATCAGGTCTCGATATATTAATTGTTAGAGAGCTTACAGGTGGTATTTATTTTGGTGAACCAAGAGGTATTGAAGATAAAGGTAACGGAAATCGTGTTGGAATTAACACTCAATCTTATAGCACTGAAGAAGTTAGAAGAGTTGCACGTATTGCATTTGAACTTGCAAGCAAAAGAGGTAACAGGGTTACTTCTTGTGAAAAATCAAATGTAATGGAGTCTGGAATATTGTGGAGAGAAGAAGTCTCTCATGTGCATGAAAATGAATATTCAAATGTCGAGTTATCTCATATGTATGCAGATAATTGTGCGATGCAATTAGTTAGAAACCCTAAACAATTTGATGTTATTGTTACTGATAATTTATTTGGAGATATTCTGTCAGATGAGGCGGCCATGCTCACAGGTTCACTTGGAATGTTACCCTCTGCTTCTTTGGGCGAAGTCGATAATAATAATTTTAGAAAGTCTTTATACGAGCCAGTTCATGGTTCTGCGCCAGACATAGCTGGTAAAGGAATAGCAAACCCAATTGCATCTATTCTTAGTTTTGCGATGTGTTTAAAGTACTCATTCAATATGGACAAGGAATCAGATCTTATAAATAAGGCTGTAAATAATGTACTTGCCAGTGGCTTTAAAACTGCGGATTTAATAGGCGATGATAACAAAAACCTATCAACAGTTGAAATGGGTGATCAAATATTAAATCAATTAAAAGAAAACTTTTAAATTATGAATTTTAATATTGCTATAGTGGGTGCCACAGGAAATGTCGGAAGAGAAATGTTAAATATTCTCTCAGAAAAAAAATATGATGCGTCAAAAATATTTCCTGTAGCTTCTAGTAGAAGTGAAGGCATGGAAATTGAATTTGGGGAGGATAAACTAATTGTAGAATCTATTGAAAAGTTTGATCCTTCAAAAGTAGAATTGGCACTCTTCTCTGCAGGAGCTAGTACCTCAAAGGAATGGGCACCAAAGTTTGCAGAAAAAAACTGTATTGTTATAGATAACTCTAGTCATTTTAGAATGGAAGAAGATATTCCTTTGGTCGTACCTGAGGTTAACCCAAGTGATCTAAATAATTATAAAAAAAGAAATATAATTGCTAATCCAAACTGCTCAACAATTCAATTGGTGGTTGCCTTAAAACCATTGTACGAAATTTCAAAAATAAAAAAAGTTATTGTATCAACTTATCAATCTGTTTCGGGTGCAGGTAAGGCTGGTATGGACGAGTTGTTTGAGCAAACAAAAAATATGTTCTCTGATGATATTAAAGATAATGTTAAGTTTACAAAACCAATTGCCTTTAATGTCATACCTCATATTGATAAATTCATGGATGATGGATACACAAAAGAAGAATTAAAAATGAGACAAGAAACTCATAAAATTTTAAGTAATGAGATCAGCTTTAGCGCTACATGTGTTCGCGTTCCTGTATTTATTGGTCACTCTGAAGCTGTAAATATTGAGTTTGAAAACAAAATTTCAGTAGAAGAAGCACGTGAAGCTATTAAAAATGCTCCTGGGTGCACACTACTTGATGAAAGAGCTGATGGAGGTTATGTAACTCCAAAAGAGTGTGCTGGAAATGATGACACGTATGTATCGCGAATTCGAGAGGATACGTCTACAAAAAATGGATTATCTATTTGGGTAGTTTCTGATAATTTAAGGAAAGGTGCTGCTTTAAATACAATCCAAATCGCTGAGATGCTAATTGAGGAACATTTATCTAAATGAGACAAGATGTAAGAAAACCAAGAAGAAGCGTACTTTATGTTCCTGGATCTAATCCAAAAGCATTGAAAAAAAGTAGTACGCTTGATGTAGATGCAATTATTTACGACTTAGAAGACTCGGTAGCTACAAATGCCAGAAATGATGCACGCAGAGCAATTATCGAAATTATAAATTCTGGTGTAAACAAAAATAAGGAACAGGTGATAAGAGTAAATGCTTTGGATACTGATGATGGTAAAATAGATATTAAGGTCTTGGACAAATGTAATCCCGATGCAATATTAATTCCTAAAGTAAATGAAGCTAATGATGTTAAAGCTTTTGAAAAATATCTGAAAAATAAAGAAACTAAAATTTGGGTTATGATGGAAACAGCTTTATCCATTGTAAACGCGTATGATATCGCAAAATCATCAAAATACTTAAAATGTTTTGTAATGGGAACTAATGATTTGTCTGCAGAGTTGGGTATAGAGGAAGAACTAAAAAGAACTGCATTAGTCACAAGTTTTGAGAAATGTATGATGGCAACAAAAGCCTACAAATTATCACTACTTGATGGAGTTTTTAATGACATCAGAGACGCTAATGGCTTTGAAGAAGAGTGCATCTATAGTCATGGTCTCGGATTTGATGGTAAAACCTTAATACACCCAGGACAAATACAAATATGCAATAAAATATTTACCCCTACGGCTGAACAACTAGACAAAGCAAAACGAATTGTTGCAGCCTTTGAGGATGCAAGAAAAAAGGACCCAAATGTTGGAGTAATTACGTTTGAAGGCAGTCAGATAGAGGAATTACACGTAAATCATGCAAAACGAATTATAGAAGCAGAATTGCTTGTTTCAAAAGTTACAGAACTAGATCAATCAGAAGTTATACAAACGTCTTCAAGTAAATATAAAATTGGTAACTTTTTTGAAAATTTTAAGCTAGGACAAAAAATAATACACGCAACTCCACGAACAATAACATATGGAGATTGTGCACTGTATACAGCTTTATACGGTTCAAGGTACGCCCTGCACTGCTCAGATGAGTTTGCAAAAAAACTCTCATTAGAAAAATCACCAATTGACGATTTTCTTTTATTTAACATAGCTTTTGGTAAAACTGTCCCAGATGTCTCTTTAAATGCAATTGCCAATTTAGGTTACGCAGAGTGTAAGTTTTTAAAGCCAGCTTATCCAGGAGATACAATTAGTTCAACTTCAGAAGTGATTGGCATTAAAGAGAATTCAAGTGGAGAAAATGGAGTAGTTTATGTTCACTCTGTAGGCACTAACCAGCATGACGAACCAGTTATTGATTATAAAAGATGGGTTATGGTTAGAAAAAAAAATAGAAATCTAAATAAAGCAGAACCGTCCATACCGGAATTAAATAAAGAGCTTACAAGTGAGGAGGTTGTAGAAATTGCAAAAAAATATGATTTTGATTGTACAGGATATGATTATAAAGCCTCAGGCTCTGATCTTTGTTATGAGGATTATTCTATTAACGAAAAAATAAATCATATTGATGGTATGACAGTTGAAGAGGCCGAACATATGATGGCAACAAAATTATACCAGAACAATGCAAAAGTTCACTTTAACCATTTTGTTGAAAAAGGTGGCAGGTTTGGAAAAAGAATTGTTTACGGTGGTCACGTTATAAGTTTAACAAGAGCTTTATCGTTTAATGGACTTTCAAATGCTTTTAAAATTATTGCGATCAACGGTGGAACCCACGCATCACCGTGTTTTGCTGGAACAACTGTTTTTGCCTGGAGTTTAATTTTAGATAAAGTCGAAGTATCAGAATCATTAGGAGCTATTCGAGTCAGAACAAATGGAATTGGCGATGCACAGGCCTATCAGTTTCAACATCAAGATAGTAACAAGCGCTTTGATCCGTCCGTTTTGTTAAGTCTTGATTATTGGGCTTTAATTCCAAGAAAAAAGTAATTTACTGTCGTTTAATCACCGGCAATTTGGTATATATAAATATTACTAATGAGCAGTCCCTTATCACCACATTTGCAAGTTTATAGATGGCAAATTACATCAATACTATCAATTCTTCATAGAATAACGGGCATAGTTTCATCATTAGGTGTAATCATATTAATAATATTTTTATATTCAATTAGCGCTGGCGAAGAAACTTTTCAATTTATAATTTCCTTATCGGAAAATATTTTTATAAGAACAATATTAATAGGTCTTACGTTTTCATATTTGTTTTATTTTTTAAACTGCTTAAGGCACTTATTCTGGGACGTTGGTATTGGGCTTGAATTAAATACTGCCAAATTGACAGGTTGGATTACAATTTTGTTTACTGTTTTGCTCACTGTTCTATTTTGGTTTTTAATTATGATTGGATATTAACTATGTCTGCCAAAAATACTTGGAAACTTCATCGATGGAGCACGATTTTACTACTACCACTCGTTGCTTATTTATTCATAAAAATAATACACCTTTCCACTCTGCCATACCAATTAATTTTGAGTGAATTAAGCAACTTATGGGGTGTAGGGTTTATATTGATTTTCACGGTCTTAGGATTAATTCATATGAATACAGGAGTGCACGAAATCCTTGATGATTATGTTCACTCTGATGTGGTTAAAAGGATATTAAATGTAATAATTTCAATATTTTTTTTACTAATACTAATTTTTGTTTGTTTGTCTCTACTACTAATTTTTATAGGTTAACTTAATGAATTACGAAATTGAATATCACGATTACGATGTAGTTGTTGTTGGTGCTGGTGGATCTGGTTTGAGAGCGACAGTAGGTGCTGTTGAGAATGGTTACAAGACTGCTTGTATTTCAAAAGTATTCCCAACCAGAAGTCATACGGTTGCAGCACAGGGAGGCATCTCTGCTGCACTTGGAAATATGGGTGATGATGATTGGAGATGGCACATGTATGATACCGTGAAAGGCTCTGATTGGCTTGGGGATCAGGATGCAATTGAGTATTTGTGCAAAAATGCACCAAAAGCTGTTTTAGAATTAGAGAACTATGGAGTTCCATTTAGTCGAACAGAGGATGGAAAAATTTATCAAAGAGCCTTTGGAGGGATGACCAAAAACTATGGTGAAGGTACTGCACAAAGAACATGTGCTGCTGCTGATCGAACTGGCCATGCAATAATTCATACTTTATACGGGCAATCATTAAAACACGACGTTGACTATTATATTGAATATTTTGTTTTGGACTTATTAATGGTTGAGGGTGAATGCAGGGGTGTTGTTGCATGGTGTTTAGAGGACGGTAAATTACATGTATTTAATTCTAAACAAACAATACTAGCATCTGGTGGATATGGCCGTGTTTATTTTTCTGCAACTTCAGCTCACACCTGCACAGGTGATGGTAACGCTATGGTTTTAAGAGCTGGCCTACCTCTACAAGATATGGAATTTGTTCAATTTCATCCAACAGGTATTTATGGCGTTGGTTGTCTTATAACAGAGGGCGCAAGAGGAGAAGGCGGTTATTTAGTAAACAGTGAAGGCGAACGTTTCATGGAGAGATACGCACCATCAGCGAAGGACTTAGCTTCAAGAGATGTTGTGTCTCGTTCTATAACAAAAGAAATTTTAGAGGGTAGAGGCGTTGGCAAAGATAAGGATCATGCTTATCTACATCTTGATCACATAGACTCAGATATATTGGAAGAAAGATTGCCTGGTATTTCAGAGTCCGCGAAAGTTTTCGCAGGAGTTGATGTAACTAAAGAGCCAATTCCAATTATACCTACAGTTCATTATAATATGGGTGGAATTCCAACAAATTTTCATGGAGAAGTAATGAACCTCGAAAAAGGAAATGAAACAGTCGTACAGGGTTTGATGGCAGTTGGTGAAGCTGCTTGTGTGAGTGTTCATGGTGCAAATAGACTCGGATCAAATTCTCTAATTGATTTAGTAGTTTTTGGTAAAGCAGCTGCAGATAGAATAAATGACACGGTAAATAAAGATGAACCCAATAAGGAAATTCCAAGCCATGTAATCGATGAAGTCATTGCAAGGTTTGATAGTACACGGTCTTCTAATGGGGATATTTCAACTTCAGAATTAAGGTCTCAAATGCAGAGAGTTATGCAGAAACACTGCGCTGTTTTTAGAGATGATGAGATTATGTCTGAAGGAAAAAAACTTATCGAAGAAACTTGGTTAAACTCAGAAAATATTAAAATTAAAGACAAATCACTTATATGGAATACTGATTTGTTAGAAACACTTGAATATAAAAACCTAATTGCACAAGCTGTAGTTACAATGAACTCCGCGCTAAATAGAAAAGAAAGTAGAGGGGCTCACGCTCGAGAAGACTATAAGGAAAGAGATGATAAAAATTGGATGAAGCATACAATGTCATGGCTGAACGATAAGAGTTGTGAATTGGATTATAGATCAGTTCACGAATACACATTATCAAACGAAGTTAAATATATTGCGCCAAAGGCCAGAGTTTATTAATGGTTCAGTTTAATCTTCCAGACAATTCTAAATTAACAGACGGTGATTATTACAAGTCTGAAAAAAGCAATGGGAATACTAAAAAATTCAAAATCTACCGTTGGTCTCCCGACGATGAGAAAAACCCAAGGATGGACACTTATGAAGTTGATCTAGACGATTGTGGTCCGATGGTATTGGACGCAGTTATGAAAATCAAAAGTGAAATTGATACTTCATTAACCTTTAGACGATCATGTCGCGAGGGCATATGTGGTTCTTGTGCAATGAATATTGATGGGACAAATACACTTGCTTGTACCAAAGCAATTAGTGATGTGAAAGGTGACATAAAAATTTATCCTCTGCCTCACATGCCAGTTATAAAAGACTTGGTTACAAATTTAAAAACACTCTATAAGCAATTAAAGTCCATCAAGCCATGGCTTATGAATAAGAAACAAAACGCAAACGATACTGAAAATATTCAATCAAGAAATGACCGTGAAAAATTAGATGGCTTGTATGAATGCATCTTGTGTGCATGTTGCTCAACTTCATGCCCAAGTTATTGGTGGAACAGTGACAAATATTTGGGCCCTGCAGTCCTGCTTCAGTCATATCGCTGGTTACAAGATAGCCGTGATGAGGAAAGAAAAGAGAGATTAAAAGAATTAGATGATACGTTTAAAGTTTATAGATGCCATACAATAATGAACTGCACTCAAGCTTGTCCAAAAGGTCTCAACCCCGCCAAGGCTATTGCTGGCATCAAACAAATGATAGCACAGCAGTAATTAAATTACTGTAAAATCAAAAAGTATACTTACCAGCAGAACTGAAATAATAATTGTAACTACGATAAAATAATTAACCACTATAAATCTCAATGGCGGGCAGTTGATTAGGGGATTTTATGAAAATATTACGTACCCACCATTGAGTAATACATATAAGTGTAAAACTTTCTAATTAAACTCTAATAAGTTTGCCAAAATGACAGAGCTTGATTTCAATATTTCCTCTGGATTTTGACAACAAAACTTCCTTCATGCCAACTCTGTTCAATGTACTGTATTTGGTGACTGCTTTCTGCCCAATGAGGAAATTCTTTTCTGATTTGTCCACTTTTACCTGTTATGACCTCTACTTTGGGTATA
>QCMN01000022.1 GCA_003213715.1 Pelagibacteraceae bacterium AG-422-B15
AATTTTTTGCTTCCATGTCCAATCATATGTATCGAAACTATCAATTTGTGAATTTGACGAAGCGTTGTATTTGTCATTTTGACCGGCTTCGAGTTTTACTGAGAGATCTGGCGCATAAACTAATAATGCGTCAGTGACATCGCGTGAAGCTTCCTCAAGTTCTTTTTTTGAGTTTACTATGTCTTCATGATTTTCAAGTACGCCTTCGACCATTATTGAAAGTCTTTCTGCACTGGCTGTCAGAGAAGATGCGAATAAAAAAGTGAAAATTATAAAAACTAAATTTGTCTTTTTGAGTAATAGATTCATTTTAGACTCCCTTAATCAATTAGCTAATAATTAAGTGAAAATTATCATCTAAAAACTAGCTATATACAAGTTATTTCAACCATGATTCGCAAGAATTTATGTATTATTTTTGATAGTGGGAGCGTGTCAAATATCACTATAAACGTGAGTTTCTTTTTCAGCTCCAGGGTGAGTTACTGCACCTTTTACTGCAGAACCCACAGTTTGAGTGTACTTCCAAAGAGTTCCAGAATTAAAGTCTGTTTTTCGCTCTTTCCATGACTTTTTTCTCTTTTCTAACGTTTCCAATGGAACATTTATAGAAAGTTCACCATTTTCAGCATCAAGTATGATTTCATCGCCGTCCTCTACAAGCGCAATAGGGCCGCAGACAGCTGCTTCAGGAGAGACATGTCCAACGCAAAATCCTCTCGTAGCACCGCTGAAACGTCCGTCTGTGATAAGTGCAACTTTATCGCCCATTCCTTGACCATAAATCGCTGCGGTCGTAGCTAGCATTTCTCGCATACCTGGACCTCCTCTTGGACCTTCGTAGCGAATGACAAAAACATCTCCTTCTTTATAATTCTCATTTTTTACGCATTCAAATGCGTCTTCCTCACAGTCAAAACACTTGGCATGACCCTTAAACTTTAAATTCTCCATTCCTGCAACTTTAACAATTGCTCCCTCTGGTGCTAAATTTCCTTTTAAACCCACAACACCTCCCGTAATGCTGAGTGGCTTATCGTATGGTCGAATAACTTTCTGGTTTTTGTTAAACTCGACTGATTTTAAATTTTCAGCTATTGTTTTTCCTGTGACTGTCAAACAATCACCGTGTATGAAACCGCCCTCATGTAAAGTTTTAATAATAATTGGAACTCCTCCTGATTCATAAACATCCTTTGCAACGTATTGACCTCCAGGTTTTAAATCAGCTAAGTAAGGAGTGCGCTTAAAAATTTCTACAACGTCATCTAAATCAAATTTTATTCCACATTCATGAGCAATAGCTGGAAGGTGGAGTCCTGCGTTTGTCGAGCCACCTGTTGCAGCAACAATCGTTGCGGCATTTTCTAATGATTTTTTTGTTACTATGTCGCGGGGTCTAATATTATTTTCAATTAAGTACATAACTTGTTTTCCAGAGTCGTAGGCGTATTTATCTCTTTCTTCATAAGGAGCAGGCGCACCTGATGAATATGGAAGCGCTAGACCAATTGCTTCTGAAACACACGCCATGGTATTGGCTGTAAACTGACCACCACAAGCACCTGCACTTGGACAGGCAACGCATTCAAGTTCATGTAGTTCTTCTTCAGTGGTGTTTCCAGATGAAAATTTACCAACTGCCTCAAAAACATCAACTACTGTTACATCTTTGCCTTTATACTTTCCAGGCAATATGCTGCCCCCATACATAAAAACACTTGGCACATTTAATCTGCACATCGCCATCATTAAACCTGGAAGCGATTTATCACAGCCAGCCAATCCAACAATTGCATCATAACAATGGCCTCTGACAGTCAGCTCAGTAGAATCTGCTATTACTTCACGTGAAACCAATGATGACTTCATGCCTTGATGACCCATGGCAATACCATCCGTTACTGTAATTGTACAAAACTCGCGTGGTGTCCCCTCTGCCTCGGTAACTCCTTTCTTTACTGATTGGGCTTGACGCATCAGAGCTATGTTACAGGGTGCAGCCTCATTCCAGGTAGAAACTACGCCAACAAATGGCTTATTAATGTCATTTTCGTCCATGCCCATTGCATAATAATATGATCGATGTGGGGCTCTTTCTGGTCCAACTGAAACGTGACGACTTGGCAATTTGTTCTTATTAAACTTCATTGTTTACTCAAAGTTTTGAATAGTTTTTGTTATTTTATCTCTAGACAATTGGTACTCTTTTTCTCTTTCTTTTTGTTCTAAGATTATTTCTTCTGGCGCATTATTTATAAAATTTTTGTCTTTTAACTTGCTGTGTATTTTAGTTAATTCTAGTTCAGTTTTTTTTAGATTTTTTTGTAGTCTTCTTTTTTCTTCTTCAAAATCAATAATACCCTTAAGTGATAAATATATCAAACCATCATTAAATATGACCTGAACCATGCCCTCATCTTTAGAAAATTCTTCTTTTTCAAATGAGTCAGATCGTGTAAGCGAAATAATTATTTCTTTGTTTTTTTCAATTATTTCCTCTAAATCAGAGCTAACATTTGAATAGCTTATTTTAACTTTGGACTTAACGGGCACATTTAGCTCAGCCCTTGTAGACCTAATTGATGATATCAAATTAATAAATAAATTTACTTTCTCACTATTTATAGATTCAAAATCTAATTTCTGCGGCCACTGAGATTGGCTAATTCTCTGAGACTCTTTCTCTAAGATATTTGTTGCTTGATCCCAAACATGTTCTGTAAAAAAGGGCATAATTGGGTGCAGCATAACTAATATTTTTGAAAGTACGAGTGAAGTAATTTGTTTAGTCTCATTAATTATTATTTTATCATTTGATGAATATATAATTTTTGTAATTTCTAAATACCAATCACAAAATACACTCCATGTAAATTTATATAGCTCGTTTGCAGCTTCATTAAACTTATAGTCTTTAATTGATTTTTCTGTTTTTTTTCTGCAAATTTCAAGTGCATTTAAAATCCACAAATTAAATATATTTTGGGTGTTTTTGATTTCAAAGTCTACGTAAAGACATTTATTCATTTCACATAACTTTACTGCATTCCAAATCTTAGTAATAAAATTTCTATAGCCTTCAACTCTCTGCTTTGAAAGTTTTATATCTCTACCTTGAGCAGCCATTGAACAAAGAGTCATTCTTAAAGCGTCTGCGCCAAACTCATCCATCAATATTAAAGGATCTATTACATTTCCTTTTGACTTAGACATTTTCTGTCCTTTTTCATCTCTTACTAAAGCATGAACATAGACTTCACTGAATGGGACTTTATTTGTAAAATATAAACCTATCATCATCATGCGAGCGACCCAAAAAAATATAATATCGAAACCGGTTACTAGAGTTGATGTGGGATAAAATTTTTCAAACTCTGGTGTTTCATCAGGCCATCCCAGAGTAGAAAAAGGCCATAAAGCTGAAGAAAACCATGTATCAAGAACATCTTCATCTTGAACAAGTTTTACATCTTTTTTGTACCTTTCTCTGGCTATCTTGTGAGCATCATCTGAATTTTCGGCGACAAAAATTTCTCCATCTGGCCCATACCAAGCCGGTATTTGGTGACCCCATATTAATTGTCTTGAAATGCACCAAGGTTGAATATTTTCCATCCAATCAAAATATGTTTTCTCCCAGTTTTGAGGAACAAATATTGTTTCTTTTGTTTTTACCTTATCGATTGCATTTAAAGACAATTTTTTTGCATTTACAAACCATTGATCCGTAAGCCACGGCTCTACCACTTCACCTGATCTATCTCCATATGGCACAGTATGAATATTCTCTTCTACTTTATTTAGCGCTCCAATAGTTTCTAATTCATTAACAATTTTCTTTCTTGCTTTAAAGCGATCAAGATTTTGATATTCTTTTGGACAGTTTTCATTAAGCTCAGCATTCTCATTAAAAATATTTATTACTTCAAGATTATGTCTTTTTCCTATTTCATAATCATTAAAATCATGAGCTGGAGTTATTTTAACAGCACCAGAGCCTTGATCCACTTTTACATACTCATCAGCAATAATAATAATTTTTTTATTAATGATGGGAATATACGCATACTTACCTACAAAATCTTTGAACCTTTCGTCTTCAGGGTGAACAGCAATTGCCGTATCTCCAAGCATTGTTTCGGGTCGAGTTGTTGCAATTGTAATTACCTTATCTTCATTTTCTAATTTGTAGTCTATATACCAGAGTGAACCTTTTACTTCTTTTTGGATCACTTCTAAATCTGAAATAGTAGTTTTTAATTTTGGATCCCAATTACTTAGTCTTTTATCTTTATAAATAAGTTTATCATTATATAATTTGACGAATACAAATCTCACTGCTTTTGACAAACCATCATCCAGAGTAAACCTTTCTCTAGACCAATCACATGAACAACCTAATCTTTTTAATTGATTAATAATTTCATTTCCAGATTGATTTTTCCACTCCCATACATGTTCTATAAACTGTTCACGAGATAAATCTTTTTTATTTATTCCTCTTTTTTTTAGTTCCCTTTCAACAACCATTTCTGTCGCTATACCGGCATGGTCTGTGCCTGGCTGCCACAAAACACTTCTGCCCTGCATTCTATAAAACCTAACCAAGATATCCTGAAGAGTATTATTAAGAGCATGGCCCATGTGTAGTGTTCCTGTTACATTTGGCGGAGGGATCACTATGCAGTAAGCGTCACTTGAAGACTTTAAAGGTTTAAAATCCCCATCATTTTCCCATGTTTTGTAAATTTTATCTTCAACAAGACTGGGTTGATAATATTTTTCCAACATTAGTTTTTTTTGTTTTCTGTGCTAATGATGATTTTTGATGAATTTAATCTCTCTTGTATAATTTTTGTTAGCTCTTCATTAATGATTTGATCTAATTTTGATTGCGGCAATGAAGCTACTGCATCTCGCACCGCACGTTTAATTTGTTCCTCATTTACTGTATCTGCAATACTTATATCTAATTTAGCTCTATCCTCTTCAATATTTGTTATTTTCTTATCATTAATTGGATTAGATAATTCTAGTATATCTATCTTCTCATCTTCTTTTTTTACCTCTTCATCTATTGGATTTGTGAGCTCAATTACATCTTTAGGCAGTCCTTCATCCTGATGTACAGATTTTTCCGACATCATATTTTTAATAGCATCTAGTATCTCTTCTGTATTTGGACTATTTTTATTCATTTAATACTTTTATAGCGATAAGTAATTAGAAACTAAAGCTATTTTTTTTCATGAACATGCTTAAGACAGGCATGGAGCAAGAAAATAACCTTTGATCACTGATTGATTGTCCATACTTTTTAAACAGTTTGGCTGAACAAATATCTCCTTCATGAACTATAGCAAAAAGTCTTCCCCCTTCATCCAATTGATCAAGAATATTAATTGGTACTTCTTGAATAGCGCCTTCGATTATAATTGCATTAAAAGGTGATTGCCCGCTATATCCTCTCGCAATTTCATTTTTAATAAAAACAACATTGTTTATGTTATTTTTTTTTATTGCATTTTCAGAATTATTTAGGAGCTGTTCATTTTCTTCAACAACGATGACTGTTTCCGCTTGATAAGACAATATTGCGCTCAAATAACCTGTGGTTGCTCCTAAGATCAAAACATTTTCATTAGCTTTCAAGTTAATGCTTAAAGCTATTTGAGCTATTAAGCTAGGCTTTAAAATAGTTCTTTTGTCTTCTAATAAGATATTTTTTTCAATATATGACATTTCTTTCATTGTCTCAGGCATGAAGTCATTTCTATCAAGGGAGTAGAAAGCAGACAATAGTTCCTCACTCATACCATTTATTGGCTTTATTTGCCCTTCAATCATATTCTTATTGAGTGATGCTTCTTCCATAATTTTATTGATGCATTTTTATAATATATGATTACTTACTTTTCAAAAATATTCACATTTTATGTTTATTAATGATATATAAAACTTACATTTTGGCCACGTGGCGGAATGGTTACGCAGAGGACTGCAAATCCTTGTATACCGGTTCGATTCCGGTCGTGGCCTCCATTCATTTTAAATCATGTGCTTTTTGAGTGATTGAATAATTCTTTCCGCTTGATCATCACGTATCCATGAATGAAAATTTTTTATCATCGGCGGTGAAAAGTTTGGCAGTAATTGATTGAGTTTGCTTTTCATTGACCTGATTGACTTCCCTTTTTCATGTGAAGCAAGATAAGCAATGTAAGACTGTGGATATTCTGGTTGCAGTCTTATTAGTTTTTCTGAATATTTTTGAGCATCTTTTATTTTTTCGTCGATAAAGTTGAATCTCCATAGCTCATAATATGTTCTCCATTGCCCATAGATGTCCTCGTATAGCTCCAGCGCTTTGTCCATCTCCTGATAAGCCCTCTTTTTCTCATCTATTTGAAATAAGGATGAGCCAAACAATCGACGTCCATGTGCAAACTTCTTATTTAACTTGATGGAGTTATAAGAGTGATTCAAAGCAAGGTCAAAATTACCGCCATAATAATATGATAACCCAAAGGCAAATTGACATAGAAAATTACTTTCATTTAATGAAACTGAACTTCTTGCAAGATTTAAAAGTGTTTTTCTAACTTTGTTTGGATCTCTTACATTGAACATCCAAAGTTTATCAGCGTAAGACATAGCAATTTTTGAAATCGTAAT
The DNA here is from genome assembly GCA_003213715.1 of Pelagibacteraceae bacterium AG-422-B15. GTDB lineage: Bacteria > Pseudomonadota > Alphaproteobacteria > Pelagibacterales > AG-422-B15 > CACNXQ01. Next base: position 6,679 of record QCMN01000022.1, read on the forward strand.
AGCTAAATCTTCTTTTGGTATTGAATTACTTAGTTTGTCATATGAGTTTTTTGATAATAAAAATCTGATTGTTCTTTTATCTTTTTGGTTTTTTGATTTTCTTATTACTCCATTCTCTTCAAGATATTTTAACCTCCTCCAAAGGGTTCTTTCTGGAGATTGAGTAAAGTATTGAATATCATAAAATGAAAGACCTTTATAAAAATTAACATAAAGTCTAAATACAATTTCTAAATCTAATAAACTTGTAAGCGCTAGTGATTTAAGAACTTTAAATAAACCACCGTACAAAAAGCTAAATACAGCTTCATCAAGTAGATTTACATTTTTAGATACTTGGTCACTTCTTCCAAATCCAAACTCATAAATATTGTCTTTTTGTACTGTCATGAAGAATATTTATATCTTTCTTATTGAAGTAAAACTAGATATAAACTTTATCATTTGTTATAAGAAGCTACATAATCCCCGGTAGCTCAGTTGGTAGAGCAAGCGGCTGTTAACCGCTTTGTCACTGGTTCGAGTCCAGTCCGGGGAGCCAAATTATAAAATTTGGCTTAAGAATGTTTTAGTTCGCTCACTTTCAGGATTGTCAAAGAAATCTTTTGGATTTTTTGCTTCAACTATTTGACCTTCATCCATAAAAATAATGCTATCGGCAACCTCTTTGGCAAACCCCATTTCGTGTGTGACAACAATCATTGTCATACCGCCTTGAGCAAGGCCAACCATCACATCTAGTACTTCTTTAATCATCTCCGGATCAAGGGCTGAGGTGGGCTCATCAAAAAGCATAATTCTTGGCTCCATACAAAGGGCTCTTGCAATTGCAGCCCTCTGCTGCTGTCCTCCAGATAACTGAGCCGGATACTTATGTGCCTGATCATCGATCTGAACGCGTTTTAAATACTCCATAGCTTTTTCTTTAGCTTCAGCCTTCGGCAGTTTGCGTACCCATATAGGAGCAAGAGAGCAATTGTCTAATATAGATAAATGTGGAAATAAATTAAATTGTTGGAACACCATTCCAACTTCTCCACGAATTCTCTCAATACTTCTACTGTCATTAGTTAACTCTGTACCTTCTACTATAATATTGCCTCTTTGATGCTCCTCTAATCTATTGATGCATCTGATAAGTGTTGATTTACCAGATCCAGATGGGCCACAAATAACAATCTTTTCACCTTTATTAATTTCAAGATTAATATCATTCAGTACATGCAGCTCACCGAACCATTTGTGAACGTTTTTCATTTCTATCATTAATTCAGAACTCATACTTATCTTCCTGTATCTAATTTCTTTTCAAGGCGTTGACTATACCAACTCATAGCATAACAAAAAACCCAAAATACTGCAGCAGCAAAAACATATCCCTCATGAGAAAAGCCTAACCAATCTGGATTAGTTCCAACAAACTGAATAATACCAAGAAAATCAAATAAACCTATAACTAAAACCAGGGTTGTATCCTTAAATATTGCTATAAAGCTTCCTATAATTGCTGGTATCACCATTTTGAGTGACTGAGGTAAAATTACTAATGCCATCATTCTCCAATACGTTAACCCAACTGCTTGCGATGCTTCGTACTGTCCCTTTGGCATTGCCTGCAAACCACCTCGGACAACTTCTGCTAAATATGCAGCTGAAAAAAACATAACTCCAATCAATGCTCGAATTAATTTATCGAAGTTGACCCCCTCGGGCATGAACAGTGGAAACATATTTGAAGCCATAAATAAAACTGTTATGAGCGGAACACCTCTCCAAATTTCAATAAAGATTGTACATAAAAGTGAAACTACTGGCAGCTTAGACCTTCTGCCCAGAGCTAGCATTACTCCAATTGGTAGAGATAATACAATTCCAACTCCAGCAATAACTAGTGTTAAAAATAAACCACCCCATAAACGAGTTTCAACCGACTCAAGGCCAAGACCCCCTGACAACATAACCACACAAATGATTGGGAAAATTATAAGAAGAAAAGCGCCAACCCACCCTTTGTGCTTCAGGTTAGGAATAAGAAGATATACGCCTGATATTAATAGAATAAGATAGACAAAATTTATTCTCCATAATTCTTCAGTTGGGTATAGTCCATAAAATATAAGTTTGATATTTTGCTGTATAAATATCCAGCATGCACCTTCGTTTGTGCAGTCATCCCGGGTCGAGCCAACAAAATTTGCATCTAAAAATATCCAGTTCACTAAAGGAGGGATTAGAATATAGAGCAGGTATAAGCCGAAAATTGTAAGCAAAGAATTATACCAATTAGAAAAGAGATTTTTTCTAAGCCATCCCATTACTCCTAACTCGATAACTGGAGGTCCGATCTCTTTGTTGGCAGCACTCATTTATCTTTCACCATCAACTTTCATAAATCTGTTAAACAGATTCATAATTAAAGATGTGATTAGGCTTAAAAATAGATATACACCCATAACCATTCCAATAATTTCAATTGCTTGACCAGTTTGCATTAATGCCGTTCCAGCAAATACCAAAACGAGATCAGGATATGCAATAGCAGCTGCCAAGGAAGAGTTTTTAGTTAAGTTTAAATATTGATTAGTTAATGGCGGTACAATAACTCGCAAAGCCTGAGGAATTATAATTAGACGAAGTATTAGATTTTGTTTTAGACCTACAGATTTTGCAGCTTCTGTCTGACCTTTCGACACCGCCATGATGCCTCCTCGGACTACCTCTGCAATAAATGATGCTGTGTACATGGCTAGCGCAAAAGTTAGAGCAACTAATTCAGGTATTAACTTTACGCCACCTTTAAAATTAAAACCTTTTAATTCAGGGTATTCAAAAGAAACTGGAAAGCCAGTTGCAGCTAAACTAATAAAGAATGTACCTAAAATTAATGCAGTTGATACATAGAAGGCGGGAAATCTCTCTCCAGTTCTATTTTGTCTACGTTTTGCCCAAATGAATATTCCAATTGAGATTATTATTGTTAGCCAAAGCATGTAAAATATTATTGAAGATCCCTCACCAAATACAGTGTCAGGTATAAATAAACCTCTGTTATTTAAAAAAAATGAATCGTAAAGCTCAAGACTTTGCTTAGGTTTTGGGAGTGCTCTTAAAACAGCAAAGTACCAAAAAAATATTTGAAGTAGCAATGGGATATTTCTGAGAATCTCAACATAAGCCTCTGCAATCTTTGCAATCAACCAGTTAGATGACAGCCGCATGATACCTACTGTAAATCCGATTATTGTTGCAAAAAGAATTCCTATTCCCGCAACCAGCAATGTATTCAATAAGCCGACTATAAATGAGTCAAAATAAGTAGATGTTGGAGAATACTCTATGAGAGTCATGCCTATATCAAATTGAGACTCAACTCCTAGAAAGTGAAAACCGCTTGCTAAGCCCCTTTCCAGCATGTTGCGAGCTGTATTAGTAACAATGTAATAAATTCCAAGTGCTACTAACCCCAGTGTTACAAGCTGATAGAAGATTCCTTGAACACTTCTATTAAATATAAAGCTTCCAATTTTTGATTTGTCCGTCTCCATAACCGCTAAAAACTATATATTGATTTGAGTTATTTACATATAAAAAAGGGGGCCATAGATGGCCCCCTTAAAGTGATCTTCGCTAGAAATATATTTTAGTATTATCTAGCTGGAGGAGCGTATAGAACTCCACCATCTTTATAAGAAGCGTTTGGTGATCCTGCTCTTGCAAGGCCTACCGGAGTATTTTCTCCAACATGTTTTTCGTAAACATCACCGTAGTTTCCTACCATAGTAACGATGTCATAAGACCAGCTTTCACCTAGGTTTAAGCCTGCGCCTGTTCCACCTTCTTTACCACATAGTCTTGCAACTACAGGGTTTGAAGTCATAGCGCATGTTGTCTGAGCATTAGATTGAGTTAAGCCAAATTCTTCAGCTTCAATCATAGCGTTTAGTGACCATCTAACAACATCAGCCCAGTCTCCGTCACCTTCTCTAACAACAGGACCTAAAGGTTCTTTAGAGATAGTTTCTGGAAGAACAACGTGAGCATCTGGATCAGCTAATTTTGTTCTTTGAGCAGCAAGACCTGACTTATCAGTTGTGTATGTATCGCAACGACCTTCGTCATATGCATTCACAACTTCGTCAGCTTTTTCAAAAACAACTGGCTCATAAGCCATGCCATTCGCTCTAAAGAAGTCAGCCATATTTAATTCAGTTGTTGTACCAAGGTTAGTGCAAACACTTGCGCCATCTAGTTCCATTGCACTTGAAATGCCAGAATCTTTTCTGACCATGAAGCCTTGACCATCATAGAAGTTAACGCCAGCAAATTCTAAACCAATTTGTGCGTCACGTGACAATGTCCAAGTAGTATTTCTTGATAAAACATCAATTTCACCAGCTTGAAGTGCTGTAAATCTTTCTTTTGCAGTAAGAGGTACATACTTCACTTTGTCTGGATCTCCAAAAATGGCAGCAGAAACAGCACGACATACGTCTACATCAATACCACTCCAGTTTCCATTTTCGTCTGGGTTTGAAAAACCAGGAACTCCCTGACTTACACCACAGTTGAAAAATCCTTGTGATTTAACAGTATCTAAAGTTCCAGCAAATGCAGCCGGTACCATCAATACTGAACAAACTAATCCAAGGAAAGTAATTCTCATTGTATTCATAAGTGATTAATCCTTTATTTTGATTTAATTAATTAAGTTATGGAAAATATAATCATAGTTTTAATTCGAAGAGAAACAAAAAAAAT
>QCMN01000023.1 GCA_003213715.1 Pelagibacteraceae bacterium AG-422-B15
AAATTCAACTTGATAATATTATAGTTGATTTAAAGAGTGGAGTGATCAAGGGAAAATCAACTGAACTATCTCTTAATGAGAACGAATTAAAAATATTGCGAATATTATCAAAATTTCCTGGTAAGTCATTTTCTAGAGAGGAGCTAATTACATCACTTAATTTTAATCAAGAAAGAACATTGGATGTATGTATAAATAGACTAAGAAAAAAAATTGAAAAAGACCCCAAAATTCCAAAATTTCTAAAAACTAAAAGAGGTTCTGGTTATGAACTATGGATTGACTAAATGATTAAAAAAATTCTACCAACCAGTCTTTTAGGAAGAACAGTGTTAATTGTTTTGTTCCCAATAGTAATGTTTCAATTAATAATTCTATCATATTACTATAATAGTTTGTGGGAACGCACACTCAACCGCCTATCAAGATCTGTTGCTATGGAAATAGAATTAATTTCTGACAGAATGCTCTCAAGTGAAATCAGGTTAGATCAGTATCAAGCCGAAAGTCAATTTGGTGATTACTTTCTAATGAATATCCAAGAATTGAGTGAATATGATTTGGAACAGTTAAAAGCCAAACAAAACGATAATCAAGTACTTGTCAGTCTAAAAAATGAATTGGATACACGAATTAATCATGAATTTTTTGTTATTGAACAAGTTAACGAGACAGTCGATGTTATGATAAGCACTTCAGAAAAAGTAATACATTTTAACTTTCCAATTCATCGTATTACAACCTCAAGAAATCATATATTTTTAGGGTGGCAGATTATTTCATCATTTATCCTTATTTTGATAGCGTATTTATTTTTGAAAAATCAAGTTAAACCAATTTCGAATTTAGCTAAGGCAGCAGAACAATTTGGTAAAGGACAAGAAGTAAATAATTTCAAAGTATCAGGTGCCCTCGAAGTAAGACAGGCAAGTTTAGAATTTTTAAAAATGAAAAATCGAATATCAAGACAAATTGAACAACGATCTCTTATGTTGGCGGGAGTGAGTCACGACTTAAAAACTCCTCTCACGAGAATGAAGTTACTTCTTGAGTCAATAAAAGATAATAAAATTAAAAATGAACTTAATTTAGAAATAAATCAGATGAATGAGATGCTAGTAGAATATTTAGATTTTGCAGCTATAAATGAGTCAAAAGATAAATCCACAATTAATCCTATTGAAGCAATAATAAATATTAAGAATGATATACATTTTACAAAACATGAAATAAACCTTGAAATCATTAATGATGAAGAAGTTTATGTAAATGAGAATATTTTTTCTCGTTCAATTACAAATGTATTAAATAATGCGATTGTACAATCAGACAAAATAATAATTAAAGCAGATATAAACAAAAACCTAATTAAAATAAACATTCATGACAATGGAATTGGTATTCCTGATAATGAAAAAGATAATGTATTTAAACCTTTTTATAGAGTAGACCAAAGTAGAAATCAGAATGTCTCAAACTCTGGATTAGGTCTAGCTACTACTAAATCCTTATTGAATTCAATAAATGGAAAAATATCACTGCACGACAGTTATTTAGGAGGTTTAGAGGTTGCGATTGAAATACCAAATTAAGAAATTTTACTCAATTCTCTAGATCTTTTTGTTGCTTTGATGACAGCTCTTGTAAGAATACTTTTTAATCCTTTATTGGAAGCAAGAATACTCAGCGCTGCTTCAGTGGTGCCTCCCTTACTTGTCACCTTTTTCTGTAAATCAGAAGGCTTTTTTTGCCCACTTAATAAAAGTAATATTGATCCTAGGAAAGTCTGTAAAACCATACTGTCCGAATTTTTAAACCCCGATTTATTAGCTATCTCAATGAGAGAATTTATAAAAAGATATATGTATGCTGGACCACTTCCAAAAATTGCAGTGAAATCATCAATTAAATCTTCTTTTTTGGTTTCACTGACTTGTCCCAATAAGGACATGAAATCAAAAATAGGTTTTTTTTGTTTTATTTTTATTTTTCTCTCAAAATATACAATTGTGGTACCCATATTAACAGATACAGGAGTATTAGTCATAGCTCTTACAATACCTGATGTTTTTTTGAAGACTTTATTTAAATCTTTTATTTTTTTACCAGCAACTACGGAAACTATAATTGAATTACCAAGTCTATTATCTTTATCTAATCCATTCAGTGTTTTTAATTGATTAGGCTTAACTGCGATAAGTGTGATTGTAGGTTGATAAAGGTTATTGATTTTATCTATGCTGTTTTTTATTTCAAAATTATTTGATCTTTTTAATTTTTTCAATTCGCTTGACTGACTCTTTTCAATAACCACGATTTTTTTTGAGGAAATTCGGTGGTTAAATAATGACTTGATCACAGCAATTCCCATATTACCAGCACCAATTATTAAAAATTTTTCTTTATTTAAACTACTTGCAGTGTTTTTTTTTCTTTGGCATTATTTCTATCTTTTTTAAACTTTTTTATCGTTTTGTATTCATCATTGATCGCCTGCGAAAGCTCAAAGCCTTTTGTAACAAAGTTAACAAATTTATTAATTAAAACTTTCCTTGTGATCATAATTAGTGATAAATATATTTTAAATATTATTCAAAATTAACGTGATTTATCTTAGTTTTCCATCTATTAGTCCAGTTTTTTTTTCGATTGGTCCTCTTGATATCCGTTGGTACTCACTTGCGTATATTGTGGGATTTATATTTGCTTGGAGATACATTAAATATCTCGCTTCAAATAAAGCAGTTTCTCATAGTAATAGCATCAATGAAAAACTAATAGATGATCTAATTTTTTATTCAATAATTGGATTAATTATAGGAGCACGATTGGGATATGTGATTTTCTATAATTATGATTATTACTCTGAAAATCTAATTGAGATATTATATCTCTGGCAAGGGGGTTTATCCTTTCACGGAGGTTTGCTTGGTATTGTTATAGCCGCCATAATAATTTCAAAGCTCTATAAAACTACTTTTTTTGAAATAAGCGATTTGATATGTGTATCAGCTCCTGTTGGAATATTTTTTGGCAGAATATCTAATTTTATTAATGGGGAATTATTTGGTAGACCCTCGAATTTTCTTATTGGAATGAAATTTCCAAACGCTGACAACCAGTATCGTCATCCAAGTCAATTATATGAAGCTTTTTTAGAAGGACTTTTATTATTTTTAATTTTAAATTTTTTAATTTTTAAATTTAAAAAACTTAAAAACCCTGGAATAATTTCAGGTGTCTTTCTGATGCTTTATGGATTATTTCGATTTACCGTTGAATTTACACGCGAGCCCGATATTCAATTAGGATTTGTATATCATTTTCTTACAATGGGTATGATATTATCTTTACCAATGTTTCTTGCTGGAATTTTAATTTTAGTAATTAACAGCATTAAAAATGATTCAAGATAAAATTTACGATGCTTTAAAAGAAAGTGAATTTCTCTATCTAGATGATTTTATGAATATTTCATTAAGAGATGAAGAGCATGGATACTATACGTCTAACAAAGCTATAGGCAAAGATGGAGATTTTGTTACTGCACCTGAAATATCTCAAATGTTTGGTGAAATAATTGCTGTAAAAATATTAAACCTCATTCATGCAAGAAACATAAAAAAGTTTAATTTAATTGAACTAGGACCAGGAAGAGGCGCTCTGATAAACGATATTACTAGAGTACTCAATGCTTTATTAGATGAAGATGTCGAGTATACAATTCACTTTAATGAAATTAATAAATTCTACATTCAAAATCTAAAAAATACCTATCCTAATTGTAAAATACATAAAAATTTCAATTCATATCCCAATGAATTTTCAGTAATAATTGCAAATGAGTTTTTTGATGCGATACCTACGCGCCAATTAATGAGTAGGAACGGAAATATTTATGAAACGGTTATTAAATTGGATCAAAAGGATAGTCTAAGATTTGACTTTATTAAGCCGAGAACAGATATTTCTAAATTTGTAAAAAATATGCAAGACCTTAAACATCTTGAGGTAATTGAATTTTCTCCTGAGACTAATTTAATCTTTCGGGAATTGATCAATTTCTTGCTTATGAATAATGGTTTTTTCTTACTAATTGATTATGGATATATTAATCTACCTAAGATAAGCACACTTCAGTCAATTAAATCAAATAAAAAAACTGATTTTCTTGATAACCCGGGTAATCAAGATATCACATATCATGTAGACTTTAATAACCTGCAAAATATTTTAGAAGAAAATAAAATTGATGACTTTATAATAAATACTCAATCTAATTTCCTTCGGCAAAATGGAATTTTAGATCGAGCTAATATCTTAATTAAGAAAAACCCAAAGAAAGAGAAGCAAATAAACGAACAGTTGGCAATACTTACCAAAAGAGAATATATGGGAAATTTATTTAAAGTTTTGGAAATTAATATTTAATGTTTTTTACAAAAAATCTCTCAAATATAGATCATTGTTTCTTTTCAAGATTGGGTGGTGTGTCGCAAGGAAGATATAAATCATTAAATTGTGGAAAAGGATCAAAAGATGAGAATGTTGCAATTGAAGAAAATTTAGTCGCTATTTCTAGATATTACGGTTTAAAAAAGTCTGATATTATTACAATACATCAAACACACTCTTCTAATGCAATAGTTTTAGATAGCAGCAATAAGTCTAAAATTTTAAAATGTGACGGGATTGTAACTAAAGAAAAAAATAAAATCTTATCAGTATTAACGGCTGATTGTGCTCCATTATTATTTTATGAAGTGAAAAATGAAATAATAGGAGCTTGTCACGCAGGCTGGAAAGGTGCCTTGAATGGCATAATTCAAAATACAATTTTACAAATAACTAAGCTGGGTGGAAAGAGGGATAATATACGCTGCAGTATTGGCCCATGTATAGGACAAAAATCCTATGAGGTAAGATTACCTTTTTACAAAAACTTTATTAGACAAGATCAAGATAATGCAAGATTTTTTCAAAAAAATCATAATGATAGATATCTGTTTTCGCTTACTGAATTCATTCTCAAGATACTTTCTGATGAGCAAATTACTAACCACGAGATTGTTGATGTCGATACTTTCAGCGAAGAAACATTATGTTTTAGCTATCGAAGAAATTATAAAAAAAATATAACCGATTATGGTAGAATGATTTCAACAATTGTTATAAAAGACAGATAAATATGAGAATTATTGCAGGAAACAGCAATTTACCTTTATCTAAGAGCGTCGCAGAATATCTTGGCGAAAACCTTACAAATGCTTCTATTACAAGATTTGCTGATGATGAAGTTTATGTAGAAATTAAAGAGAACATTCGTGGTGAGGATGTATTCGTAATGGAGTCTCTATCTTACCCAGCAAATGACAATATAATGGAGCTACTAGTGATGATAGATGCACTTAAAAGAGCTTCAGCAAAAAGGATTACTGCTGTGATCCCTTATTATGGATATGCACGTCAAGATAGAAAACCAGGGCCAAGAACTCCTATCTCAGCAAAATTAGTTGCAAATTTAATAACAACTGCTGGAGCAGACAGAGTACTTACTTTAGATCTTCATGCTGAACAGATACAAGGATTTTTTGACATACCAACAGATAATTTATTTGCAGGTCCAGTGTTTTCAAAAGATATAAAAGAAAAATATGAAATTAGTAATCTAGTTGCAGTTTCTCCTGATATTGGTGGAGTTGTGAGGGCAAGAGCGATTGCAAATAAGATCGGAGCCTCAATTGCCATTGTTGATAAAAGAAGACCCAGAGCAGGTGAAAGTGAAGTAATGAATATCATTGGAGACGTAAAAGGAAAAGATTGTATTATTCTAGATGATATCATTGATTCAGCGGGAACAATTTGTAATGCAGCTGACAAAATTATAGATTTAGGAGCTAACAGTATCACTTCATATGTTACGCACGGAGTATTAACAGGAAAAGCCTTAGAGAAAATTAGTGCATCAAAATTGACTGAACTAGTAATTACAGATTCAATCAATAATGAGGAAAAATTAAAAGCTTGTGAGAAAATTAGGTCGATTAGTATCTCAGATTTATTGGGCGAGGCTATTAAGAGGATATCCGAGGCGAGCTCAGTATCAAGTCTATTTGAATTTTGATTTATATACTTGCCATATAGGTAATTTTAATTTAATACCAACCTCATCGTTATGAACAAAGAAAGTAATTTAAACGCTGAAATCAGGGATGGATCTGGTAAATCCGCTGTAAAAAAAGTACTAGCTGCTGGTAAGATTCCTTCAGTTATGTATGGTTTAGGTGAAAACCCTGTCAATATTTCATTAGATAAGATTACAGTTCAAAAAGAGATCAATTCTGGTGGTTTCCTAACTAGAATATTTTCACTTAACATTGATGGAAAGAAAAGCTTAGCAATTCCAAGAGAGGTTCAATTTGATCCACTTTCTGATAAACCTATACACATTGATTTTTTAAGACTAGCTGCAGACTCAAAAATTACTTTGGACATTCCTACTAGGTTTATAAATGAAGAGTTATCACCTGGATTAAAACGAGGTGGCGTTTTAAATGTTAATAGACGTACTGTTCAACTAAGTTGCCCTGCTAATAATATACCTGAAGAGATAGTTTTCGATCTAGAGGGTTTAGAAATAGGTGACACAATAAGAATTTCTGCAGCAAATTTAGGTGACGGAATTTCTCCAACAATTAGTGATAGAGATTTCACTGTAGCATCTGTTGCTGCACCTACTGTTGTAAAAGAACCTGAAGCTCCTGCAGAAGGTGAGGCTGCTGAAGGTGAAGCTACTGAGGGTGGTGGTGCCGCTGCTGAAGATAAAAAAGATGCAGCTCCAGAGGCTGATAACAAAGAAGAAAACAAAGATAAAGAATAACACTTTTTCTTTTACCTATTTTGATATTTATATATCTTCAATCATATGATTGCATTAATCGGATTAGGGAATCCTGGCACAAAGCATAAAAATAATAGACATAATGTGGGCTATTTATTTATCGATCAACTTTTAAAAGATCATGATGATGTAATGAGAGAAAAGAAATTTGATGGGGAGTTGGCATCGTTTCTTATTGGAAAGAAAAAAATATACACCTTTAAATCCAATGATTATATGAATGAGTGCGGTAAAAGTATTGCAACTTTTTTAAACTTTTTCAAAATTAAATCAAATTTAACTTATGTTATTCATGATGATCTAGATATCACTTTAGGAAAAATAAAAATTAAGTTGGGGGGTTCTTCCGCAGGTCATAATGGGCTCAAATCAATAGATAGTAAAATTGGAAAAAATTATAATAGAATAAGAATAGGTATAAATCATCCAGGTAATAAAGAAATGGTTAATAAACATGTATTAAGTAATTTTAAAAAAAGTGAGTTAGAAGTTATTAATAAATTAAATATTAAAATCTCTGAAAATATAAAAATATTATTGGGTGGAGAAAAATCCAAATTTATTAACAATTTAAAATAATCGATCATGGGATTTAAGTGTGGAATTGTTGGATTGCCAAATGTTGGAAAATCAACATTGTTTAATGCATTAACAAAGAAAATAGCCGCTGAAGCAGCAAACTACCCTTTTTGTACCATTGAACCAAATGAGGGTACTGTAATAGTGCCTGATGCAAGAGTAGAAGCTCTATCAAATTTAGCAAAATCAAAAAAAACAATACCAACATCTCTTAGTTTTTACGATATAGCGGGTTTAGTTAAAGGTGCTTCTAAAGGAGAGGGACTCGGAAATAAATTTTTATCTCATATAAGAGAAGTAGATGCAGTTATCCATGTGGTTCGCTGTTTTGAAGATACTAATATTACTCATGTAAACAATAAAATAGATCCTGTTGATGATATTGAAACGATAAATACTGAATTAATTCTATCCGACATCGAACAACTTGAAAAAATAAATAAAGGACTAGAAAAACTGGTAAAAAAAGGCGACAAAGAAGCCAAATTAAAAACAGAGGCTTTGAACTTTCTACTTAAACACATGGAATCTGGTCAGCCTGCTATTTTAATGAAGAATTTAAATGAAATCTTAGCGCATATAAAAGAGTTCAACTTAATAACAATCAAGCCAACAATTTACGTATGTAATGTTGATGAAAATTCAATAATTGAAGGTAATGAACTAACTTTAAAAATTGAAAATTTTCTGAATTCTAAATTAATTAAGATTTCAGCAGAAATTGAGTCCCAAATCTCGTCTTTAAATGAAGACGATCAAAAAGATTATCTTGAAAGTCTAGGATTAGATGAGTCTGGCTTGAATAAGGTTATAAAAGCTGGATATTCGACTCTTAACTTAATTACTTATTTCACAGCTGGCGAACAAGAAACAAGGGCATGGACGATTGAAAATGGCACTACTGCACCAAAGGCAGCGGGAAAAATTCACACAGACTTTGAAAAGGGCTTTATTAGAGCTGAAACTATATCATATACAGATTATTTAGATTGTGAAGGAGAGTCAAAAGCGAAAGAACTTGGAAAGATGCGTAGCGAAGGTAAGGATTATATAGTACAAGATGGTGACGTAATGCATTTTTTATTTAATAATTAATCATGGACCATAAACTAGAATTTCCTTCATATGAAGAAATGCACGAAAAAGCAGTTAAGCTTGCGCATCTCATAAAAGAAAAAAACATTAAATTTGATAAAATGGTTGTTGTCTCTCGAGGTGGATTTGTACCTGCTTCAGTTGTCGCTTACACTCTTGGAATCCAGGACGTAGATATTGTTTCCATACAAAGTTATATCCATAGAGAGGCTGGAAAAGCAATTGTTCACAGAGCTCCGAAAACTGATGAAGTTGTACTCGTAATAGATGATATTGTTGATAAGGGCGGTACCGCTAAAGCGCTAAAGGAATATATGCCTAATATGCACTTAGCTGTAGTATATGCGAAACCAAGAGGTCTACCTCTAGCTGATACATATGTTGAGGAAATTACACAAGAAACTTGGCCTGTCTTCCCCTGGGATGAGGAAGACAAAGCCAATCATTAACTAAACTAGAAGATAAAGTATAGTACCGATAAAACTCCAATTACTATCGAACCAGCATTTAGATCTTCGTGTCTACCACTTAGTGCTTTAATTACAACGTATGCTATAAAACCAAGTGCAATTCCATGAGCAATGCTAAATGTAAGAGGCATCAAAACTGCCGCTAACACTGCTGGAGCATATTCACTGACGTCATCCCATTCTATATCCCTTAGGTTTTTCAAAAAGAATGTTGCAACAAACACTAGGGCTGGAGCAGTTGCAAACGCAGGAATACTTTGAGCTAATGGTGCTAAAAATAAACAGATTGCAAATAGAACTGCCACAGCAACCGCTGTAAGTCCTGTTCGCCCACCTTCTTTAACACCTGCTCCAGATTCAATGTATGATGTAGTATTGGAAGTTCCAACTAATGCACCTATTGTTGTAGCTGTGGAGTCTGCTAAAACTGCTCTACCTATCCCATCAACGTTTCCGTCTTGGTCGACTTTACCAGTTAAATTGGCAACTGACGTAAGAGTTCCAGCGGTATCAAAAAAGTCTACAAAAAGAAAAGCAAACGCGACACCAATAAAACCTGCTGTTGCTACAAGGCTAAAGTCCATTGAGAACGCATGAACAGCTGGTGGAACTGATCCCACAACTCCATCAATTGCGCTCACACCGCTTACCCAAGCAATAATACTTACTGCAAGTATACCGATGATAATTGATCCTGGAACACCACGCTTATCTAAAATTGCCATAATTGCGAATCCGACAGCAGCCAATATCACAGGCATTGAACTTACATCACCTAAACCAACTAAAGTTGCAGGATTATCGACAACCACGCCAGCATTTTTTAATCCTATAATAGCTAAGAACAGTCCTATGCCTGCCCCTACGCCAAACTTCATACTTTTTGGTATGCTATTTATTATCCACTGACGTGCCGGTGTTACAGACAAAATTAAAAATACTATCCCTGCAATAAACACTGCGGCAAGAGCCTGCTGGTAGGTATAACCCATTCCAAATACAACTCCAAAAGCAAAAAAAGCGTTTAAACCCATACCAGGTGCTAGGGCAATTGGCCAATTAGCCCACAGGCCCATTATGAGACAGCCAACCACAGCAGCTATGATTGTGGCAACAAATACACCGCCAAAATCCATACCAGTTCCCTCAGTAGATAAGATGGCCGGATTAACGACAATAATATATGCCATTGTTAAGAACGTGGCTAAACCTGCCAATAACTCAGTTTTTACACTGGTACCGTTCTCTTTTAATTTAAAAATATTTTCTAACATTCAATTCCTCCGTTTAGTAAGAGTTTAATTTACATTACCAAAATGAAGTAATCGAGATCGATAAAATGTTTCTGTGGATAAGGATACTGATAATTTACTTAAAATTGTTTTTTTAAATAATTGAAAATCAATTGTTTTTAGAAAATAGACTAATGAGTAT
>QCMN01000024.1 GCA_003213715.1 Pelagibacteraceae bacterium AG-422-B15
TTAGGCTACACTATTGCTGAATATTCACATCTCAAAGAAATATTAAAAGATAAAATTAATGTAATTGAAAATGATCTTTACAAAGAAGCCTTCTCGGGTAGCGAAAGATCAATCATCATATCTGCTCATAATTCAAATTGGGAAATACCAGGAATGTCTATAAGAAAAACGATGCATCGAACATCTGCGATTGTTAGAGAACTAAACAATCCTCTAATTAATGTTATTTTGAAGAATCTTAGAGACAAATATAGTCTTAGATGTTTAAGTAAAAACAGAATAGGTACAAAACAATTACTTAATAATTTTAAAAATGGTGAGTCAATTGCTCTGTTAGCTGATCTTCAATTATCGTCAGGTATTTACCTTAATTTCTTTGGAAAGAGAATGAAATTTTCATCTTTACCTGCGCAACTTGCACTAAAATCTGGATGTAAAATATTTTTAGGATGGCCTATAAGAAAAAATGATGGAAAATTTGAATTTGAAATTCACGAATCAATACATGCCAGCGATTATAAAGATACTTCAGATAACGTAGAGAAAATATCAGAAATAATTATTGCTTATTATGAAAACATGATTAAGAAATACCCTGAACAATATTTTTGGTTTCATAATAGGTGGAAACTAGACTGATTTTATTTAATTTTCTAATAACAAAAGTGGATCAACATAAGTATTAAAAACCATCACACCCCAATGTAGATGTGGTCCCGTTGACCTGCCTGTTGATCCTACTTTGCCTATTATATCTTTTTTGCTAACTTTTTGATTCACTTCAACATTTACAGAAGACAAGTGGGCATAAATAGATTTTACTCCATGACCATGATCAATGATTATTGTGCCTCCGGTATAATATAAATCGCTCTCAGCATGAATGACTATTCCTTCATTGCAAGACATTACGGGCGTTCCTTCATCAGTGGCAATATCAATACCCCTATGTGGGCTTTTTGCTTTACCATTAAGAATTCTCTGGCTGCCGAAAACTCCACTGATAATGCCAGTTGTTGGTTGAATAAATTCTTCCTTAAAATATGTCAAATCCATGTCTAATTTCTTCGCTTCTTTTATTACTTCATTTTCAGCAACAATTCGCTTTATGATATTATCATCAAGAGGCGTAACCATCTGTTCAGGTAAGCCATCAATTCTTTGAATATCATAATCTTGTTTTTCGATAGATATTTGGTGGATTAAAAAAATACCATCACTGTTGCTGTACGTAACATTTATCGGCTCTATCTGCTCTCGAGATATTGGGAAAACATAGTATCCATCATGACTGATTTTAATCGGCTCTCCATCAACAAAGATTTCATTTGCTTCATTGTTTTGACCTATAACAAGACTTCCTTGTGGAAAACTTTTAGATAGTTCAGATGAAAACACACATACGTTAAAATAAAATAAGAGAAGAAAAACTCTATTTATTAAGACCATTAAGCTCTTTATATCTGTTAAGTGCCACGTCAGGCGATGCATAGACTTCTTGAAGCTCTACGTTCCAATATTTAAGATTTTCAAGATTAATCTTTTCTCCAGTTATTGAACATTCCACAAAATCACCGGGTGTCTTAACTTGGAAATGACCATGATTAAGAACTATTTCAGCTTTTGTACCAAAATTATTCATCTTTAATTTCCTTCACTTCAGCAGAAATTTTTGCAAAGCTTGTTTCAATAATTATGTTTGTATCGTTTTCTATATCTTTTTTTGATTTTATAACTCTATTTTTTAAGTTTTTTGTAACAGAGTACCCTCGATTTAAGACTGACTTATAGCTCATACTTTCTAATAACTTTTCATTATAATTAATTTGATTGCGCATATTTTCTACAAATAAATTTGTAGAACTATTCAATTTATCAAATTTTGAAATCAGTTTTTGTTGAAAATTATTTAATTGTTCCTCTAAAATACGATAGTTAAGTGACTGAGTAATTTCTTTAAATTCTGATAACAGACTTTTTATAAATAGTTTCAAAGAGACTGGTAACTTATCACTTAGATTTTTAAATGAACTTAATTTATTTTCTAAATTACTGTTAATTGAGTCACGAAGGTCTTTTTGAAGGTCTTTTAAATTGATTAAAAGCTCATCTTTATTAGGTGTACACAACTCTGCTGCTGCAGTTGGAGTTGGCGCTCTGAGATCAGACACAAAATCAATAAGTGTCGTATCTGTTTCATGTCCAACAGCTGATAAAACAGGTATTTTACTGGCAAATACAGCTCTTACAACAATTTCCTCATTAAATGCCCAGAGATCTTCTATGCTCCCTCCACCTCGAGCTACAATAATTAAATCTGGAACTTTAAATTCGCTACCTTTTAGAGAATTATTAAACCCATTTAAAGCATCTGATATTAAATGCGCGGCATCATCTCCTTGAACAGGAACTGGCCAAAGAATAACATCAC
The DNA here is from genome assembly GCA_003213715.1 of Pelagibacteraceae bacterium AG-422-B15. Classification (GTDB taxonomy): domain Bacteria; phylum Pseudomonadota; class Alphaproteobacteria; order Pelagibacterales; family AG-422-B15; genus CACNXQ01. The sequence goes on from QCMN01000024.1 coordinate 2,432, forward strand.
ACGGAAATCTATCTTCAAGTCTATGAATAATATCTTTTATAACTGCTCCTGTTGGTGAAGTAATAATACCAATTGTTTCAGGATACAATGGAAGAGGCTTTTTGTGATCTTGATCAAAAATACCTTCAGACATTAATTTTTTCTTTCTTTGTTCAAGCAATGCCATTAGTGCACCCTCTCCCGCTGGTACAATTGAATCTATAATAATAGAATAATCCGATCTTCCAGGGTATCTATCAGAATACCCAGTTGTAAGTCTCCCAGAGCAAATTACTTCAAGGCCTTCATCTGGCATAAAGCTTAGTTTTGCCACAGTGCTTCTCCATGCAATCGCTTTTATAATTGCATTTTCATCTTTAAGGTTAAGATATACATGGCCTGATGCTGGCTTGCTTAAACCAGATACTTCTCCACGAACTTTCACATAGCCAAAATTATCCTCAAGGGTCTCTTTAATTGAGGCTGAAATTTCAGTAACTGTATATTCTTTGATGTTCTCTCTTACCATTTAATTTAAATATTAATGTGCTAATATAACAAGAAAATCAAAAATATACTTTATGAAAATTTTAGTGATTGGCAGTGGGGCTCGTGAGCATGCGTTATGTTACTTGATATCTAAAAGCTCTCTGGTTTCATCTATTTATGCAATACCTGGAAACTACGGAATAAGTCAACTTGCTGAATGTGAACAAATTGATCAAACAGATTTTGAGAAAATATACGACTTCTGTAAAAGTAAAATGATAGAATTAGTCATTGTTGGCCCCGAAGTACCATTGGTTGCAGGGATTGTTGATTTTTTTAGAGAGACAGAAATAAAAATCTTTGGACCTGATAAGTATGCATCGCAGTTAGAAGGATCTAAAGGCTTTATGAAAGATCTTTGCAAACAAAATAGGATACCAACAGCTGATTATGCTCGATTTGATAATAAAGAAGAAGCTATAAACTATTTAAATGCACAGCCTTTACCTATTGTAATTAAAGCTGATGGTCTGGCGGCTGGAAAAGGCGTCACTGTTGCGGACACAAAGAAAATGGCAGAACAAGCAATAAATGACATTTTTGATGAGAAGTTTGGGGCAAATATGGATGTAGTTATTGAAGAATTTATGGATGGTGAAGAAGCGAGTTATTTTGTTTGTTGTGATGGTGAAGATTTTGTTTCATTAGAAAGTGCTCAAGATCATAAAAGAATAGGTGAAAATGATACAGGGCCTAACACTGGCGGAATGGGAGCATATTCACCTGCGCCAATATTTACACCTAAAATAAAAGAACAAGTAGACAGGGAAATTATTACACCCACTCTAAAAGCACTTAAAAAAAATGGACATCCATATAAAGGTATTCTCTATGCTGGATTAATGATTAAAGATGGTTATGCCCGATTGGTTGAATATAATATTAGATTTGGTGATCCGGAGTGTCAGGTATTAATGCTTAGAATGAAAAATGATTTAATTAAATTAATTCTTAATTGCTTGGAAGGCAGTCTGGGTAAAACTAAATTAGAATGGAAAGATGATAATTGTGCTACAGTGGTTGTGGCGGCAAAAGGTTATCCAGGCGACTATAAAAAAAATACAAAAATTATTGGCTATGAAAATTTTGTGAGCAATGATCTATTTCAAGTATTCCACGCAGGAACAAAACATGATGGAAATAACCTTCTAGCGAACGGAGGTAGAGTTCTTTCCGTTACAGCAAAAAATAAAAATCTAAGAGATGCTCTTAATATGATTTATGCTTACATCGGTCAGCTGGATTGGCCAGATGGTTATTACAGAAGAGATATAGGAAAAAAGGCAATTAAATGACTACTCGTGACGAAATATTTTCTGGTACTAAGGAGGTTGACGAAAAGTTAGTTTTTAATAGTGATAATCTCAATGATTACTTAAAAAAAATAATTGGAAGTGAGTTTGATATTGTAAGTATAAAACAATTTAAAGGCGGGCAATCCAATCCTACTTATTTGATTGAGGGTAAAACAAAAAACTATGTGTTAAGGCGTAAACCTCCTGGAAAATTACTAAAATCTGCACATGCGGTAGACAGAGAATATAAAGTTATCACTGCACTTGGCAAGACTGATGTACCGGTTCCTGAAACTTATTGTTTTTGTGAAGATGAAAATGTCATTGGAACACAATTTTTTTTAATGGATCATGTTGATGGAAACATATATTGGGAACTTTTATTGCCAGATTCAGATAATAACCAACGCCGTGAAATTTACCTATCGATGAATGATACGATTGCAAAACTTCATAACGTTAATTTTCAAAAAATTGGGCTAGGTGATTATGGAAAACACGAAAATTACATGGCAAGACAAATTCATCGTTGGACCAAACAGTATAAAGACTCTGAAACACAAAAAATTAATGAAATGGATAATTTAATAGAATGGTTACCAATAAATATTCCTGAAGATAATGAAACTACAATTGTACATGGAGACTTTCGTCTTGATAATATGATATTTGATAAACAAAATAATAAAGTTATGGCTATACTTGATTGGGAACTATCTACACTCGGCAATCCTATAGCGGATTTTACTTATCACATGATGTCATGGCGACTGCCTGCTGCAGCAAAGGGTCTTGGAATGATGGGATCAAACTTAGAAGAGCTTAATATTCCCTCTGAACATGAGTACGCTGAAATGTATTACAAAAAAACAGGTAGAAGTAAAATTGAAAACTGGGATTTTTATATGGCATATAACATTTTCCGCTTGGCTGGAATTGCGCAAGGAATTGTTGGTAGAGTAAGAGATGGAACAGCCTCAAGTTCAGAGGCTAAAAACTATGAGAACTTTGTTCCAATATTAGGAAAATTAGGCTGGAATATTGTGGAAGAGGCAGCAAAATAATTAATATGACAAAGCTGGATATAGATTTTGTAAGAGAACAATTCCCTGTTTTTCAAAACCCTAAAACTTCAAACTTTGCATTTTTTGAGAATGCTGGTGGTACGTATGTGCCAAAACAGGTTATTGAAAAGTTAAATGATTTTATGACGACTAAAAAAGTACAGCCTTATGGCGACTTTGGTCCGTCGATTGAAGCAGGTAACGAAATGGATAATAGTATAAGCAAAATTGCTGAACTCCTAAATATCAATAATGATGAATTTATGATTGGACCATCTACAACGATGAATATGTTTTTACTATCTAATGCTGTGAGATCGTGGCTTAACGATGGGGACGAAATCATAGTCACAAATCAAGATCATGAAGCAAATATTGGCGCATGGAGAAAATTATCAGAACACGGTATCAAAATAAATGAATGGAAGTTTAACCCTGATTCTGCTGAACTAGAATTAGATGAATTAAAAAATCTCATAACAGAAAAAACAAAATTTGTCTGTGTCTGTCACACATCTAATGTTGTTGCATCAATAAATAATCTAAAAGATATCATTACATTGGCGCATCAGAATAATATCAAAGTTGTTGGAGACGGTGTAGCTTACATGGCACATGATATTGCGGATTTAAAAGATCTCGATATAGATTTCTATGGTTTTAGCCTATACAAAACTTATGGACCACATTTAGCACTATTATATGGTAAGAGAGATTTATTACTTGAAACAAAAAATCTTAATCATGAATTCTTGGAAGGAAGTGTTCCATATACTCTTAATCCAGGTGGTCCTAATCATGAGGAACTTGGATGTTTGTCAGGTATAACTGACTACTACGAAACTTTATATGATCATCATTTTGGCGAAAATAATTTAGATCTTCATCGCAAAGGTAAAAAAGTTTTTGAATTGGTATCCAAACATGAAGAGGTATTAATGAAAGAACTGATTGATTTCCTCAAAACAAAAAAAAATATAAGAATGATTGGCAAACAAACACATGCTAGATGTGATCGTATGCCAACTGTATCATTCACTGTTAAAGATAAAAGCTCATTGCATGTAGCCCAGGAGGCTGGAAGAAATAATATTGGCATTAGAAATGGTGAATTTTATGCCTGGAGATGTTTGCGGGGTTTGGGCATTGAGCCAAATGATGGGGTAGTTAGAGTCTCTATGGTTCATTACAATAGCATAGAAGAGGTAAGAAAATTAATAGGGTTTTTAGATAAAACTATTTAGAATTTTTTATATTTTTTTCTCGCTCTTTCCTCTGTCTTATTGACTCTTTCATCGAAATATCTTCCAGATTGTGGTACTCATCCCAATAGCGATCAAATTCGTGTGACTTAACGTATCTTCCGTAATTATCTTTCTGGTAAGTTTTCTTCTTTTTTATCAAAGTTATAAGTATTTTTTTAATTCATTTCTTGCAATAGAAAGTCTATGTACTTCGTCTGGCCCGTCCGCTAGTCGCAGAGTTCTCATTCCTGCGTAAGCTTGTGCTAGGTGTGGGTCTGTTGTTACTCCAGCTCCTCCAAACGCTTGAATTGCGTCATCAATAATTTTTAATGCCATATTTGGTGCAGCTACTTTAATCATGGCTATTTCATTTTTTGCAACTTTATTTCCTACTTCATCCATCATAGTTGCGGCTTTTAATGTTAGTAGTCTAGTCATCTCAATATTAATTCTAGCATCAGCAATTCTCTCTTGCCAAACAGAGTGCCTTACCACTTCTTTGCCAAAAGCCTTTCTGCTCATTAGTCTTTTACACATAGCTTCAAGTGCAACTTCAGCAAGGCCAATAGTTCTCATACAATGGTGAATTCGTCCAGGTCCCAGCCTACCCTGTGCAATTTCAAATCCTCTGCCTTCGCCTAAAAGCATATTTTCTGGAGGAACTTTGACGTCTTTAAATTCAACCTCAGCATGTCCATGAGGGGCGTCGTCAAAACCAAAAACAGGCAAATGTCTCTTTATTTTGATACCCGGTGTGTCCTTATCAACCAGTATCATGGATTGTTGCTTATGTCTGTCAGGATTATCTGGGTCAGTTTTTCCCATGAAGATAAAAAATTGGCACCTTGGGTCCATTGCACCAGAAGTCCACCATTTTGTTCCATTAAGGACATATTGATTTCCTTCTTTTTTTATTTCACTTTCAATATTTGTTGCATCTGATGAGGCGACTGCAGGCTCTGTCATGGCAAAAGCAGAGCGTATCTCACCTTCTAATAATGGCTTCAAGTACTTTTCTTTTTGTTCATCTGTTCCATATCGAACTAAAACTTCCATATTACCGGTATCAGGAGCAGAACAATTGAAAACTTCCGCAGACCACATTGCTCTCCCCATGATTTCACACATTGGCGCATACTCTGCGTTTGTAAGGCCATGACCATAGTCACTTTCAGGTAAAAATAAATTCCAAAGGTCTTCTTTTTTTGCTTCCTTTTTAAGATCTTCAATCACTGGCACCACCTGCCATCTGTCAGCTCCAAAATTTTCGATCTGACTATGATATGTTTCGTTGTTTGGATAAACGTGCTTATCCATAAAATTATTTAATCTATCCGTAGTTTCTTTTGCTTTTGGCGATATGTTCATTATCTTTTACCTTTAAAAAAATTATTTATTAAGTTTTCACAGTCAGTTTTTGAAATATTATCATAAATTTCTGGCAAATGATTGCAATTTTTTGATATAAAAAAATTTAAGTTACCATTTATCGAACCATATTTTAAATCATCTGCACCATAATACAACCTCTTAAGCTTAGCTTTTGATATAGCGCTGGCACACATAATACATGGCTCTAAAGTCACGTAAATATTACAATCGACCAATCTATCAGAGTTAATCATTTCACACGCCTCTTTTATAGCGTTTAGTTCAGCATGACCTACCGGGTCTTTTCTGCTAACCACTGAATTATGGGACCGGGCTAAAACTTTATCTTCCTTGTTAGTGATAACGCATCCAATTGGTATTTCTCCAATTTTTAAGCCTTTTTTTGCCTCCTCAATTGCCATTGCCATGAATTTATTTTGTGTCATAAATATTTAATTAATATAAGCAATCCTAATTCATGCCTACTTTGAGACAACAAAAATTAGTAAGAATTAATAAATTATTAGCACAGTCAACTAAATTTTCGAGAAGAGAAATAGATAAACTCATCGATGAGCAAAGAGTTGTTGTTGATAACGAATTGGTGACAAAACAAGGAATTCAAATAAGTATCAACAGTATTGTAAAAATAGACAATAAACCTATTAACCTAAAATCTGATCAGCAATTAAATGATATATATATTTTCAATAAACCAAGAGGATGCTTGGTAACAAAATCAGATCCAAAAAATCGCAAAACTATTTATGAATATATACCTAAACAAAATCATAATTTAATTTCAATTGGACGACTTGATTACAATTCAGAGGGGCTATTACTATTGACTAACAGCGGTAGCTTTAAAAGAAAGATGGAATTACCCAAAAATAATTTTGAAAGGGTTTATAAGGTAAAAATACAAGGCTTTATTGATAATAAGTTTATTAATACATTATTAAGGGGTTATACGTATAAAAAAGTTAAATATAAACCTATAAAAGCATCATTCATTAGCAAAACAAATACTTACTCATGGATAAAAATGACACTAACTGAAGGT
>QCMN01000025.1 GCA_003213715.1 Pelagibacteraceae bacterium AG-422-B15
TTCCAATGATCAATTTTAGATTGTATTAATTTGGGTGAAAACTGAGATTGGTCTAAGTTTTCAGACTTGATGATTTGCTTGATCAGGGAAAGCTGATCATCCTTATCAAGTATAGTAAAACTTTGTTTAAGACCAATTACCTCAGCGTGGTTTCTAATTATTTTTGCTCCAATTGAATGAAAGGTTCCCATCCAAGGCATCTTTTCCATATTTTGACTTACTAGTTTTTGAACACGTTCGGACATCTCTCTGGCAGCCTTGTTAGTAAAGGTTACGCAAAGTATTTGAGAGGGGAATGCCAAGTTATTATCTATAATATGAGCAACTCGCGTAGTAAGTACTTTAGTTTTTCCAGTTCCAGCTCCTGCAATAATTAGATTTGGACCCTCGGTGCTACAAACAGACTCATATTGTAGTGGGTTAAGACTTTCTAGGTAATTTACTTCAGTCATAATTGACCCTTTAAGTGATTCAGAACATATAGTCTAATAGCGCTTGATAAATTGGAAGTGTTCTTAGTCTTATCTATTTTTGAGATTATTTTATCTGGAGTAGTATTTTCTTTTTTGCTCAGTTTTAATATTTCTTCCCAAAATTCAGTTTCGAGAAATACACTGGTAATGTGGCCATCTATCTTGACAGTGCGCTTATTGGAATTGGGCATGAACGAACTATGAAGAAGAAATCATTTTTGATGGATTGAGAAGAGACTTCATCTTTCTTACATCAATATATTTTAGGATTTTATTTGCCTCAATTAGCGTAATATTTTTCTTATGTGCAAGCTTTGCGAGTTCTGCAGCTTTTTCGTATCCAATTTCAGGAGCGAGGGCAGTTACAAGCATTAAGGAATTCTCAACACCTTCTTTTATATTTCTTAAATTCGGTTTAATTCCCTTTAGGCACTTATCGCAAAAGTTTGTAACCCCTGACGATAATAAATTGATTGAATTAATTATGTTAAAACCAATTACTGGTTTAAATGCATTGAGTTCAAAATGACCTTGAGTTCCTGCCATTGATATTACGTTATGACTACCCATAACCTGTAAACAAGCCATTGTTAAAGCTTCACTTTGAGTCGGATTTACCTTACCAGGCATTATAGATGACCCGGGTTCATTCTCAGGTAAATTCAGTTCTCCTAGACCTGATCTTGGCCCAGAAGCTAACAGCCTAATGTCATTTGCTATTTTGAAAAGATCCGTTGCAATAACATTTAATACTCCCGATAGTTCTACAAGAGAGTCATGAGAGGCCAAGGCTTGGAATTTATTGCTTGCAGGTTTAAATTTAATTTTATTAATTTTACTTATTTCATTTGCAACAAGTCTATCGAACCCTTTTTTTGTATTCAGACCAGTTCCAACGGCCGTCCCTCCTTGGGCTAAATAACTTAAGTTAATTAGGGCTGTCTTCAGTCGTTTAATGTTCATATCAATCTGAGATTGATAACCTGAAAATTCTTGTCCAAGTGATAAGGGAGTTGCGTCTTGCAAGTGTGTCCTGCCGATTTTGATGATACTTTTCCATTTCTTAGACTGGCTACCTAAAGTTTTTTCCATTTCATTTAAAGCCGGAATAAGTTCATCTGTAACTTTTTTTTGAGGCCGCAATATTAATTGCAGATGGAAAACTGTCATTAGTTGATTGACTTTTGTTGACATGATCGTTTGGGTGAACTGGACTATTCGTTCCAAGTTTTCCGGTAAGTTTTTTATTAGCAAGATTAGCGATGACTTCATTTACATTCATGTTAGTTTGAGTTCCAGATCCAGTCTGCCAAACCGAAAGAGGGAATTGATCATTATGCTTCCCGGTAAGAATATTTTTTGATGCACTAATTATTGCATTTGCTATTTTAGGAGCTAAAGACTTTTGTTTTTGATTTACTTTCGCACAGGCCATTTTTATTGTGACTAGTGCATGTATAATCTCTATAGGCATTAAATTATTGCCAATTTTAAAATTCTTTAATGATCTTTGAGTTTGAGCTCCCCAAAAATTACTATTTGAAACTTTTATTTTGCCGATACTGTCTTGTTCTTGTCTTGTTTTTTGATTCATTTGAATTGTAGTATACTACCTTACATATATATATGGTAACGATTTAAGTTTTTTAAAGGTCGAGTGGCTAAAAGTGGGAGACTTCTGTTGCCCGGTGCCTCCCAAACCGCGCTTACCTAATTTGATTAAGCAGCGAGCGCTAATTCATCGTTAGCATTTATAAAATAGCCCGATAACGGTGGTACAATACCGAGAGAAAAACTTACCTTTAAGCATTCGTCGATCCTATATCACCCCCTAATTTATGGTGGAGGTGCCGGGTACCGCCCCCGGGTCCGTAATGGGTATTACGCAAGCCGTTTATCCCTATAGCTGGGATATCCCCAGCAATCTGAATATAGTTGGATATTGAGACTTTTTAAAGAGAGTAATCTTAATATAGTATGTGTTTATTATTTGATTCAAAAAAATGCCGGTAAACAAAGAACAACTTGAAGAAATTGAAGCCTTAAGGTCTGAAATATCAGAAACAGCTCGTGTTACAGCCCCTGAATTAGAAGCAGTTTTGTACAAGCCAATAGAAGTGCTCGATCATGGCTTTATTCGTGTCATTGATTATATGGGGGATGACAGTTCAATAGTGCAGTCGGCAAGAGTATCATATGGTAAAGGCACAAAGAAGATTTCAAATGATAAAGGGCTTATTAAATATTTGATGAGGCACCGTCACTCAACCCCTTTTGAAATGTGTGAAATTAAATTTCATATTAAACTTCCAATTTTCATTGCTCGACAATGGATACGACACAGAACTGCAAACGTTAATGAGTACTCGGCTCGCTACTCAATCCTTGACAAAGAGTTCTATATTCCATCAGCAGAAAACCTAGCAGCACAGTCAGCAATCAATAATCAGGGTAGAGGTGATGCGTTAACAGATGATGAAGCTTCTAATGTTATACAAATACTAAAAAAGGATGCAGAGCAGACATATTCTAATTATGAAACGTTATTAAACGAAAGTTCTGAGGGCAACATAATTGATGAAAGTAAATCTGGAATTGCAAGAGAATTGGCCCGAATGAATCTTACCCTCAATACCTATACACAATGGTACTGGAAGATTGACCTGAATAATTTATTGCACTTTCTTGCTCTAAGAGCTGATGACCATGCGCAGTATGAAATACGTGTTTATGCGGATGCTATGTTAGATATTGTAAAAAAATGGGTTCCTCTTACTTACGAAGCATTTGAGGATTATAGAATTGGTGGAACAGAACTCTCCGCCAAAGAGGTCAATCTGATGAGAAAACTTCTAAAAGGCGAGAAAGTATCTTTTGAAGAAGAAGGTCTGTCTAAAAGAGAATGGAGCGAACTGCAAAGAAAGTTTGAAATTAGTTAGTATTTGCTAATTGTTCTAATTTTAATCGTTTTAATAAATTCTCAGCCAATTCAATAAACATTTGGCTGACTTTATGATCTGGCACTAAATCTGTAAGAGGGTGACCTTTTTCGCACTGCTCAAGAAGCAATGGATCATGAGGAAGATTTGCGAGTATTTCATAATCATATTTTTCAGCAACTTCATTTGTTTTACTTTCACCGAAAAGTTTATATTCTTTACCTGTATCAGGTGCCAAGAAGTAACTCATGTTTTCTACAATGCCAAGAATGGGGATTTTAGTTTTTTCAAACATCTTTAACCCTCTGATTACATCAATTAAAGCAACATCTTGAGGTGTAGTAACTATTAAACTTCCAGAGATTTTTAGTTTCTGAATCAGAGACAGTTGAACATCACCTGTGCCTGGGGGCAAATCAATGACCATAATATCTGCAGCTCCCCAATTTACTTTATCGATCATTTCATTAATTGCTTTCATGACCATGAGGCCTCTCCAGATGATGGGATTTTCATCATTTACCATGTAACCCATAGACATTGTAGATAGTCCATATCGATTGATTGTTTCAATTTTTTGTCCATCAGAATGAGGCTTTTCATTAATTCCAATCATTTTGGGAATTGAAGGACCATAAATATCAGCATCAAGTAAACAGGTTTTTAAACCAAGTGATTTAAACGCACACGCAAGATTTGATGCGACTGTTGATTTACCAACTCCTCCTTTTCCTGATGCAACTGCAAGAATATATTTTATTTGATTAGTGCCAACGCTATTTGTTTTGTTGTCTGAATTCACTTCATCATTTGCATGTGTTGAATTTTCCTTATGTAAGGTTGTGATGATATTGACTTTAGTTATACCAGGAATTTCTTTTAGTACTCTTTGAGCATCCTCAAAAATTTTTTCATTTTTTTTCTGATCATTTTCTTTAAATTCAATAATACAGTCTATTTTTCCCTCACTCACAGATACATTTTTAACCATACCCAGAGCCACTATATTTTCTCCCGCATCTTCATTAACAACTTGTCCAAGGAGGTGTAAAGCTTGATTTTCCAGAGTTTCTGCCATTTTTTTGATCTTGTATTTACGTAATTAATTACAATATATCATAGTATAAGTGTAAATAATTGCTTTTAAGCATTTTTACCATATATAGGTAATAATTCTAAAGTATATGTCTTGGTCTGATAATAACAATAATGATCCTTGGGGTTCTTCGGGAAATGGAAGCGGTAGACGTGGTCCAGGTCCAAATATGGATGATGTGATCCGAAATGCACAGAACCGTTTTAAAGGAATGATGCCCGGTTCTTTTTTTGGAAAATTAGGACCAATGGTCATCATTGGTATATTAATACTTATATGGCTTGCAAGTGGTTTTTATAGAGTTCTACCGGACGAGCAGGGCGTGGTTTTACAATTTGGAAAGTATACTAAAACCACACAACCTGGACTGAACTATCACTTACCGTATCCAATAGAGCGTGTATTCACACCAAAAGTAACCAAAATAAATAGAATAGATGTTGGTTACAGACAAAGTCCAGACTCTAGAGTTACGGCAATTAGAGATGTAGAAGAAGAAAGCCTAATGTTAACAGGTGATGAAAATATTGTTGATATTGACTTTTCAGTATTCTGGTTAATCAATGATGCAGGTAAATTTTTATTTAATGTTCAAGCCCCTGAACTCACTGTGAAAAGTGCTGCAGAGACTGCAATGAGAGAGTCTATCGGGCAAGGTGGCCTGCAATCCATTCTAACAGAAGGAAGAACAGAAATAGAGGAACAAACTAGATCGATTATTCAGGAAATTTTAGACGAATACGGTACAGGAATTACAATAACACAGGTACAAACTCAAAAGGCTGACCCACCAGCACAGGTAATTGACGCATTTAGAGATGTACAGGCTGCACGGGCTGATATGGAACGGCAAAGAAATGAAGCAGAGGCATATGCTAACGATATAATTCCAAGAGCAAGAGGTGAGGCAGAGCAAATTCTTCAATCTGCTGAGGGTTATAGACAAAAAGTCATTGCTGACAGTGAAGGTAAGGCAGCAAGGTTCCTGTCAATTCAAACAGAGTACGCAAAAGCTCCTCAAGTGACAAAGAAAAGAATATTTTATGAGACAATGGAAGATGTATTCTCTGATATGGACAAAGTTATCATTGACAAAGCTGGAGGTGACTCAGTTGTCCCTTATTTACCTCTTCCAGAATTAAGCAAGAAGTCACAGGAGTAATTATGAGCACTACTAGAATATCATTGATAATTTTAGGATTTATAGCAATTGTTGCTTATTTCACCCTGTTCACAGTACTGGAAGTAAAAAATGCAATCGTATTGCAGTTTGGTGATCCAAAAAGAGTAATTACTGAACCAGGTCTTAATTTTAAAATACCATTCATTCAAAATGTAATATTTATTGATAATCGTATTCTAGACATCGATGCACCTGCAGCTGAGGTAATCGCATCTGATCAAAAAAGACTTATTGTTGACGCTTATGTAAAATTCAAAATTGTTGACGTTTTAGAGTTCTATAAGGCATTTGGTAATGAAAATGTCGCGAGATCAAGAATTTCTGCAGTTGTTAATTCAAGAATTAGGGGCGTTCTTGGTGAGGAACCTCTGTCCGCCGTATTATCAGATGACCGTTCGAAACTTATGAAACAAATTACTTCATTAGCCGAAGCAGAAGTGAAGAACTTTGGAATAGAAATTGTTGATGTAAGAATTAAACGAGCTGATTTACCTGAAGCAAATAGCCAGGCAATATTTGGTAGAATGCAAACTGAACGTGAGCGTGAAGCTAGAGAGTTCAGAGCAAAAGGTGCTGAGATGGCACAAAAAATTCGTTCAACTGCTGATAAAGAAGTTACGATTATAAAGTCACAGGCAGAGAAAGAAGCTAACATAATTCGTGGTGAAGGTGATGGAATGGCTAATAAAGTTTTTGCTGATGCATTTGGAAAAGACCCTGAATTTTTTGCTTTCTACAGAGCAATGCAAGCTTACGCTGAAGGCTTGAAAAGTTCTGATACTACTATGATCTTATCTCCTGAAAGTGAATTCTTTCAATATTTCGGAACTTACTCTGAGTAAAAATATCTAACTTTCCTAAAATGATGCAATTTATATTAGGTTCTCTTGGATTACTTTTAATTATAGAGGGCCTTCTTTACGCCTTATTTCCAAATAGAATGAAGAATATGATTAGATCTATGTTAGAGATGAACAATGACACCCTAAAATGGGGAGGTCTGGCATCAGCAATAATAGGATTTCTAATGTTATGGACTGCAGTCAGATGAAATTAGATTTCAAAATTACACCAGTCATCTTTTTTTTGTTTATTTGTTCTACGTTTCAATCTTTAAGCTTTAATGGACCTGATACCTTCTCTGATTTGGCTGAGCGAGTTTCACCCTCAGTTGTTAACATTTCAACGACAGGTATAATTGAAAATACAGGGCCTCAAGTTCCATCGATTGAAGATTTCTTTAATTTCCCGTTTAATATGCCTAGCCCAGAACCATCAGAAAGAGAGTTTAGTTCATTAGGCTCAGGCTTTGTAATTTCTGCAGATGGCTTTATTGTTACAAATAATCATGTTGTAGAAAACGCTTCAGACATACAAGTTACTTTTATAGATGGATTAAAATTAGAAGCCGAATTGATTGCTTCTGATGCCGAGACTGATTTAGCACTTTTGAAAGTTGACGCAAATAACCTTCCGTTTTTAGAGTTTGGTGACTCAGACACGGCAAAGGTAGGTAATTGGGTAATGGCAATCGGTAATCCACATGGACTAGGAGGTACAGTTACAGCAGGTATCGTTTCTGCAAGAGGTAGGATGCTTGGAGGAAGATATGACGACTTCATACAAACTGATGCATCAATAAATAGAGGCAATTCAGGAGGACCATTATTTGATTTAGATGGAAAAGTGATTGGAGTGAATTCAATGATCATTTCTCCAAGCGGTGGATCTATTGGAATTGGTTTTGCCATTCCATCAAATCTTGCAAATAACATTATTCAGCAACTGCAAGAAACAGGAGAAATTGAAAGAGCCTGGTTAGGCGTAAGAATTCAAGAAGTAACTGATGAAATTGCTGAGAGTTTGGGTCTTGGTAAAACTTATGGTGCCTTAGTTCAGGGTTTAACTACAGATAGCCCGGCACTTAAAGGCGGAGTTAATGAGGGTGATATCATTATTGAATTCAATGGCAAAGAAGTTGAGTCTGTTCAAACACTTCCAAAACTTGTTGCAGAGGCTGATATTGGTCAGTCTACAAAGGTTGTTGTCTGGCGGGATGAAAAAGAAGTGCAGTTATTTGTAAATCTGGGCAAACAACCGTCTCTTGAGGAACTTGCTTCAATTGAAAATAATGGATCAGCTGTTTTAATAAAAGAACTAGGAATAAAAGTCAGAACATTGACAGATGAAGACAAGTCCAGACTGGATTTAGCTAAAACTC
>QCMN01000026.1 GCA_003213715.1 Pelagibacteraceae bacterium AG-422-B15
AATTCATTGATGTTATGGGGAGGAATATTTGTAGCCATTCCAACTGCAATTCCTGAGCTTCCATTAGCTAGCAAATTTGGAAACGCTGATGGAAGAACTATTGGCTCGTGATCGATGCCATCATATGTATTAATATAATCAATGGTATCCTCTGATATATCTTTTAGCATTAGCTCTGCTAACGCAGTCAATCTTGCCTCTGTATATCTCATTGCAGCTGCATTATCTCCATCAATGTTGCCAAAATTTCCTTGGCCATCAACTAACGGATACCTTGTTGAAAAATTCTGAGCTAATCTCACGAGTGCTTCATAAACAGACTGATCTCCGTGTGGGTGAAATTTACCAATTACATCGCCAACTATTCTTGCTGATTTCTTAAAACCAGAACTTGAGTTTAATCTTAATTGAAACATTGCAAACAATAGTCTTCTATGAACCGGCTTTAGCCCATCACGAATATCTGGTAGAGCTCGATGAGTAATTGTTGAAAGTGCGTATGCTAGATACTTTTCTTCTAAAGCGTCAGTGAAGTTAATGTTTTTGATCTTCATTTTATAATTGAGATTTTTAGATGATTCCTGCTTTTTGGGAAATTAAGATTATTTGGCTCATAAAATCTCTTACGAAAAAAATGCTCTGTCAGACTAAGTGCGTTCTCTAAATCCTCATTATTATATTCAGACGATCTGTTGACTAAAAAGTTGGGTAGTTTAAATAGTTTATCTTTATAAGATCCTGCTCCTTCTATGGTTACAGCCCTTCCACTACTTGGCGAAACAAACTTTAAATTTTCTTTCTCAGATGTTACTGCGCATTCAGTTAAATCTAGCCCATAACCGATATCTGACAGTAAATCAATTTCCCAAAAAATATAACTTTTGATCCAATCCTCTTTATTTTTACATATATCTTTTATTAGACTTAGTGACTTTTCATACATAAACGCATTTTGCTGTTTCTCTGCCATAGTAGATATAATTATTGAACAAATAGAATTTATGCCGTGCAAATTTACTTTACGATTCAGTATATAAGATGACCACAATTTAATAGGTTCTACAGTATAATTACCCAAGTGGCTTTCTAAACGTCCAGACCAATTTAAAATTACTTCATTTCCTGGCTCTATTACTGCACGTAAGTTTTTTGAATGTATTCCTCTAATTAATCCCTTATGCCTTCCATGGTCTTCTGTAAACGCATCTAAAATATAGGATGACTCATTATATTTTTTAAATCCTAATACAAATCCTGTTCCAGACCACCTCATATTTTCTTTTCTTTAGCCAGCTTTACAAATAAAAATAGGTGAGTCTTTTTGTTTTCAAATCTTGCTATTTCTTTTCTTGAAGCTTGACCAATTTCTTTCAACATTGAACCTTTCTTTCCAACAAGTATATTCTTATGTGATTGTCTTTTAACTACAATCGATTGGTATATTTTGATTTGACTTGCAACCTTATTAATCTTTTCAGTTACGACATCACACTGATAAGGTATCTCTCTATGTATCTTATCTAGTATTTTTTCTCGTGTTACTTCTGAGTAAAATAACTTCTTCTTAATCTGTATATTACTAGAAAGCTTTCTTTTTACGGAAGTTTTAATAGTAAATTTCTTTGAAAATTTTATGAGATTTGCAATTCCTTCACCTGTGAGGCTTGAGATTGGAAATATTTCATTAAATATTTTTTCTTTTGAATAAAATTTAATTGCGCTAAGTACTTTATCTTTCTTAACTTTGTCTATTTTATTTAGTATTAGAAATATATGCTGTTTTTCAATTTTATTTTCTAGAGAGTTAATAATTTTTTTATATTCATTATTAATTCTTAACGAAATATCTACGACAACATAAATTAAATCTGAAGTCTCAATTTCTGCTAAGGGAGATGAAATGATATTATTATTAATTTTTTTTCTACTCGAAAAAAAACCTGGAGTATCTTGGATAATAAATTCGTTTTCAGAGAATTTCTTATAAACCTTTTGATTAAATGTAGTTGACTGTTTTTTCCTTGAAACGAGTGATACCCGCTGTCCCATTATTTTATTAACAAGAGATGACTTTCCAGAATTTGTTGGTCCAATTAATACAATGTTTCCACTCTTCATTTGATAGAATTTATCTTATTTTTCTCTATGAAAGCAAGTGCAGCATTTTTTTCTGATTCTTTTATTGATGAAGAAGTTCCTATAGCTTTTTTATAATTCATAAATTCAACTTGAATTTTAAATTTAGGATTATGGTCAGGACCAGTTTTACTTATTGTTTTATACTTAGGAAGGGTTTTATATATTTTTAGAGTCCACTCTTGTAGCTTTGATTTTGCATCAATAATATCTTCAGTAATATTATCAAACTTTGTTTTCCATAATGCTAATATAACTTTTCTTACTTGAGTAAAACTAGAGTCTAAATATATTGCTCCTAACAATGCTTCACATGTATCAGATAGAATACTTTTTTTATTGTTACCGCGTGATGATTTTTCAGTTTGTCCTAAAAGAATAAAATCTCCAAGGGATATTTTTTTTGCTATTTCATGGCAGGCATTTCTGTCTACCAGACTACTTAGCATTTTGTCGAGAGAACCCTCTTGTTTACCTGGTTTATCTATTAAAAGTTTTTCTGAAATTACTAATCCTAACACCCTATCACCGAGAAATTCTAAATTTTCATTACTTTCTAGTTTTTTGAAACTCTTATGTGTGACTGCCCGTTTTAACAGGGTTTTGTCTTTAAATTTGTAGGAAATTTTTTTTTCTAAAATTGATAAATTTTTTGCCATTAACTTATTAGCTTAAGCAATCTTTTAAATTGTATATCAAAAGGCCACTTCCAAATTTCATAAAATTTTGAACCACCTTCAGTCGAAAAAAATATAATTTGTGCCTTACCTACTAATCTATCAAAATTTACAGAACCCCAAAATCGGCTATCATTTGAATTATCTCTATTATCACCTAGGAAAAAGTAACTGTCGTTAGGAACAATTATTTCATTAGTATTATCGCCAGGGGATCCGTCTATATAATTATAAATTTCATATGATTTTCCATTTGGTAAAGTTTCGATGAGAACTCTTGCTTTTACTACACGTCCATTTTTTAAAATTTTCGTATCCTCTCTTAATTCTTTATATTTAGCTCTTTCACCATTAATGATTAATTTACCATCTTTAACTTTAATGATATCGCCCGGCATACCTACTAATCTTTTGATATAGTCCAAATTAGTATGAGGCGGTTTAAATATTATAACATCTCCTCTTTCTGGATTTGTTGATAAAACTCGATCTGATATTGGCCCAAGACTAAATGGAAATGAATGTTTACTGTAGCCATAATCGTACTTTGAAGCAAATAACCGATCACCAATAAGTAAGTTTGGCTCCATAGAGGAAGAGGGAATAAAAAATGGTTGGAATAAAAATGTTCTGATCAATAAAGCTATTAACAATGCATAAATCAATGTTAATAAATTTGATTTAAACCATGATTTACTAAGAAATTTATCGGTCATTAAATTAATTAATTGTTACAATTGCTTGAGCGTAAGGAAACTCATCAGTAATTGTTAAACTTATGTCTGGCTCCTTATCGTTCGCAATTTTTTTGAGTTGAAGTTGAGAATTTCCATGAAAAGTAATCGTAGGTTTTCCTGAGGGTAGATTGGTAACTTCTAAATCTCTCCAAAATACTCCATTTCTAAAACCTGTACCAAGAGCCTTTGCCGCAGCTTCCTTAGCTGCAAACCTTTTAGCATAACAAGCTGCACTTTCTTTTCTTCTTTCACATTTTTTTATTTCATTTTCTGTAAAAATTCTCTTTTTAAACCTATCTCCAAACTTTGAAAGCGTGTTTTCTATTCTGCGAATATCAATTAAATCTGATCCTAGGCCTATCACTGAATTTCCCTTCCTTTTTTAATCAGTTCTCTAAATTTACTTATTGATTTTTCTAGTCCAAGAAAAACTGACTCAGAAATGATAAAATGTCCAATGTTAAACTCTTTTACTTCCTTTATCTTAGATAGTTCTCCTACAGAGTCGAATGTTATTCCGTGACCAAAATGTAATTCAAGTCCAATGCTATTACTAAAATCTGCTGCTTCTCTAATTCGTTCAAGTTCTGATGAAGCATCTTCATTATAGTTTATTTTACGGCAAAATTCTCCCGTATGAAGTTCTACAATGTCAGCACCAATCTCTTTGGCAATTTTGATTTGGTCCATTGAAGCGTCTATGAACAAAGAGACCCTTATGTTATTTTTTTTTATCTTTTCAATTTTTGGTACGAGAATATTATGATTACTTCTTACATCTATTCCGCCTTCAGTGGTTATTTCTTCTCTTTTTTCTGGAACAATACAACATGCATTCGGACCTGCATTCACCGCTATGTTAACCATTTCATCGGTTGGTGCCATTTCAAAATTTAATGGAATGGAAATGTTCTCAATAATTTCATTAATATCATCGTCTCTTATATGACGCCTATCTTCTCTTAGATGGGTAGTTATGCCATCTGCTCCATATTCTTGGCACAAAAGAGCAGCTCTTAATGGGCTTGGATAGTTTTCTCCTCTGGCATTTCTAAGAGTTGCTACGTGATCAATATTTACACCAAGACGAGGTAGGGTCATTTATATTACTCTACTACCAGGTTTTGTTGCAGGTATTTTATTAAGATCGTCTGGGAGGTTGTTGGGATCATAAATTGGAATATCTAGTTTTAGGACTGATATTACATTGTGATCTTTAAATAATTTATGATTTGAACGATCAACGATTGCTGCGATGCCTAATAAATTAACATTTAGAGGTTTTAGTTTTTCTAAACATTCATTTGTTGATTTCCCTGTTGTAATTACATCCTCAACGAATAAGACGTTTGCATTTTCCATAATATTAAAGCCTCTCCTCAATTCAAATTCGTTATCGACTCTCTCATAAAATAAAAATTTAGATCCTAAAGATCTTGCAAGCTCATACCCTACGAGAAGACCCCCTAAAGCAGGAGAAATCACATAATCAATCTCATCATCAATATTTTCTTGCACTCTGTACTTTAACTCTTCGCAGACCATCTCTCCATTTCGAGGGTCTTCAAATAACTTTGAACACTGGCAGTAAATTTTGGATCTTTTTCCAGATGAAAGTATAAAATGTCCATTCTGAATAGCTTCTACTTTTTCAAAAAAATCTCTTATTTCTTTTTCAGTCTTCATAAATTTATCAAAAGCCTACTTACAGAACTTACAATATCCACCTCTGAGAGAGTTTCTATAATCTTATCCAGATGATCAAGATTATGAACGTCAATAATAAAAATCATATCAAAATAATCATCGCCTTTTTCTGATATGTTAAGGTTAGTTATATTGCCACCTGCACTTCCAACAATGGTTGCTAATTTACCTAAAGATCCAGGTTCATTTTTAACTGAGACTTTTATTCTTGACGAAAAATACTGCTTTGGATCTACATCTTTCCATGAGGCAGTGATCCAATCTTCTTTTTTTGTTTCTTTATCTAGCTCCTTACATAAACTGGAGTGAATGATTACACCTGAATCTTCTGATGTAAGTCCCAAAATATTTTCATTGGGTAAAGGGAAACAGCATTCTGCATAATGAATTGCAATTCCAGGTTGGAAGTTACTTATCTCTAAAGGCATCTTATCGTTTGTGTCTCTTCTTCTGTATCGAGAAAAAAATGATAAAGTTGAACGGGGTTTAAGCTTTGATAATTGATGTGGCTTTATACTTCCTTTACCAATTGCAACAAGAAACTCCTCAGGACTTTTCCTATTAAAACTCTTTGCAAAATTACTAATTTCTGTGTTTGAAATATCTTCATTTCTACCTGTGACTTTGTGTAATATTTTTAATCCTAGGCTAGTAAATTCACCTTTTTCTTGCTTTTTAAAAAATCTTTTTATCGATGACTGCGCCTTTGCAGTTGTAACAATATTTTCCCAAGTTTCAGATGGAGATGGTTTTTTTGATGTTAGTACTTCAATCTCATCTCCATTTTGAAGTTTTGTAAATAAGGGTCTAGGTTTTCCATTAATCTTACATCCAACACAACGATTTCCAATTTCAGAATGAAGGGCATAAGCAAAATCGATAGAGTTAGAATTTGCAGGCAAATGAATTAAGTCACCTTTCGGTGTAAAACAAAACACTTGATCCTGAAACATTTCTAATTTTGTAGCTTCAAGTAAGTCCTCAGAGCTCCCACCGCTGTCCAATATTTCTACTAAATCTCTCAACCAAGTAACATTAACTGGATCTGAAGAAGAGTTATCTACTAAATTATAATTCTCTTTATAGCT
>QCMN01000027.1 GCA_003213715.1 Pelagibacteraceae bacterium AG-422-B15
ATTGATGACAATGAAGCAACTTTAAAAAGAATTAGAAAAAAAGGTCAAAGCATAGCACTTGAAAGTGCTAACCCAATTTATGAAACACGAATTTTATCTGCTCATCGAGTCAAAATTCAGGGTAAATTAATAGGTCTCCTAAGAAAATATTAATTATATTTTGCTTTAATTATTTGATAAATAGTTTAATTAAATATTGAATGCCTAAAAATAAAAGCACCTCTAAAATAAAAACAGCAAAACTTACTATTAACGAAAATACTTACGAACTACCAATATACAAGTCTACAGAAGGTGAGTCTGTTATTGATATTTCTAGACTGCACTCACAAGCAAAATTTTTCACTTATGATCCAGGATTTACTTCAACAGCATCTTGTGAATCAAAAATTACATTCATCGATGGTGATAAAGGAATTTTAAGATATCGTGGTTATGATATAGAAGAATTAGCAAATAAAAGTGACTTTATAGAAGTTGTAAATTTATTAATTTATGGTGATTTGCCTAATAAGGAACAATTAAAAAAATATAAAAAACTTATTACTCGTCACACACTTTTGCATGAACAAATTATAAACTTTTTTCAAGGTTTCAGACGTGATGCTCATCCAATGGCAATGATGGTTGGGGTTATGGGGGCATTGTCCTCATTTTATCAAGATACCTTGGATATCAATGACGCCCATCAAAGACAAGAGGCAACTAGAAGAATAATTGCTAAATCATCAACAATCGGTGCTATGGCTTATAAATATTCAATTGGCCAAGCTTTTGTATCTCCAAAAAACAACTTATCTTTTTCAGAAAATTTTTTACATATGTGTTTTAGCAATACAGCAGAAGAATACAAAATTTCTCCTGTTATATCTAAAGCTATGGATACAATATTTATTTTGCACGCAGATCACGAACAAAATGCTTCAACATCTACAGTGCGTCTGGCTGGGTCATCTGGTGCTAATCCATTTGCTTGTATTGCAGCAGGAGTCTCGTCTTTATGGGGTCCTGCACATGGAGGGGCTAATCAGGCAGCGTTAGAAATGCTTGAAGAAATTGGATCGACAAAAAATATAGGAAAATATCTCAATAAAGCAAAATCAAAAAAAGATCCATTCAAATTAATGGGATTTGGACACAGGGTTTATAAAAATTACGATCCAAGGGCAAAGATTTTAAAAAAAATATGTAAAAAAGTTTTAGCTCATGTAGGTATTAAAAATGATCCAATACTCAAACTGGCCATGGAACTGGAAAAGATTGCATTAAATGAAAAGTATTTTATAGAAAAGAAATTATACCCTAATGTTGATTTCTATTCTGGGATAATTCTTAGAGCAATAGGATTTCCCCCTGAAATGTTTACAGTTATTTTTGCTATAGCTCGAACAGCTGGATGGACTGCTCAATGGACAGAGATGATTGAAGACCCTATCCAGAAAATTGGAAGACCAAGGCAGTATTATACTGGCAATAAATCCCTTAAATATGGCGCAAAAAGATCTAGAAAAAACACTAGATAACTTTACTGAGCTGAATCATAAATTTTCAATTCATATTTTTTAGCATATTGTAGGACTTTTCTTTTTTCATGAATCAATGTGTGTTTTGGATAGATTGCAATTCCATTTAAATTGGCCTTTTTAATTAGCCTAAGCGTGTTAAGCCCTATTACAGGTAAATCAACTAATTTACTCTGACTTTTCTTAGGTATTTTTACAAGTATTCCAGCTTTGAATTTTAATTGATTAAGATTTTTTCTTACATCAAATACTCTATTTAGCAAATTATCAGTTCCTTCAGCGGCCTCAATTGCAATTATATATCCACTCACACAAACAACTGCTTGAGCATTATCAAACTTAGATATTTCATTTAATAGTTTTTTAGATTTATCAACGTCAATTGCATCTTTATCAGAATTTAGTTTATCTAATTCTTCTGAATTAAAAAAAAATGATTTTGAGACTTCTCTTGGAGAAATAATTTTAAATCCATTTTGAGTAAAAATTTCTAAAACACTTGACAAAATCTTACCATCACCTTGTTGATAGGAATTTAACAGTAATGGAATATATTTTTCAATTTCACCATCATTTTTAAAATGAGATAAATTAGGTCTATTAATCTTGCCTAGAAAAAGTAAATTTTTAATTTTATTAATTTTTAAAGTCTCAAAAATTTTATTTAATTGAAATATGTTATAATTATAAATTTTCTTATTCTTAACTTTATTATTATTTAAATTAATAAATATAGAATTATTATTAATTTTTTTACTTTCTCTAAAAAAAGCTTTAGAAATCATGTCATAACCACCAATTATAGCCAATGGTTGACTATCTTTCATATTTACACAAACCTCTTGAACTTTTTTTATTTAAAAAAATAAGCAATTTCTTTATTAGTGGGTTATTAGTATTTCTAAGTTTATTAATTTCTTTGGAAATTGTTTCACCAGTAAATATATTTTCAACGGCTTGAGAATACTCTCGGATTTGATTCTTGGAATAATCAGCTCTTTTTAATCCAATAATATTTACACCAGTTACCTTTGCTCTGTTTCCAATAGCTAAGCTATATGGAATAACATCATTTTCTACAGCTGACATGCCACCAATCATAGCAAGACTGCCGATTTTACAAAATTGATGTACAGCTGAAATGCCTCCTATTACAGCACTTTCTTCAACATAAACATGCCCTCCAAGTGTGACTTGGTTGGCAAATATTACATTATTTTCGATAACACAATCATGTGCAATATGAACACCCGTCATAAACAATGAATTGTTTCCAATTATTGTTTCCATATTATCGCCTTCAGTTCCAAGATTGGCTGTACAGTGCTCTCTAAAAGTGTTGTTGCTACCGATAGTAAGCCTGCTTTTCTCTCCACGGTATTTTAAATCTTGAGGAATGGAACCAATTGAACAAAAAGGAAAGAATTTATTTTTTTCAGATATATCTGTTAAACCATCAATATAAACTGAAGGGTAAATAATATTGTCGTTTGCAATTTTAACATTATCACCAATGACCGAATAAGCACCTATTGTGACATTTTCTCCAATAGTAGCGTTCTCAGAAACTATCGCTGTTTTATGTATATTATTCATTATTTCGATCCATTATCATTGCGCTCCAATTTGAACTACATACTAATTCCTCTTTTTCATTGAAAGAATTTCCTTCGAATCTCCACACCCTTCCCTTCGAACGCATTGCTACAACATTTGCTTTTATTTTTTCATTTGGAAATACTGGTTTCCTAAACTTTGATTTTTCTATGTTCATTAAATATACAATTTTATCAAAAGTTTCATCTCTTATGCTGTATGCAATTAATGCTGCCGCTGTCTGAGCCATCATTTCAATAAGTATTACACCTGGGACAACTGGGTGACCTGGAAAATGACCCTTAAAGAAACTATCATCATCGCTGAAAGTATTAATGCCTGTAGCTTTATTTAATTTTTGTATATTATTGAGTTCTTCAATGAACAAAAATGGTTCCCTGTGAGGTATTAATTCTTTAATTTCAGAAAGGCATATTTTATTTTTTTCCATAAATGAGTTTATAATTTTTTATAAATTTATATTTATTTACCGCAGGGTTTCCCATAACAGTCTCGCCATCATCAATGCTTTGGAATACACCACTTTTTGCAGCTATTTGAACATTGTTGCCAATTTTTATATGACCAGCAATACCAGCTTGACCACCTGTCATAACGTGATTACCAACTTTTGCACTCCCAGCTATTCCAGTCATGGCTGCAAATGTAGAATTGTTACCGATTTCAACATTATGTGCCACATGACATAGATTATCTAAATAAGTATTTTTACCTATTACTGTATCACTGAAACTTCCTCTATCTATCGTACACCCTGAACCTACAGAAACTTTAGATTGCAACAATACTCTTCCAATATGATATATATCTATATTTTTATTGCTTAGGAAAAATCCAAAGCCTTTTTGACCTATTGATGTATTATTTCCTATGTGTACATTTTCACCTAAAATTGAATTTGAGATTACTGTGTTTGACCCAATTATAGTTCCATCTCCAATAATGCAGTTGATTTTTAAAACTGCACCATGATTAATTTTGACATTTTTTCCAATTATTACTCCTTTTTCAATAATCACATTTTTGCCAATTTCACAATTTTCACCAATTACTGGATCGTCAAAATTTACTTTTTCCGTTTCAGTATAATCTCTGTAGAAAATATTTGATATTTTTGCGACTGCCTCTTGCACATTGTGAACAATAAATTTTTTTTGATCTGGATTTAATTTATTAGCCATTTTTTCCGAACAAATGATCCCAGAGTTAGATGGTAAATTAACTTCAGTGTTTTCATTATCGTATAAAAAAGAAAGTGAAGTGTTTTCTTGATCACTGATACTCACAAAACTTTCAAAATAATCATTTTTAGATACATTGACAGATCTACAATTTATAGATGAAATGATTTGATCGCAGCTAATGGGACCTAATTTTTTAAAAAAACTAGGAACCATTCTATTTAATTGGCAGATACTTCAATATTAGGAAGTGTTTTGTTTAAAATTTTTAGGGCTTCTTCTGTAATGTCCATATTTTCTGCATTTAATAAAACAGAATTTTTTTCTAAAAGAATTGTGATCCCTTTATCATTTGAAATCTCTTCTAGAATTGGTTTCAATGCATTTAGCACTTCATTTCTTGACTCAGATACAATTCTATCGATTGACATTAGTTTTTCTTGTCTTGTTACATTGTAGTTTTGAACTTTATTTTCATATTCTTTTCTTTTTTCTTCAAATGCAGCTGGCGCCATTATTTGCTGTGACTCAATTAATTCATTTTGCTCATCTAAAAGACTTTGATCTGTATCATTTATTTCTTCTTCAATTTGTTTAGCAATATCTTCGATTTGCTTAGCTGCTTTTACTGCTGCATCAGACTCTGACAAAATATAATTTAAATCTATTACTCCGATATTAGTATCTGGGTATTCAGCGTGTGAAGTACTAAAAAATAATTGAGCTAACAAAGAAAGGATTAGTATGTATTTGTATTTAACATTGAATTTCATATTAAAAATTATACCCTATATCAAAATATAAATTATCTGTAGTATCAGTAGTTTCATTTTCTAAAATTCTAGCATAAATAATATTAATAGGGCCTATAGCAGAATCCCAATTAAAATTTACTCCTAAAGATGAACGCATTTCATGATCATCATCTATACTTGAATATGCTGGATTTTCCAAGCCCCATACACTTCCAATATCAATAAACAAAGTACTAGTAATATCAAATGCATCTAAATTTAAATCAATATTTGTTTCAATTGATGTCAAATAATAATATTGCCCGCCAGTGTAAGAATTACCTGTTCTTGGACCAACTTTACCCGTCTTAAAGCCCCTTAGATTTTTTCCCCCTAGTTTAAAATTAGATGATAATGGCGCATATTCACTATTATAACCATTCAAATTACCAGCTTGAAATTTAATAGCACCAATTAGTCTGTCACTTAATTTTTTATATACATTATAATCTAGTCTATTTTTTATATAGTAACTTGTACCTCCAAGGCCTGCTATATCCTGATCAATTTCAAATAAAAATCCTGATGATGGCTTGTATCGACTATTTCTCATGTCGTATTTTAATGTGTAGCCAATTGTAGAAATAGTATCAGTTCCAGCAAGCAATGTTTCGTAAACCGTAGCGTTAGAATCTGCTTTTAATTGTGATGTAAAAAGTGAGTATCTTGTACTTAAATATGTACTGGCAGAAAGTGGGAACTGCATAACAAAACCTAAGCCTAATTCTTCAGTTTCATAATTAACAGATGAGGGGTCTGTAAAATTGCTATAAAGACTTCCTGTCAATGCTAATTGTTTATTATTAAAATATGGTTCAGTAAAGGATATATCATAGGTGTTTCTTGTACTTGAAAAACTGGTTGTAAAATTCAACTTCTGGCCATTACCAAGAAAATTTGTTTCTTTTAATCCCAAATTTAACGATGTGGAAGTTGCACTTGAATAACCAGCGCCTAGTGAAGCTTCTCCCGTATTTTTCTCTTCAACAAGAATCTCTAAATCTAATTTATCAGAATACTCAGTTTTAATTTCTTTAATTTCAACTTCTGAGAAAAAATTTAAAGCCCTTATTGAATCTTTGGAGTAATTAATTGAAAATTTATTATATGCGTCGCCTTCAGATAAAGAGAACTCTCTTCTAATT
>QCMN01000028.1 GCA_003213715.1 Pelagibacteraceae bacterium AG-422-B15
GCGTATATTCTTTTCCTCTGAAAAATCGACTTGCACAAAATACTTTATCTTGATTCACATATGTATACACATCTTGCTTTGAAGCTGTTTGAAGAGCACTCTCCCAAACATCATTACATTTTTCTTTAACAAGCTTACACACACCAAGTGTTGCTTCAACATCTGAAAGAGCATCGTGAGCTTTAGAGTGTTCTATGCCGTTTGCTGCAGCAAATTTTTCAAGTCTAAAAGTTATTTTTCCTGTTTCATCATCAAGTGGTCTTACAAAAGCATTCGGATAAACGGCAGCAGCGGAATGAAGCAGTTTCATTGCATCACCTCTTTTATTTCCATTTGTATTAGTGATGTAAGGTGGAAGTGCTGATTGATAAAGAGATTGTCTTAAATGCATGTCATCGAATGATATTGAATTGTATCCAATAAATAACGACTCGCCCCAGGAGAGAAATTTACTTTGCATTTGGGAAATCAAACTAAAATTAGAGTTTTCATGATTTTTTAATTGATCTATGGAAACCCCATTTACTAATAATGCTTTTGCTGATGGAACAGGGTATTCCTTCTTCATCCGACCTCTTAAATCAAATTGGTCCAAAATATTGAAATCTTCGTCAGTACAAATTGCGGCTGCTTGTATTATTGATCCATAGGCAGCATTCAACGTTGATGTTTCGAGATCCCAGAAAATATATTTCATTTAATTTCCTTCTTCTCCAAGCATCTAAAATCAACCTCTGGTTTCTGCCCATTAAAATTTATATGACAAATATTTATTTGGTGTCTTTGGCACCATAATTGAATGCCTCTCTCAGTAAAACCTACATCGATTCTTGAGTAATCCTGAAGTGATTTTGAATCTGTCTGGCCAGTCATAAATTCATCAGAACACTTAACGCAAACAATTGGCTCTTTGATTTGATTTAACAGATAACTGAGTTTTCCTATATCTCGCTCTAGGCTATTATCTTCACTCATTCACACCAGTCTTTCTTATTATTTTTATCATACACGACTCCTAAACTGTGTGAGACCATCAATTTTGAAACATTTTCACCATCTATAATTATATAAGATAAGATTCTGCCGAAAAAGTCTCTATTGTATTCGGTTTCAAATTCAATTTTTTTCCCTTCTGAAATTAATTGGTTAATATGCTCACGAGCTTCAATCGCAAGTATATACTCTTTTTCACATTTAGGATTTGAGATTTCAGGAGTATCTAGATCAAGCAGTCTAACTTTATCTTTCTTTCCATCATATATTACATAGCATGTATCGCCATCGTAACAAAACAGGTCATTTTGTTTTCTTATTTGTATATCTGCAAATGAATTAGAGATTAATAAAATTAGAACAGAGAAAATTCTTATCATTAATAAATATTAATTGATAATTTCGTGAGGGTATACTCCTAGTAAATTATTTTTTTCAATCCAAACTTTAACTTCTTTCTCATTATCTATAATTGTAATCCTACACCAACTTGAGTCACACTTATTAATTTTTGCATGAACAAAAGGATCCATTTTAGCAAGTATCTTGTTTTTGTTTGGTTTATCATATCCATAACTGAAAGGTTCTTTTGATGTAAGTGCATATCTTTTACCTGAAAAAAGAATATGAGACATCCAACCAGTTACTCCATCTCTTGGGTCACGCACCTGTCGCCATCCTTCAATATCCCTAATAATCTCCATTGGATAACCTTTAAGTTGATAACGATAAATAATTGTGGCCTCAGGGAATGGGCCTTTTCTTAAGTTGGCATCACCTTTTAATGAAACCCATCGAGGAACAGGAAGGTCAGATGAAGAGGTTGATAATGTTGTAAAAAGTAGCAGAAATATTGGTATCAGTATTTTATGCATCAACAAACTCTTTTTCCTCAATAACATTACTTGGATCAACATGTAAAATTATTTCTGCATCTGGAAATTTATTAAGTATGTTTTCTTCTACTTGATCAGCAATATTATGCGATTCTTCTAAGCTTACATGCTCCGACACCTCAATGTGCATTTGCATAAAAAACTTTCCTTTACTCGATCCACTTTGACGAGTACGAACATCATGAAATCCAAGAACTTTGTTATGGCTTTTTACAATGTCAAAAATCTCAGACTTGAGATCATCATCAATCTCACGATCAATTAATACAGCAATTGATTTTTGAAAAATAGCAATTGTTGTATAGATCATATAGATCGCAATTAAAGCAGCAATTAATGGATCTGCTCTTGAGTAATCAGCAAACATTACAAGCATAATTCCAACAAAGGCTGCAATATTAGTTAATAAATCACTGAGGTAATGAAGCTTTTCTGACTCTACGCTTAATGAAGCGGTGTCTTTCATTATTCTCGTTTGAAACCTCACCAACATAAGAGTGGCAAATATTGAGATTGCAATAACAATAAGTGCTATTTCGGAATTAATAATTGTAATTTCAGGATCAATAAAGTTTTGGTAGGCCATATACAGTACAAATATTGAAATTAGTAAAATAACAATTCCTTCTATAAAAGCAGATAATGCTTCAGCTTTACCGTAACCAAAACGGTATTCATTAGTATTTTTCTTTAATGATATTCTAACTAAAGTGAATGTAGTTAGAGTGATAATGAGATCAAAAAAACTATCTGCAAGTAATGACAAAATTATAATTGAGCCAGTAGCAAAATACGCAAATGCTTTAATAATAATTAAAAAAACAACAACTCCGAGAGTGATCAAAGAAGATTTTTTTATTTTTTCTCCATACTCATTTTGAGAAATATTTACGTAAGTCATTAGGGATAAAGTCTTGATTTAATCCATTGATCATTTGATAATGTAAAGACAATCCTATCGTGAAGTCTTGTTTTATAATCGTCTCTGCTTTTCCAGACTTCTACTTTTTCAGGTTGTATAATTACTCCTCCCCAATGATCAGGTCTGGGAATTTCTTTACCTTCATAATCATCTGCAAATTTTTTAAATTCAGCATCAAGTACTTCTCTACTTTCAACTGTTTCTGACTGTTTAGAAATACTTGCTGAAATTTGAGCGTTGCGATCTCGAGATGTAAAATAATTGTCTGAAATTGAAGCATCAATCTTTTGTACTTCACCTTGAATACGAATAGAAACCCCTTGCGCTCGACTATACCATGTGAGGTGTCCTTTATTATTATGGAAAAGTTCCTTACCTTTTTGAGACTGATAGTTTGTGTAAAAAACAAAGCCTTTGTTTGATACATCTTTTATGAGTATAACACGTGCGTTTGGATTACCTTCCGCATCGACTGAAGAAACAAGCGCGGCATTAGGATCGAGTTCTACTAATTCCTTTTCTTTTTCGTAAAAATCATTCCACGCATCTAACCAGTTGTTGTAATTAGAAATATCAATGCTCATTAGTTTACTTATAGTCAAATTGTAAAAAAATTGAATTGAAATAAGAGCGAATGAGATGCATTATCAAAAATAATGATTGAAGTGTTAAAAAAAATTTGGTTTTTACAACTTAGATTCGTCAAAATTTATCTATCAACAGGTGTGTATCCACCTTTAATTAGAAATAGAAAACGTAATAATTGGAGTAAAAAGAAGTGATTATTCTTGCTTTTCTTGGTTCTTGATAACAACTTCAGTAACACGCTGCATTTGACTTTCAATCCTTACAGAATGATCCTTAAAGTCCTGTCGAATTAAATAAACAAGATAAATTAATACACAAACAGCAATGAATGTTAAAAATTCCATGCTGTTATTATAGCTCTAAATGCATATTTAAAAATGATAAAAAAGAATAGGAATTTTGCCTACTTTTCACCTCTAATTTTTAAAATTTGTTCGTATGCGTCATTAATTCTCTGAAAGTTTTCTTTTGCTTTTTGAATAAGGCTTTTATCAGTAATGCCTTTTGCCCGAACGATATCCGGATGATTTTTGCGAGCTAAATTTCTGTAAACTTTTTTTATTTCTGCAGACGTCTGAGACTTAGAAACACCAAGCACCTTGTACGGGTCTTCTTTGACAAATTCAGGTCGAGAATTTCTTAATCTATTGAACGTTGCTTGATCAATTCCAAAAATCTGGCTAACTTTTTTTATATATTTTAGTTCTGGAGCCGATAAATCATGATCAGCATATCCAATTTCAAAGAGGCCTAATATGACTTGCTCTAACATTTGTGGAGTTCGGTAAAAAGTGTCTCTTAACTGCTGAGCGTAAGGTTCAAATCCTGCACTGGTTTGTGCAGCTTCTTTCCATATTGCTCCAACCTGTTTCATATTTTCTTGAGGTATTTTAAATATTTTTTTAAATTTTCTGATTTCATCGTCAGTGACTCTTCCATCTGCTTTTGCTAACTTTGCACAGAGCACAACAAGCCCTAAAGCATAAACACCTTGATTACTATTAAAGTTAGCCCCAGGATTTCTAAAGTTTGTTTTCTTTCCAAGAAAGTATGCACCTGCAGTAAATGCAAGTGCGCCCAAAGGGCCTGCTATCATATTCCCTAAAGAAGCTGCTATTAAATATTTCCAAATGTTCATAGGTTTAAAAATTGATTAATGATAATCTAAATTTTAATAAAATCTATATGAACAGAAATAATATTAAGTTGGGCGCGCTCTATATGCTGATATCTGTTACAGGTTTCAGCATTATGGATATTGCAGTAAAATGGACAACTGCAGAATATTCAATAGGCATGGTCATTGCGGCACGTATGATAGGGGGCTTGATCCCTCTTTTTCTTGTTGTGCCTAAAGAAAGGTGGGGTAATTTTTTTCATACTACTAAACCCGGCTTGATGTTTATTAGAGCATTCACTGGAACAGCTGCACTTTTTTGTGTTTATGCAAGTCTTCATTATTTACCCCTTGCAACCACTGTAAGTCTCACGTTTGCATCACCAATTTTTAGTACGTTGCTGTCAATATTTATACTCGGTGAACTTGTAAGAGTAAGAAGGTGGATTGCAATTGTAATTGGTTTTGCCGGAGTCTTGATCATAATCAATCCAACATCCAGTGAGTTTAGTGTCTACATGTTATTACCAATTTTATTTTGTGTATTCTTTGCGATGGTGTCGATTTCAATCCGTTTATTAAGTGAGACCGAACCATCGTATTTGATTGCTTGGTATTTTACTTTATTTGGCTTCATTGCATCTTTATTTACAATTCCTTTTGGAGGATGGAAAATACCAGTATCTTGGTTTGACCTTGGAATTTTAACAGCAGTTGGAATTTTTGGAGGAATTGGGAACCTTGCTCTGACCTCAGCGTTTAAACATGCTGAAGTCTCTCTGGTTACACCTTTGAAATATCTTAGTTTAATTTATGGAATAATATTTGGTTATATGATTTGGAATGAGATACCTGCGTGGAATACTTATGTCGGTGCTGGATTTATTATCTTATCAGCAATTTTTATTCTCAGACGTGAGACTGCTCTAAAAAAAGAGATCCAACCAGAAAAATTCTCAATTCAGCGTTAGTTTTTATTTAAAAAAGTGTCTATACCTTTTTTGGTTTCAGGCATTTGTAGATTTTCAACCATTGCTTTACTTGCAAAATCGTAGGCATCAGAAATTTTCATTGCTGACTGTTTGTATAATGTTTCTTTCGTGAGCGCGAGTACTTCGGACGTGTGATCACAAACTTGTTGAGAAAATAATTCGACCCTTTTATCTAATTCGTCATCTTCTAAATATTCGTTGATGAGTCCTGCTTCTTGTGCTCTATGAGCATTAAGAGGCTGACCGCTCACTAATAATT
>QCMN01000029.1 GCA_003213715.1 Pelagibacteraceae bacterium AG-422-B15
AAGGCCGCCAGTTTTGTCAAGTTTAATATTTATCGTATTATATTTATGAGCCATTTTTGCCAAATCAGAACTGTCATGAAATGACTCATCTGCACAAATAGAAACAGGAAAATTTAATCCTTTTAACTCATTGTCATTTTCAGATAATAGTGGTTGTTCTATTAAATCAATCTTTGTTTTTACAAATAAATCAGCGTTTGATTTTAAGTCATCTATATTGAATGCCTCGTTAGCATCAACGATTATTACTTTATTTGGAGAAAGTTCTCTTGTTTTTGTTAAGATTTCGTGAAGATTGTTTTTATTAACTTTTAATTTTAATGTTGGAAATTCTTGATGATTACTAACATCCTCTATCATTTTTTCTGGCTCATCTAATACTACGGTATAGCTACCAGGTAATGTAGTCGGCTTTGTAACTCCCATTACTTGCCAAATCGAGGTATTTTTCATCTTACATTCGAGATCCCACATTGCGCAGTCAATTGCATTTCTTGCTGCCCCATTTTTTAAGAAACGATCGAGATTAGTTAAGTTGATATTACCTTCTTCAATGTCAGGTTTTAAATTGTGAATTTCCGAAGTTACACTATCAATAGTTTCATCATACCTTTTATAAGGAACACACTCGCCATAACCATAGAAATTATTAGTTTCTATCTTTACTTCGATTGTCTCGGCTGTAGTTTTAGAGCCTCTAGAAATATTAAATGATTTATTTAAATCCCAAGATATATGCTTTATCTGAATATTGGACATTAATGTTTCAAATTTTTTCAATAATCCGAATGAATGGATCAAGGTTGTCTTGTAAAGGGTCTAAACATGGTAAGTCATATTCTTTAGATAATCTATCCTTATGATCACTTGCCTCAGATTGACAATTTGATGTATTAAGCGCAATGCCAATACATTGTATT
Organism: Pelagibacteraceae bacterium AG-422-B15; assembly: GCA_003213715.1. GTDB lineage: Bacteria > Pseudomonadota > Alphaproteobacteria > Pelagibacterales > AG-422-B15 > CACNXQ01. Next base: position 921 of record QCMN01000029.1, read on the forward strand.
TGCTTATTAGTAAGCTTACCATTTTGTATTGTCTGATCGATAACCTCTCTGATGCTCGGTAAAGGTGTATCCACGCCCCTCATATTAGTTCGTGTTGGTTCATGACATACAACAAATGCATCTGGTTGGCTTCCATGAAGCAATCCAAGTGAAACTCCTGCGAATGAAGGATGAAATAGAGATCCCTGACCTTCAATAATATCCCAGTGATTATCATCATTGTCAGGCGATAACCATTCAACTGCTCCTGAGATGAAATCAGAAACAATAGCATCAATCGCAATGCCACTTTCTGCAATTAAGATACCAGTTTGTCCAGTTGCCTTGAAAGATGCATCTATTTGATTGCTCTGCATCGCTTTTTCAATTGCAAGTGCTGTATATTTCTTTCCCACAGAACAATCTGTTCCAACAGTAAGGAGTCTTTTACCTGATCGTTTTCCTCCTTTTCCTGTCTGAAATTGTTTATCACTAAACCGTAAATCATGAAGTTGAACATTATTTCTTTTAGCCGCTTCTGCAATTTCACTAAAAGAAGATAGTCTTGAATGCATTCCGCTGGCAACATTCATTCCAGATGATATTGCATTAATTATAATGGATTTCCATTCTTCAGGCATAACTCCCCCGGCATTCACCACGCCAATAACAAATGTCTTAGCACCATTCTTAACAGCTTCTTCTATACTCATTTCCTGTAAACCTAAGCTAGATTTGGCATTTGGAAGGCTCATTTGACCGATACACCAATCTGGACGCCAGTAATTTACTCCTGCAGCAGTCTTTATTGCCAAATCATCTTTTGCGTCTCCAAGAAATAATAAATACGGCTTTGATATCATGTTAATAAGTTTATGTTTGAGTGGGGATAAGTGTGCTTAATTCGTGTGGATAACTTTTTTGCATAAATAACCCCTTGTTTCAAAAAAAATACCTTCCTAGAATGATCGTTCGCAATGAGACGTTCATGCGTTTCGGGGTTCGACCGGCCCCAGAAAAAGCGCTAAAGTGAGAAAATTCTTGCTTTGGCGCTTTTTTGATGTATTTGATCCCCTTAAGCAATGCATTTTTAAATATTCTTAAAAAAATCTCAATGGCAAAGATCAAATATATCGAATTTAGCGGTACGGAGCACGAAATTGATGTTAGTAGTGGGCTGACTGTCATGGAGGGTGCGATTAAGAATAAAATACCTGGCATTGATGCAGATTGTGGCGGTGCATGTGCATGTGCTACTTGTCATGTATATGTAGCAAAAGAATGGATAGAAAAACTGCCTCCAAAAGAGGACTCTGAGGAAGATATGCTGGATTTTGCTTTCGACGTAAAAGATAACAGCAGGTTAAGCTGTCAAATTACTGTTTCTGATGAGCTAGACGGTTTAGTTGTTAATATGCCTGAGAAGCAGTTTTAAGGCCCCTCAAGACTACAGTCTAAACTATTTTGTATCTCATTTAATTTATCAGTTTTTGAACCATCTCCTATGAACTGTCTCATTAACATAAGGCCATTATTAGAAGGAGAAACAACTATAAACCCATCATTTACCTTTGTTGGCATAGAATTAGGTCCAAACAAATAAATTTTAAGCTTGCCAAAGTTGTGCACGTTTTCATTTATTGTAGAAAAGTTATCAGTATTTTCTGAAAAGAACGATATCGACCAGTAAGACTCAGGCACTTCAGTTTCTATAACCAATGGAAAGTACGTAACGTCATAAACACATCCACCATAAAGTATATCGGCGCTTGGTCTTATAACTTCAGTAAATTCTGAATCAGGTAAATCGCGAGCAAATGAATTATTAATCATATTTTGCTCTTCCCAATTTCTACCAATAAACTTCATCATTAAACTAGGTGTGTAGTAAATTATCACTAGATGAAGTGAAAATCCAATTAGCACAAGTGCAAATAATTTTTTAATTAAATTACTCATCCTCACACTCCAATTTTTCAATAACTGGCAAATCTACTCTCTTTAATTTTGAGAAATATTCTTCACCTGGTAAATAAATTCTTAATGCGACGGAAAAACTCTCATCACTAGGTGTCCTAATCCAATTTTTTTCAGCTACTTTTGAAATAAAATTATTGTCATTAGTTAAAAAAATTTCAAACCCGCCATCGACATTGAAATCAATTATTTCACTATTTAAAGCATATATTTTTTCATTATTTTCAACTAAATAACCGTCCTCATTATAAACGGTGATACTCCACCATCTTGATTCAATATCATTTCCAAAAAGATGATAAGAACAGTTGCCTTGTAACTTTATCTCTTCAATATCATTATATGCATGGAAATATGCAGCTTCTGGCTTTGCCAATGCAAATGTTCCTCTCATTGCGACATTTGCTCTTGTATAAATATCTCTATTTTTATCGCCTGGAGATGGTAAAATCTGCCAATTGTCATTCTTGATGAATGCAAATTCTTCGTAAAGCTTGGCGGAAGCATAAGTAAAGGCTACAGCAATCAATATTACTGCAATTAAATATAATAGGTATCTGCGCAATAAAATCATTGTATAATCAATAAGTAATATTATTTATTATCATATAACAAGGAATAAATATATGTCTGAAACTATCAAGACTGATTGTCTAATTATTGGAGCGGGCCCTGTCGGTCTGTTTGCAGTATTTGAGTTAGGTATATTAGGACTAGACAGTCACGTTGTAGATAATCTTGACAAAATTGGAGGACAATGTGCAGAGTTATATCCAGACAAACCAATTTATGATATACCTGCGCTGCCAGAGTGTACTGGATTATCATTAATTGAAAATTTACAAAAACAAATCAAGCCATTTAATACACCGTTTCACCTTAATGAAAGAATTGATGAAATAATAAACACTGGTGACTTATGGAAACTTAAAACTACGGGCAATAAAGTTTTTGAAACTCCTAATATATTTATAGCTGGTGGCGTCGGCTCATTCGAGCCACGAAAACCACCAATTGAAAATGTATCTAAATATGAAAATAAAGGCATTCAATATTCGATACCTGATAAAAACTTTTATAAAGATAAAAAGATTATAATTTTTGGTGGAGGTGATAGCGCGCTTGACTGGACTGTTGAACTTTCAAAAATTGCTTCTCATGTAACATTAGTACATAGACGTGATGAGTTTAAAGCAGCTAATCACACAGTTAATTTAATGAAACAACTTGTCAAAGAGGGTCAAGTTGACTTGATCACAAAAAATCAGATTAGTGATGTTAAGGGCAGTGATAGAGTTGAAAAAGCAATCATAAAAGATAATGAAGGAAATGAAAAAATTATAGATTGTGACGAAATCTTGATTTTTTATGGACTTAAAATGGAGCTAGGACCCATTAATGATTGGAGCCTAAATTTGAATGAAAAACAAATTGAGGTCAATACGGAAAATTTTGAAACGAATTTATCAGGTGTATTTGCAATGGGAGACATTTCTTATTACCCAGGTAAACTAAAGTTAATTCTATCTGGCTTTCATGAAGCCGCCCTAGCAGCACAGAAAGCATTTATACGCGCTAGACCAGATGAAACGCTAACTTTTCGATACACAACTTCATCAAGCGATATTCAAAAAAAATTAGGTGTAAAATAATTGCTGCAAAAACTATACGATAAATATATTTGTCCGCATCTCATTAATTATGCGATGCAAATGAAACCATTCAGAAAACAAAGAGAAAAAGTAATACCCTTTGCGTCTGGTAGAATATTAGAAATAGGTATTGGTTCAGGATTAAATTTTAATTATTACAATAAAGCAAATGTATCTGAGGTGTTTGCTGTTGAGCCAGATGGCGTATTGTTGAAAAAAGCAAAACAAAATGCAGAATTAAACAATATAGATTTGAATATCCAACAACTTAAGGCTGAGGAGTTGCCTTTCGATAATAACTCATTTGATACAGTGATTAGCACTTACACAATGTGTTCCATTCCTGGCTTAGGCAGTGCTATGTCTGAAATAAACAGAGTTATGAAACCAAACGCTAAATTTCTATTCTCTGAACATGGCAAATCTCCTGACTCAAATGTTTTGAAATGGCAAAAAAGAATGAACGGGATTCAAAAAAGGATAGCGGGCGGTTGTCATCTTGATGTAGATATTCCAAATGAAATAACGAAAGCTAATTTTAAAATAGATAAAATAGACAGCATGTATGTTCCCGGACCAAAATTTTTAAGCTATCATTACTGGGGCGCCGCTAGTCCGCTAAAATAAGTTATGTTGATGCGACAAACTTTGGATTATGTTTTTTCAAATGCTGAAAGAAACAATCCGAAATCTATACTGCAAACAATAGATAATTTTGTGTTAGAGAGTGGTCAATTCTTAATGAATGTTGGTCCAGAAAAAGGAGAAATTTTAAAAAACCATCTTTTAAAATCAGAACCAAATAATGTAATAGAGTTAGGAACTTTTATTGGATATTCAGCAGTATTAATCTCATCAACTATTGGAGAAAAAAGTCAATTAACTTCGATTGACTCAGACATTCACTCTATTGAAATAGCGAAAGAATTAATTAACTTTGCTGGACTAGCTCATAAAGTAGACTTGCTGCACGGAAGTGCTGAGGAAATAATACCAAAATTAAATTTCAATGCTGATTTTGTATTTATTGACCATGCGAAAAAAAAGTATCTTTCGGATTTAAAACTTTTGGAATCAAAGGGCATAATTGTCAAAAATTCTGTAGTATTTGCTGATAATGTTGGGATTTTTAAAGATGAAATGGCTGAATATTTCGACCATGTGAGAGAATCCGGGGAATATATGTCCCAAAATTTTAGCTCG
>QCMN01000030.1 GCA_003213715.1 Pelagibacteraceae bacterium AG-422-B15
ATATCTGAATTTATATCAAAGGCAAACAAAGCAGTAAAATGAAACTAGAAAAAGGAATTCCTCTCATTGACCAACATGACGAAAATGGATATTGGGGCGGTAAATTTGGTGGAAACCAAATAGCTGAAAGTCTCAATTATCCAATTGAAGAATTAACTCGTGAATTTGAAAAATTAAGAAACGATGAGACATTTATCGCTGAGAGAGATTATTATTTTAAAAATTTTGTTGGAGCGCCAACTCCATTTATAAAATTGGAGAATCTTACGAAGCACCTTGGTGGTGCTCAAATTTATTGCAAACTGGTTTCTAAAGCAACAGGTGGAGCACACAAAGCTTATAATGCAGTAGTTCACAGCTTAATATGTAAACGATTAGGTAAAACTTATATAGGGGGTGACACTGGTGCCGGATATGCAGGAAAGATGCTCAGTATGGCAGCGGCAAAATTTAATTTAAAATGCAAAATATTTATGGGCGCAAAAGATGTTGAAAGACAATCTATAAATGTATTTTCTATGCGAAGTTATGGCGCTGAAGTTGTTCCTGTAAATTCTGGCTCACAAACTTTAGTGGATGCTGTATCAGAATGCATGAGATGGTGGACAAGTGAGAATGAAGAAGCACATATGTGTGTTGGAAGCACTGTTGGCCCTACTATTTTTGTCAAAATATGTGCTTGGTCAACCGCTCAAATATCCAGAGAAATGAAAAAACAAGTAATGGATGAATTTGGTGAAGTTCCAAAAAATATGAAATTAATTAATTGCGTTGGTGGAGGATCGTCAGCTGCAGGTTTTTGGAATGAATGGATTGATTATGATAATATTGAACTCATAGGGGTAGAAGCTGGGGGACCCGAAGGGTCTTCAAAACATGCCGCACCTTTGACAAATGACTCACCTATTGGAGTTCTTCATGGAGCAACTCAATATGTTATTCAAGACGATCAGGGGGAAATTGAAGAAACAGAGTCAATCAGCGCTGGACTTGATTACCCAGGTGTGAGCCCACTTCATTGTTTCTTAAAAGAAACTGGAAGAGCAAGATACACTTCTGCAAGTGACGAGGAGGCCATAGAAGCTTTTCAATTAGTAAGTAAAAATGAAGGTTTTGTAAGCCCCTCACTTGAGCCTTCGCATGCATTCGCAGAAGCAATTAAAATTGCGCCCAAATTAAGTAAAGATACTATCATTGTTGTAGATTCTTGCGGAGACTCTGCGAAAGACTCTAAAATTATTGCTGAGAGACTTGGTTATAAAATATGACATCATCTACTTTAATTAAATCTTTTGAACGAGCAAAAGAAGATAACAGAGCTGCACTATTAACCTACGCCGTTGGAGGAGACCCGGATAAAAAAACTTCTCTGAATATATTAAAATCAATTGCAGAGTCAGGTGCTGATATTATTGAATGTGGGCTGGGACATGGGGCAAATATTGGCGATGGTGGCGCAATTCAAGACAGTACTTACAGAGCACTATCTGGCGGAATTAAAACAGATGATATTTTTGAAATTATTGAAGAGTTCAAAAAGGATTACGAAACAGATGTGATCATAATGACATACCAGAATAAAATTATGGCTTACGGGGAAGAAGATTTCCTCAAGAAATGCGTCAGTAGTAAAGTTTCAGGTATAATATGTGTTGATTGGCCGTGGCCACTTAATCTTGATTTTGCAAAAAAATGTAAAGAAAGTAATATTGCATTCATACAAATGCTTTGCCCTACTACAAATGAAGATAGACTAAAAAGTATTTTAAGTGATGCTCATGAGGTTGTTTATTATGTTTCAATGCTTTCAACTACAGGTCAAAAATTAAAAGTAAGTTCAGATGAAATTAAGAAAAGATTTAATTTAATTAAAAAGATATCTCCTGATAAAAAGTGTATAATTGGTTTTGGAATTACAGCAGATACAATAAATGATTTTAAGGATACTGATGCATGCGTTGTAGGATCGGCCTTATGCAGAGAGATAACAAGATCAATTGACGAGGAACTTAATCCTGCCACAAATGTAGGCAATATGGTAAGTGATTTAAAACAAAAGCTAAGCTCATGAATTGGTTAACAAGAACTATTTCAAAAGTATTTCCTAGAAAGAAAAAAAGTTTAGATATCGCAGAAAATGCTTGGATTAAATGCTCTCAATGCCAAACAATGCTTTATTCGAGTGATCTAGAAAAAACTCTTTTTGTATGTCCTAATTGTGATGAACACTTACAAATTCATCCTCGTATTAGATTTAAAAATCTATTTGATGGTGGTGTATTTGAAGAAATAAAATATCCCTCTGGATTCACTGATCCACTTAATTTTAAAGCATTAAAAACTTACAAAGAGCGATTTAATGATGCTCGTCAAAAAACAGACATGGATGACTGTTTTCTTATTGGTTACGGACAAATTAATAGTATCAATGTAACTATTGCTGCTCAAAATTTTCATTTCATGGGTGGTTCTGTGGGAGCTTCAGCTGCCGAGGCAATGATTAAAGCGGCAGAACACTCAGTCACAAACCGTACTCCATTAATTGTATTCACTTGTTCGGGAGGAGCAAGAATGGATGAAAATCAGCATTCTCTTCAATCACTTCCAAAAACAACAATAGCTTGTCAAATGGTTAAAGATGCAAAGTTGCCTTATATAGTTGTTAATACAAATCCAACAAGTGGAGGTGTGTCTGCGTCTTTTGGATCGTTGGGATCAATTACATTAGCTGAACCAAACGCATTAATTTGTTTTGCAGGTCCTAGGGTAATTTCAAATACTGTAGGTGAGACTCTGCCTGATGGGTTCCAAAGATCAGAATATCTATTAGAACATGGGTTTATAGATCAAGTGGTTCATAGAAAAGAACTCAAAGATAAATTATCTCAAATAATTTCATTATTACTTAAAAGAGTAGCCTAATTGAAAATATCAAATGAACAAATTGATAAGCTTTTAGACGAGCTTCTTGAACTTCATCCAAAAAGAATAGATTTATCACTTGATAGAGTTTGTAACCTATTAGAAAAATTAGATAACCCTCAAAATAAAATAAATAATATTGTTCATATTGCTGGAACTAATGGAAAATTTTCTACACTAAAATTTATTCAGGACATCTTAAAAAGTAATAATAAATCGACGAATGCCTATATCTCGCCTCACCTAATTAGATTTAATGAGAGGTTTCAGCTTATGGATAAAGAAATATCAAATGAGGAGCTGTATTCCGTCTTAAATAAAGTGAAAGATTTTAATCATAGCGATCCGATTACTTTCTTTGAAATAACTAGTTCCGCTTTTTTTGAAGCAGCCTCAAATAGCCCAGCTGATTATACGCTTCTTGAGGTAGGTTTAGGTGGACGACTGGATAGCAGCAATGTAATTACTCCTGCAATTGCAGTTATTACCTCAATTTCTATGGATCATCAGGATTTTTTAGGAGATAGCATTGAGATGATAGCATTTGAAAAGTCTGGAATAATTAAGAATGAAATCCCAACTATTATTGGTTATCAACCTTACCCAGAAGCTAAAGAAATACTTCTGGAGCAGGCAGAACACAAAAAAGCTCCAATATTTGCTCATGAAATTCACTGGAACTTAACGGAACATAATGACAAGTTAATATATGAAGACAGCCAAAATAAAATTGAATTTGATAACCTATATACACATAATGTATTTCAAAAAAAGAACCTTGGACTTGCATTGGCTGTAGCTTCAAAACTAACCAATATTGATATCAAGTCTTTTGTCTCTAAAAATCTACACAATAAAACTTACTTTCCAGGAAGAATGGAAAAGATATCTGATGGTAAATTAGGATCTACTATAGCTTCAACAAATGAATTGTATTTAGATGGTTCTCATAACGAGGACGCTGCAAGTAATTTAAACGAAACGATTAATCAGCTTACGAATAAAAAGTTGTGTATAATTTTAGGAATGATCAATACAAAAGATCCAATTAGTTATTTAAGCAAGTTTGATAAAATTGATGCTCTAACTGTTATTACGATACCAAATGAAGAGAGTGCAATTGATTCAAATGAATTATATGCTGGGCTTAAAAAGTATTATGAAAATGTAAATAGAGCCGACACAATTCAGGAAGCAGTGGCTAATTTAAATAATAATTACCAAGATGCGCGTATCTTAATATGTGGATCTTTATACTTAGCCGGAAAAGTTTTAGAAATGAATTAAGCGATTGAGTCTTCAATCCACTCTACGATTGCAGTTTTAGATACCGCTCCTACTTTAGTTGCAGCAGCCTCGCCATTCTTAAAAACTAGCATAGTTGGGATTCCTCTAACACCAAACTGTGTGGGTATGTTAGGGTTTTCATCAATATTGATTTTAGCAACGGTGATTTTATCAGCCATTTCATCTGAAATCTCTTCAAGAGATGGGCCAATTTGTTTACAAGGTCCACACCAAGGTGCCCAAAAATCAAGCACAACAGGCTTATCTGATTTCAATACTTCTTCTTCAAAAGATGCGTCTGTTACATTAATAGTTGCCATAGTGATTCCTTCCCTAAAGTTGTCTGTAATTTATGTATGAGGGGGACCAAAGTCAAGGCTAAATACAAGATAATTTGATCCTAAATAACTGATATTATTTGATTTTTTTTATTTTTGTGGACGAAATTTCATCTGTTTCTGGGATTTCTTTATCAGGTTTTAAACCCCCCAGTTTAATCATTTTTTTAACTCGCGATACCAAGCTTCCTTTTCCATCTCTTAATCTACTCTTTGCAGTTTCAATTGATCCCATTGATTTACTCAATTCATACCCTGCATTTTCAAAAGCACTATATACCTTTTCAACCTGCGAATAAATTTCAAGAGCTGTGCCTGCTATTAAATCTGCATTCTTATTTCTCTCGTTAATTGACCACATGTTATCAATTATTTTTAGTACAGATATTAAAGTAGATGGGCTTGCTAAAATTATCTTATATTTATTTGCCTCAAGAATGATTTCCTCAGTTTTATCTAGCATTGAGTCAAAGGCGCTCTCGTACGGCATGAACATTATAACTGCATCTAATGTTTTAATTTCATATATCTTTTGATAATTAGCTTCACTGAGTTTTTTTAAGTGACTGCGTATCGATTGAATATGCCTCTTATGAGCATCTTCTTTTATTAATTGATCCTCAGAATTGCAATATTCTTGCCAAGCACTGAGTGAGACTTTTGAGTCAATTATTATGTCCCTGCTATCTGGTAAATGTAAAATAATATCTGGATATTTTCTTTTAAGCTCACCATTTATCTCATCATCAAACTTTTTTTGTACTTCAAAATCCTTTCCTTCCCGTAACCCTGATTGTTGCAAAATATTAATCAATAAAATTTCACCAGCTGCACCTTGTTTTTTTGTTCCACCTGTAAATGCAGAAGTTAATCTATTGACCATCTCATAACGTTCTTC
>QCMN01000031.1 GCA_003213715.1 Pelagibacteraceae bacterium AG-422-B15
CTACAGAGACAATTTGACTGACGCCTCGTTCAGCCATGGTTACTCCAAACAATCTATCCATTCTCGACATTGTGAGCGCGTGGTGAGTTATAATTAAGAACTTGGTATTCGTTTTTTCTGTAATGTCATCTAAAAGACCACAAAATCTATCGACGTTTGCATCATCCAGTGGCGCATCAACCTCATCAAGTACACAAATTGGGGAAGGATTTGTTAAAAATACAGCGAAGATTAGAGATAATGCTGTTAGTGCCTGTTCCCCACCAGATAACAATGACATTGACTGAAGTTTTTTACCTGGTGGACTTACCATCATTTCAAGCCCCGCTTCAAGTGGATCATCAGAGTCTATAAGTTCAAGGTGCGCCTTTCCACCGTTAAATAATTTTACAAAAACTTCTTTGAAATGTGTGTTTACAGTTTTAAACGCTCCAAGCAGTCTTGTTCTACCTTCTTTATTTAAATCTTCTATAGAATCCCTCATTTTTTTGATTGCGTTTTCTAAATCTTCTTTTTCAGTGGTCATTTTTTCAAGTTCTTCATCTATTTCTTTTGTTTCCAAATCTGCCCTTAGATTCACAGCACCCATTGTTTCACGCTGCTGCTTAAGTCGATCAAGTCTCATCTCAGTTCTTTCGAGGTTAGCTCTCATAGTTTCAAGATCATCTGATAAAGAGAGAGAATTTACAATTTCACTTGGAATACAGTTAAATTTCTCTTTTGACTCGTATTCTAATTCTTTTAATCTTGATTCAGCTAATTCTTTTGTAGCTTCTGTTCTTCCTTTAGACTCTCTTATGTTAGCGAGATCATTTTGGGCTTTTCTTAAATTAGTCTCAATTTTTTTTAATTCATTATCAGCTTCAGCTAAACGATCAGCTGCAAACTGTCTTTCTGTCTCTGCAAAGCCTTTTGTTTCAATTAATTGACCTCTTCTCTGGGCAATTTCTTCTGGACGATTAGAGATTTTCTCTAGCTCTTGCTCAGTTTTTATTTTTCTTTTTTGCAATGTTTCGATTTGTTCTTGAGATGACTTAATTGTTTTATTCAATCTCTGAAATTCATATGTCCAATCACTTTGTTTTTGTTCAACGTCTTTTTGTCTGAGTTTTTCTCTTAATTCCATTGATAATGTTACTGCATTTTTTGCCTCATTACTTGCTCTGTCATAATTTGTCTTAGCTTCGTCTGAAATATTGCTTGCTTGATCCACTTTCTCACTGATTTCACCAAGATCATTGTAAAATTTTTCTTTAAATATATTTGTCCATTTCTCAGGATCATCATAACCTTCCACGTCTTTTAAAGTTGATTGCCTTGATTTCAAATTTTCTGCTTTGATCAAAGTGTCTTGCCAATCATCTCTTTTGGAATTTTTAATCTGATTATATTGTTCTATTTGTTGCTCAAGATTTGATATCTCTGTTTCCAAAGTATCCTTTTCTGACTTAAGTTGATCAATTGTTTCATTGTTTATTTCTTGAAACTCTTCGTTATTAGAGAGATCTTTTCTCGCATTTAGTACATCTAGATCTTTTTTAGCATCTTCCAGTTGAAACTGCTCCCTCTCACTATCGCTGATTATTTGTTGAATCACGTTTTCAAGATTTCTTTTTTCTTCTTTTATTCGTTCTTCCTCATGATCCAATGACTCTCTCTCGAGATTAATACGATTTAATTTTGCCGCTGACTCAATCTCTTTATCTCTTAAAGGCTTAATTTTCTCATTGGCTCTTAATTGTTCATTAGTAGCCTGAGTTACCTGCAACGTAAATTTTTGGATTTGAGACTCACTTGATCTTAAATTCTCATCTGACTTTTCATAAGATTCTTTTAAAGATGTCCACTTTAGGAATAAAACGATACCCTCTAATTTGTTAATTTCAGACGATACTGAGCGGTAGGTTTCAGCTTGTTCAGCTTGTTTTTTAAGACTATTGATTTGATTATTTAATTGTTTCATCAAATCCTTAACCCTTTGAAGATTAGTTTCTGCGCCTTTCAATTTTAGCTCTGCTTCATGTCTTCGCGAATGTAGCCCAGATATTCCTGCCGCTTCTTCTAATACGGAGCGTCTATCTATAGGTTTAGCATTTATTAATGAACCTACGCGTCCTTGGCTGATCAAGGATGGAGAATGAGCTCCTGTAGATAAATCTGCAAATAATCTTTGTACATCTCTGGCTCTAACGTCTTTACCATTAATTTTATAATCTGATCCCTTTTCAACTTCTATTTTTCTTTTAACTTGAATTTCAGTTTGATCATTAAATTCAGACGGTGCGTTTCTTTCCTCATTATCAAGATAGATTGTTACTTCAGCATTATTTCTTGCTGGTCTATCCGATGTACCAGAAAAAATTACATCTTCCATTCCTGAACCTCTCATGCTTTTTGCAGAGGTTTCTCCCATGCACCATCTTAGGGACTCAACAACATTTGATTTACCACATCCATTAGGACCAACTATGCCTGTTAAACCCTCATCGATGTCTAATTCAGTTGGATCAACAAATGATTTAAAACCTAGAATTTTTATTTTTTTAAATTTCATTAATTAATTTCTTTTTCAATTATTTCATCAAATTCATTAATCGACATATTACCTGCATAAATTTCACCATTGATTATGAAAGTTGGAGTTGAAGATACATCATACTTTTCAACACCTTCTATACGCTCATTGAGTATGAAGTCAGTAATTGCATCATCTTCAATGCAAGCATTAAATGCTTCTTCAGAGATACCAAAAAGCGCTGCGTAGTTCATCAGTGCAGCAGTACTGTTTTCTATGATTCTATCACTCTGACTCATTACATTCCATTTTTTTTGGTCTTTAAATAATATTTTATCCATTGTAAAAAAATCACTTTCATTAACACAATGAAGAACTTTGAATGCGATCAAATCTAAAGAATCTAGTGGAAATGGTCTTACTTCAAAATTAACAATCCCATTATCTATGTATTTTTCTTTTAATTTAGGAAATGTATCATTACTAAAGTCGGCACAATGTCCGCATCTAAGAGAACGATACTCAATAATTTTCACAGGAGCATCGCTATCACCTAATTGCATCCCCTTTAATGTACTGTTGGCAAACAATACATTAATTGGAAACATCAACGTAAATAGAAATACAATAAAACTAGTGCTGAATAAAAAATTAGTTTTAAAACCCATATTTTGCTTGTTTTTTTTATATATATACAACATATTGAATATACTCAATTTTTCCTTATTTTAATAGGATTTATTAATCTGTTGGAGTAGCAGAAAATTTTGT
>QCMN01000032.1 GCA_003213715.1 Pelagibacteraceae bacterium AG-422-B15
GTTACATTTGAAAATGCTATACCGCCTTTTTCGATTACATTTCCCTTAATTATTCTATATTCACCTTTTTTCCATTTATTAGTTTTGAACCTTGCTTTTGATCCATTTTTTTTTTCGAGTTCAAGTACAGTCTCACAGATTAGATCCTGCAATCCCTTGAACCATGCTTTAGTTATCTTTTTTTTATTTAACATTTCAAAATAGTTTTAACTGTCTGTTTGCCTCAGAAATAACTATAGCTGAAGACACGGCAACATTTAAAGATCTTGCGGAACTGTTCATTGGTATTCTTATTATTTGGTCAGATTGTTTGTGAACGTAATCTGGTACTCCCGCACTTTCTCTTCCAACAATTAAATTATCATCACCCTTAAATTCAAAATCATAGTGACTAAGTTTTCCTTTTGTAGACAACAGTATTTTTCTTCCTTTTCTATTTTTCTCGTAGTGCTTCCAATCGTCAAACTCTGTTAAATTAATATTTCTACCATAGTCCATTGCAACTCTGCTTAGAGATTTTTCCGACATTGCAAATGAGGCTGGATGAATGATATCAATATTGACGCCGAAACAAGAGCAAATCCTCACCATTGCTCCAGTATTTTGAGGTATATCAGGTTCAAAAATTGCTAAGTTCATCTAATTGATATTTTATAACTTTTTAATCCTAATATATGCGTCATCATGACACAATTTTTAGCACTTCAGATTGTCTTTTTCCCTTAAAAAACGACGATTTACAAGTATATTAGCAATATAACTCAAGGATATTAAGTTGTCAGAAAAACAAGTTACAAGAAGAAATTTTCTTTATGTCACTACAGGTGCATTTGCAGCTGCGGGAGCCGCTTCATTAGCATGGCCTTTCGTTGACCAAATGAACCCTGATGCATCAGTTAAAGCGTTAGCATCAACTGAGATAGATCTAAGGCCCATAATACCTGGACAAAGCATTACAGTGATGTGGAGGGGTAAACCGGTATTTATTAGAAGACGAACACAGGCTGAAATTGATGAGGCAAAGAAAGTGAATTTAGCTGATTTACCGCACCCAGAGGAAGATAGCGATCGAGCACAAAATCCTGAATGGCTTGTTATGGTTGGAATTTGTACCCATCTTGGATGTGTGCCGCTTGGACAAAAAGGTGATTATAATGGTTGGTTTTGTCCATGTCATGGTTCCCATTACGATACCTCTGGAAGGATAAGAAAAGGTCCTGCACCTACAAATCTTGAAATTCCGGATTATGTATTCTTAAACGAAAGTACTATAAAAATTGGATAAAAACTAATGAGCGAAAATTACGTACCTAAATCAGCAGTTGGAAAATGGTTTAACGACCGTCTTCCACTTTTAAACTTAATTTATGGACATTTACTGCCTTACCCAACTCCTAAAAATCTTAACTATTGGTGGACTTTTGGTGGCATTTTAACTTTTTGTCTTGTCACCCAAATTATTACAGGGCTTGTTTTAGCTATGCACTATGTTGCTGACGCTGATTTGGCTTTTGCAAGTGTGGAGCACATTATGAGAGATGTTAATTATGGGTGGTTACTTAGATACATACATTCAAATGGTGCATCTCTGTTCTTTATGGCTGTGTATATTCATATGGCAAGATCAATTTTTTATGGATCGTATAAAGAACCTAGAGAATTAATCTGGATTATTGGCGTATTCATATTTTTACTCATGATCGCTACTGCCTTTATGGGATATGTACTTCCGTGGGGCCAAATGAGTTTCTGGGGAGCAACAGTTATAACAAATTTATTCAGTGCAATACCTTTAGTGGGTGAGTCAGTAACTAATTGGTTATGGGGAGGTTATGCCGTTGGTAGTCCACTTTTGACTAGGTTTTTCACATTACATTACCTGATGCCATTCCTAATTTTTGCCCTTGTTATACTTCATGTCTGGGCACTACACGTACCAGGTAA
Organism: Pelagibacteraceae bacterium AG-422-B15; assembly: GCA_003213715.1. GTDB lineage: Bacteria > Pseudomonadota > Alphaproteobacteria > Pelagibacterales > AG-422-B15 > CACNXQ01. The sequence goes on from QCMN01000032.1 coordinate 1,945, forward strand.
TAATAATCCTGAGGGTATTAATGTTGTACAAGGTTCCCAAGATACAGTGCCGTTCCACCCGCATTATGTCGTTAAAGATATGTTTGCACTTGTAGTATTCCTCATTGTTTTCGCGGGCTTTGTTTTCTTTGTCCCTAATTTACTTGGACATACTGACAATTATATTGAAGCTAACCCATTACAAACTCCAGAACACATTGTCCCAGAATGGTATTTTCTTCCATTCTATGCGATCCTAAGAGCTGTTCCAGATAAGCTGGGTGGAGTAATTTTAATGGTATCTGCAATTGCTATTTTAGCATTTTTACCTTGGCTCGATACTTCAAAAGTTAGATCTGCAAAATACAGACCTCTTTACAGACAATTTGTATGGCTTTTCTTTGCAAATGTAATATTGCTTGGTTATCTAGGGGCTCAGACCGCTGATGGTCTATTTCTGATTATCGGAAGAATAGCAACTGTTTATTATTTTGCACATTTTATAATTATATTACCATTACTTGGTTATATTGAAAAAACTAAACCTTTGCCCAAGAGCTTGAGTGAACCTGTGCTTTCTCCTGAAGAACGACAGATGAAGGCTGCTGCCTCAGGTGCTAGTGCATAGCTACAGGTAAATGAAGATTAGTACAAATTTATTTGCAACTTTTTTATTGCTCCTTAGTTTCAGCATCACTCAATTACACGCCGCTGGTGAAATGAAAGAACCTATGCATCCTGATTGGTCATTTGAAGGACCATTAGGTAAATTTGAGAGAGCGTCACTTCAAAGAGGTTATCAAGTTTATACCGAAGTCTGTTCAGGATGTCATTCAATGAACCTTTTAAGTTATAGAAATCTAATTGAAGAGGGTGGCCCTGAATTCAGTGAGTCTCAAGCCAAAGCAATGGCAGCTGCTTTTGAAGTGAAAGCTGCTCCAAATGCCGATGGAGAAATTGAAATGCGTCCTGCAATATTATCTGACAAGTTTGTTAGCCCTTATGAGAATGAGCAGCAAGGAAGAGCCGCAAACGGCGGCGCTTATCCGCCGGATTTATCTGTAATGGTTAAGGCACGACATGGTGGAGCTGACTATTTGTACTCTTTATTGTTGGGTTATGTTGATGCACCAAGTGATATTAAACTCGATGATGGTGTTTATTACAACGAGTACGCAAAAGGTCAAAAAATCGCGATGCCCCA
>QCMN01000033.1 GCA_003213715.1 Pelagibacteraceae bacterium AG-422-B15
TACAGCAAACGACAGTGGCGACAGTAATACCATATTTCAAAAAATTTATTAATGAATGGCCAACATTAAAAAAGTTATCTCACGCAAAAATTGAAGACGTTTTACTTTTTTGGCAAGGTCTAGGTTACTACTCAAGAGCAAAAAACTTACTACAAACTGTAAAAATTATAGATAAAGATTACAACGGAAAAATTCCAAAAGATAAAATCAATTTAATTAAATTGCCCGGCATTGGGGAATATGCATCTGCCGCAATAAGTTCCATAGCGTTTAATGAAAAAGCGGTAGCAATTGATGGAAATGTAAAGCGAGTTATAGCAAGGTATTATGAAATTTATGGCAGCGAGAAAAGTTTTGAAAAAAAAATCTCTGAAATTGCCGAAAGAATTTGTCCTAATTCTAAAAATAGGTTTTACACGCAAGCAGTTATGGAGTTAGGGGCAATAATATGTAAGCCTAAAAATTCAAACTGTCACAATTGTTGTCTCAAGAGTAAATGCTCAGCCTATAAAAAAAATACGGTAGATCTTATTCCAACTATTAAAAGTAAGCCTTTAAAACAGAAGCTAAATTGTATTTCATTTCTTACAATTCACAATAATTCTAAAATTCTTTTAAAGAAAAGAACTGGTAAAAAGATTCTTGCAAATCAATGGGAGATTCCATCTACTAATTGGAAAGTGAAGCCTGTAAAGTTTAGTAAAAAGAGTGCCCCTATACCAAATGCTAAATGGAAAAAAACAAATGTTGAATTCAAACACACCTTTAGCCACATTGATCTCAAAAATACTGTTTATAAATCCAATATTAATAACAGTCAGATCCAATTTATTGAGGATGATTTAAAGTGGGTGGATTTAAAAAAATTAGATAAATATGCGGTTACAACGATGAGTAAGAAGGCACTTAATCTGCTCAATTTAATTCAGATCTGATTTTTTGTCTTAATATGTCAATCGGTTTGAGTTCACCTTCAACGTCAAAGTGCCAAAAAGTCCAACCATTACACGCGTTTGCAGATTGAACTTCTGCGCCTATTTGATGAATTGATCCAGAGTTTTTCTCACTTACAACAGAACCATCTGCTCTAACTTTTGCGGAGTATTTTCTTTTTTGATCATATAAAATTGTTCCAGGCTCGATCAGTTTTCTTTCAATTAACCAACCAAAAGGTATTCTTGGTTCAGATTTTTTAGATTGAGTTAATGTAAGTGAATTACTTTCATAAATACTCACTTTTTCAATTCTATTCTTGGCTTCTCTTATATAATTTTTATCTTTTTCAATACCAATATATTTTCTTCCAAGCCTTTTTGCTACAGCGCCAGTTGTTCCTGTTCCAAAGAAAGGATCAAGTACAAGTTCACCCTGATTTGAAGATGAAACAATTATTCTATGTAATAATCCCTCAGGTTTTTGCGTAGGATGTACTTTTTTTCCTGATTTATTTTTTAATCTTTCATGACCACTGCAAATAGGTAAGAACCAGTCTGAGCGCATCTGCATGTTTTCATTTAGTGACTTCATCGCTTCGTAATTAAATGTATATTTTTTTGAGTTTTTATCTTTACTTGCCCAAATCATAGTTTCATGAGCATTAGTAAATCTTTTTCCTCTAAAATTTGGCATTGGATTTGCCTTTTGCCAGATAACATCATTTAAAATCCAAAAACCTAAATTTTGCATTATGTAACCAATTCTAAATATATTATGATATGAGCCTATCACCCATATACTTCCTGTTGGTTTAAGCACTCTTTTAGCTTCTTTGAGCCAAAGATCAGAAAAATTATCGTACTCTTCAAAGCTTTCGAACTGATCCCATTCATCGTCAACAGCTGATACTTTGGAGTTATTAGGTCGAAGCAACTCTTGATCCAATTGCAAGTTGTAAGGAGGGTCGGCAAAGATTAGATCTATACAATTGTCGGGTAAATTTCTCAACTCCTCAACTGTGTCACCGCATAAAATTTTATTAGTCTTTGCCACAAGACTTTCATCGACCGATTTCATGGTCAGTAATATGATTCAAAATAGAATCGAGGTCAATAATATTTAGAATCAATGACTTAATTTATTTTCTTAATTCAATATATTGTAGATGGGTTTGAAACTTTTTCGATGGATAGGGGTAATTCCATGAGACTTCAGAGCCAAAAGGTGCTCTTTTGTTCCGTACCCTGAATTTTTTTCAAATGAATATTCAGGATATTTGTCAGCAAGGTTGGTCATAATCTTATCTCTGTAAACTTTGGCTAGAATTGAAGCTGCGGCAATTGAAATTGATTTACTGTCTCCTTTAACTATTGGTTTGCATGTTAAATCAACTTTAGGCGTATAAATTCCATCAATAAGAGACATTGATGGTACTATTTCTAGAGACTCAATAGCTCTTTTCATTGCAAGTAAGGAAGCTTGTAAAATATTTAAATTATCAATTTCTTTTACTGACGCCTCTCCATACGCATAATGACTAGATAACTTAATTTTTTCCGCAATTATTTCTCTTTTATTTTTGGCATATTTAACGTACCGGCATCACAGCCAATTAATAATGCGCCCGGCATGTGCATCTGAGGCAAACTTTGTATGCCTCCCTCAATCAATGCTCTGGCACCGTAGGATACTCTTTTACCACCACTTAACATTTTTTTTATTGCTGGATGTGTTTTAAATCTTTGAAACTCTTCAAAAGGTGACAAATACGGGTTCTTGTAATCAAGCCCAACTACATACCCCAAAAATATTTGATTATTTTCTGCATGATAAACAAAACTTCCTCCATAGGTTTTATTGTCTAAAGGCCAACCAGTTGAATGAAAGACTAAGCCCTCATCATGATTTTCTTGAGGTACCTCCCATATTTCTTTCAAACCAATTCCGTACTGTTGTGGGTCTGAATTTTTTGCAAGTTCAAACTTCTCTATTAATTGCTTACCTAAATGACCTCTACACCCCTCAGCAAATACTGTTGTTTTGGCGTGTAGCTCAATACCAGGCTCATAGGAATCTTTCTT
>QCMN01000034.1 GCA_003213715.1 Pelagibacteraceae bacterium AG-422-B15
AAATTTTTGTGTTTAATCTTTTCAAATGCCTCGAGCTCCTTTGTTTTTTCACTTACCATATTTTCTGCTAAAATCTTTCCAGCAACTCCAGTTAATGCAACCCCATGTCCTGAGAAGCCTTGAGCATAATAAATTTTATCATTCACCATCCCAATGTCAGGCACTCTATTCATCGTTAACGCTATTAATCCACCCCAGATATAGTCAATTTTTAAATCACTTAAATTTGGATACACTTTATTTAATTGCCTCTTGGTTCTTTTTTTTAATCCCTCTACAATCTTTAGTGAATAGCCTACTGCACCACCAAATATCATTCTCTTGCTGTCAGATAATCTATAATAATTTAAATCAAAATTTGTATCACTAACGCAATAATCGTTTGGCAGTATTTCTCTCTGTAAATTTTGACTTAATGGCTCAGTACAGACAATATAAGTAGCACATGGCATTATTCTATTTTCAATACCTAAATTTAGACCTTTTATATAGGCGTTACAACATACTGCTATTTTTTTAGCTTTTACCATCCCTCTATCTGTAAGAACCTCAACCGCATGACTTGTTTGATTAATCTTAGTAACCACAGATCTTTCATAGAGTTTTACATTTAATTTTCCTGCCGCTTTTACCAAACCCAATGCATATTTAATTGGATGTAAATGCCCTGCCCCTTTATCAAGGACACCCCCGTAGTAAAGTGATGAACCAATTTCTTTATCGACTCTATTTTTGTCAAGGAGTTCTAAATTATTATAGTTGTATGTTTTTATTTTATACTCTCTATTTTCTTCATACTCTCTGAGTTTGGCCGCGCTAGTAGCAGCACTAATTCCCCCATTTTTTTTATCACATTCAATGCCAAATTCCCTTATTCTGTCATCAATTAAATCTACAGAAGCTTGAGATATATCCCAGATTTGCCTTGCAAGTTTAATTCCATATTTCTTCTCAATTACGTCTATACCCCATGATACGTCATTCCAGATTTGGCCTCCATTTCTGCCCGAAGCGCCCCATCCAAATAAATTTTGCTCAATTACAATTACCTTTAGTCCTTTTTTTGCAGCCTCAATAGCTGTTGATAGTCCTGAAAAGCCTCCGCCGACTACACAGATGTCACACTCATGATTATCAATTAGTTGATCATAAGATTTCTTTAAGGTCTCTATATTTTGTGCATAGTAACTGTCTGGATAGTTTTCCATATAAAACTAAGATAGATATTAAATTTTGGAATGTAAACTTTTAGGTTCAATTTTACCAGCATGAGCTCTTTTACCCAGCCATTTTTTTATTTCATTGGCCGCCAAAAGAGTTTTACCATTATTCTCATTTAAAATACCTTCCTTAGAGTCAAAGCAAATACCGCTCAAAGTTTTTCCACTTTTGAATTTCTGTAATGTCACCCCTCTTCCTTTTTGCATTAAAGGTATTTCTGAATGATCAAAAATTAGAAGTTTTACCGCTTTCTTTTCACCACTAAAAACAGCTATTAAGTCTCCTTTTTTTTGAAAACAGGAGATGGCTTTTTCATTACCTTTTAAATTCATAACCCTTTTTCCCGATTTAGTAGACGCCATTAAATCTGAGGTATTTACGAAAAATCCCTTGCCTGCACTACTGGTAATTAGATATTCCTTCTCTTGCTCATAAGTAGTTGCAAATAAAAATTCTTCATTATCATTTTTATCTATCAATAGACTGACAGGATCGCCAAAACCTCTTCCTGCAGATATTTTGTTACAATTAATTGTATAAAATTTACCTGAAGTAGAAAAAAGCAGAAGTTTACTATTATTTTTTAATTTTATAATAAATTTCTCAGCATCTCCTTCTTTATACTTCACGTTTGTATAATCATCCTGATGTCCTTTTATGGTTTTTATCCATCCATTTTTTGAGAGTATCACTGTTATGGGATCTTTACTTTCAAATTCTTCAGTCGAGTAATCAATTTCTTTATATTCTGTATTAACAACAGTTTTTCTATTTGTAGCATTTTCATCTTTTGAAAATATTTCTAAACTTTTTGTGAATTCTAAATTTAATTCCTTTATTTGTTCTTTTTTTGATTTTAGTAGTTTGTTTAATTCTTTCTTGTATGTATTCAAATCTTCATTTTCTTTTTTAATTTCTTTTTCTTCTAATTTTTTTAATTGCTTTAGCCTCATTGTCAATATTGCTTCGGCTTGCCTCTTATTTATTCTAAATACACTAATCAACTTTTTCTCAGGATCTACTTCTGTTCTAATAATTTTAATTACTTTGTTTAAATTTTTATAAACTATTAAAAAACCTTTGAGTATTTCAAGCCTATTCTCAGTTTGAATTAATCGATACTTTGTTCTTCTTTTTAAAACATTAAACCGATGGTCAATAAATGATTTTAAGCTCTCTTTAAGTGAAAATAATTTTGGCTCGAGTTTGTGATTGATTGCATTAAAATTGATGGCGTATCTAATTTCTAAATCTGAATTCTTACATAAGTCCTCAAAAATTACTTCAGCTTTAAAACTTCTATTTTTTGGAATGAGAACTATTCTGATGTCTTCT
>QCMN01000035.1 GCA_003213715.1 Pelagibacteraceae bacterium AG-422-B15
TAGTTTGGAGTGTGACACCTGCCTTACATACTCCTTTAATGGCTGTTACTAATGCGATTTCGTCAGTAATAATTGTTGGCGGATTATTTGCTCTTGTCTCAAGCACTGATCAGACATTACTGGGAATTTTATCCAAAAGTTTTGGATTTATAGCGGTTTTGCTAGCTGCGGTAAATATATTTGGTGGATTCTTAGTAACACAAAGAATGTTAGCAATGTATAAAAAGAAACCAAAAAATCAGGATAAAAAATAATGCACAATCTTGTAGCAGTTGCTTACGTTATATCAGGAATATTCTTTATTATTGCTTTAAGAGGCCTGTCTTCACCAGAAAGTTCTCGTAGAGGGAATATTTTTGGCATGCTTGGCATGCTAATTGCTGTGCTCGCCACATTATTCTCTGTTAATTTTTTTACGTCCAATATTCAAACTGTAGGATTAGTAGTAATTGCAATAGTTATTGGTGGATTAATTGGTTCAGTAATCGCTAAGAAAATTGCAATGACTGCGATGCCACAACTCGTTGCTGCTTTTCACAGCTTAGTAGGACTTGCAGCAGTATTCGTTGCATTAGCCGCGTTTTATGCACCCGAGGCTTTTAACATTGGTACTGTTGGAAAAATTAAAACTTTAAGTTTAGTAGAAATGTCTCTTGGCGCTGTGATTGGCGCTATTACTTTTTCTGGCTCAGTAATTGCATTTGGTAAATTGCAAGGAATTATGTCTGGCTCACCAATTGTATTTAAGGGTCAACACCTTGTAAATTTGTTAATTGGTTTGATTATAATCGCAGGTATTGTTTATTTTTGTTTTAATCAGGATCAAAATGTTTATTTAGCAATTATCGCACTCTCATTTCTGATTGGATTTTTAATTATTATTCCTATTGGTGGGGCTGATATGCCTGTTGTTGTATCAATGTTAAACTCTTATTCTGGATGGGCTGCAGCTGGAATTGGTTTTACTCTTGGAAACACTGCACTGATCATCACTGGTGCTTTAGTTGGATCATCTGGAGCAATTTTATCTTATATAATGTGTGCCGCTATGAACAGATCATTCATCAGTGTTATTCTAGGTGGATTTGGAGCAGAAGATGCTGCGGTTTCTAAAGATGTGGAACAAAGACCTGTAAAAGAAGGTAGCGCTGATGATGCTGCATTTATTATGAAGAATGCAGGCTCAGTTATTATTGTTCCTGGATATGGAATGGCGGTAGCACAAGCTCAGCATGCACTTAAAGAAATGACAGATGCGCTAAAATCAAATGGTGTAAAAGTTACATTTGCAATTCACCCTGTTGCGGGAAGAATGCCAGGACACATGAATGTATTGTTGGCTGAAGCAAATGTTCCTTATGATGAGGTTTTTGAACTTGAGGATATTAATTCTGAATTCTCTCAAGCTGATGTTGCTTTTGTTATTGGAGCGAATGATGTAACGAATCCAATAGCAAAAACAGATCCTGCATCACCAATTTATGGAATGCCTATTCTTGATGTAGAAAAAGCCAGTACAGTTCTGTTTGTCAAAAGAGGACGAGGTCTTGGCTATGCAGGTATTGATAATGAATTATTCTATCGTGACAATACTATGATGCTATTTTCGGATGCAAAAAAAATGGTTGAAGGTATTGTTAAAGCTTTATAAATATTTAGCTATAAATCTTTCTTCTAGCCATTTTACGTGAGCGACGAATGTTTTCAGCCTTCTCTCTTAATTTTTTTTGACTAGGTTTTTCAAAGTAAGTTCTCATCTTCATTTCTTTAAAAATGCCTTCTCTTTGCATCTTTTTTTTGAGAATACGAAGAGCTCCCTCCACATTATTATCTTTTACACTTACTTCGACTATTGTTCTGCCCTCCTTAAGAGCAAGTTAAAATTTGAGGATTTTTAGCACTTGGATACACGCTTGTCCACATAAAAGAAAAAGATTTAATCTACATTACAAAATTAATATGGCCCATTTTACGGCCTTGTTTAATTGCTTTTTTCCCATAGTCATATGCCTTCTTATTTTTATAAACCTTATAACTTTTCAATTTACTTATTTGTTTGGTTCTTTTGATCTCATTTCCAATAAGATTTCTCATAAGACCTTTTTTAATAATTTTTGGGATTTTAATTTTATCTTTTGTGATTGCTTTAATATGCAACTCGAATTGACTCATATTCGCATTATCAAGTGTTATATGGCCTGAATTATGAACTCTCGGTGCAATTTCGTTTACATAGATATTATTTTCATCATCTAAAAAGAATTCTATTGTGAGTAAGCCAATATAATTAAGCTTATTTAAAATCTTTTTTGATATTATTATTAGCTGTTTATTTATTTTTTCATCTATTTGTGATGGAGATATTGTTTCAAACAAAATATGGTTTTTGTGAATATTCTCAAATGGTGGATAAAAACATATATTTTTTTTTATGTTTCTTGAGCAAATGACAGATAGTTCTCTATCAAACTTTATTACCTTCTCAATTACGC
>QCMN01000036.1 GCA_003213715.1 Pelagibacteraceae bacterium AG-422-B15
AACTCAAAGTTTTTATAGTCCGTATAAATAGAAATAGTCGTAATTGCCATCATAACACCCTTTGGATTTACATATTGGAAAAGAGATGACTCTATAAATGTTATTGGCTTTGATCGATCGTCATTATCAGAACTATAAGTAAAATAAATTCTATAAGACAAGTACAGTAAATATAGCGAGCCTAGTATTTGCAAAATGGTTTGTGCTATTGGGTAGCTCGTAAAAATAGATATTAATCCCAATCCCATCACAATTAATAAAGTTAAAAACCCAAAGACAACACCTGCCATATGAGGAATTGTTTTTACATAACCAAAGTTTTTTCCTGAAGCTGTAAGCATGATATTGTTTGGGCCTGGAGTGCCAGATTGAATGACACATAGCAATAATAATGGAAAAAAATATTCAATCATGAATATGCTCTTTTATAGAACTATGAAATAAATAGAAGTTATAATGACAATTATTGAAGGTAAAACTAAATTGTGCAAGTTTTCATCTACTTTATAGGTCTTCACTTCTCCATTTATCTTGAAGGGTAAGTGTTTATCCTTACCAGGTAAAAATTTAAATTTCCTTCCAAATGTATAAAAAAAAGGTGTTCTTCCTCCAGGGTCAGACAGTTTGCCTTTAAATAATGGCATGCTCAATAATGTGATCAAAAAAGAACCTACAAAACCAACATACCAGAAAAGCCAAAAGAATAACTGATATGGATAGTAAAAGTTTGAAATATTGATCCATAGAACAATTAAATTTAATATCATTATCGGATAAAAACCTAAAACTTGCCATACAACATGAAAGCGAGCATGTCCTGTCCAATCAGGATGAGTTGCATGCGTTTTATTGAAATCAGCAATAGTGGGTCCAATCGTTAATATAACCGTTATGACAGTAAAAATTATTCTTGGAATAAAATTTTGATCGTAAAGATCCATATATTTATTTAAATTTTTTACGCATATTGATAGCGGCCTGAATTCCTGCAACCGGCTTCTTGCCCTCTGGAACTGTGTTTCCTTTTTTTGTTAGATTTTTTAATGACTCACCGTTTTTATACATTTGATAGAGTATATCGATATCCATATTCGTACCTACTGGCTCTTCAGGAAAACCTCTAGCAGAAATTTCATTTTTATATTCTTCATCATTTGTCCAATGCTCAAAAAATAATTCTACAAGATTACCGTCTGGATCCTTGTAGTACATACCCGTTATCCATCCATGGTTGATTGTCCAGTAAGGCTCAAGACCTCTATCTTTTGCCTTATGATAAAAATCAAACCATTTATCGATTGGGTTAAGGCAATAAGAAATATGGTCCAATCCAATAGTTGATGGCATGTTTTTATTAAGCCAATTTCTTAGAGCTAATATAATCTTAGGAATAAGACCTAATTTCTTTACTCCTGGCTCAGTATTCGCAATTGCAATACGGTGATGCTCTTCATCAAAAGCCAAAAAAGCAATATCATTACTTTTATACATTGGCTTACATCCAAAAAGTTTCTCATAAAAATCGACCATTGCATCATAATTTTGAGTTTTAAATGCAACATGGTGAAAACTATCAGGGGCATAATCTGATTTATATCTTTTATATAAATCAAAATTTAGTATTACATCATCTTTCATAAATTAAGCAGTCCAAAACCAATCAGGGCCAGGCAAGTGAGTCACATGATTTTCTAAACCAATCTCCTTATCAGCTAGTCTATTGCATTTATCGTTCATAGACATTAATAATTTTCTATTATTCTCATCTTGTGCTAAATCATTCATTTCAAATGGATCATTTTCTAAATCATATAATTGATAGTCTGCATTGTGTTTGTTCAATTCATCATAGTTTGCAGGTATATTATTTTTACGAGGCGAGAAAGATCTAACAAATTTATACTTTTTATCTACTACACCTTTGTAATTAAGAGGTGGTGCAAAATCTGGTAAAAATTTACCCTCAGACATGAAAGCTTTTGTCTTAGCTAAAAAGCCATCCGCAAGAGCTGTATGTCGAAATTTTTCTGCAACTTCAAAAACTGTTGGGATAATTTGAACTCCATGAATTAGATGGCCTTCTTCGTCGCGTATATTGTCATAGTCCACATTTTCAACAAGTTCAGCATAGCTGTTACCTTTTAATTCAGGGTATTTATTCCTTAGTTCTGATTTACTAAGACCTGTAAACTCTAGTAATGTTGGAACGATATCAATGTTTGATATTACTGAGTTACATAATTTTTTTTCTTTTAAGTCTGGATGACTAACAAGTGTAGGAACTCTGATAGACTCCTCCCAAGGAACTATTTTCCCTCTCGCTCCTTGTTGTCCAAGCATTTCTCCATGATCA